>DBGDZK010000073.1:0-15049 GCA_048373195.1 Collinsella sp.
CCGAAGGGCCAATGAAGGAGGTGATGGCGTTTTTGGCGATGTTGAGGTCAAGCCCCGTCAGCGCATGAAAGTCACCGTACCAAAAGTTGAAATCCTTGGCCGTAATGGCCGCTTGCTCCAACGTGGGAGCGGACTGATAAACGGACATGGGACTCCTTAACTAGCGACGCTTGCGCGACAGGAAGCGCGCAAACAGGTTGAAGGCCAAAATGATCACCATCAGCAAGAGCGCGGTGCCGTAGGCTGCGTTCATGTTGATGCCGTCGTTGGCAAGCAGGTACAGGTGAACCGTCATGGGGCGGCCGGAATCGAGCGGCGAAATAGGCAGGTTGATGGCCTGGCCCATGGTGTAGAGCACCACCGCGGTCTCGCCAATGGCACGGCCGATGGCGAGGACGATGCCCGTGGCAATACGGCCAAAGGCAGAAGGAAGCACGATCTTGGAGACAACCTGCCACTTGGTGGCGCCCAGGCCGTACGCGCCCCAACGGATATAGCGCGGAACGGCGCGAATGGCCTCTTCGGTGGTGCGCATGACGATGGGGAGCATCAAGAGCGCAAGTGCCAGAGCGGCAGAGACCATCGAAAGGCCCAGGCCCATAGCCTCGACAAACAAGGCGTAGCCAAACAGGCCCATAACGATGGAGGGCACCGAGGCCAAAGCGTCAGCAGCGTAGCGAATGAGCTCGACGACCTTGCCCTGCTTGGCGTACTCGGCCAGATAGACGGCTGCCAGCACAGCGATCGGCGTGCAGATAAGCATGGCGAGCGCCGTCACGTAGACGGTCGAGACGATCGTGGGCCAAATTCCGCCCTCGGCGTTGACGCCCTGGGGCCAACCGAAGATAAAGTCGAGCGAGATGTGTGGCAGGCCGTTGATGACCACGTAGGCGATGATAGCGACCAGCACCAGCGTGGTGATGTAGGCAGCGGCACGAAACACGCCAAGCATGATCTTGTTGGACAGGTCCTTGTTGATGCGGCCCTTCTTGCCGTGGGAAAGGGCACGCTTGATGCGCTCGCGCGACGAGGTCGTATCGACCGTCGTGTCAACGGAATCGGACATAGCCTACCCCCTCTTCTTCTTGGAAATCAGACGGACGATACCCACCAGCGTGGCGGAGATGATAAACAGGACCACACCCATGCCGAACAGCGCCGAGCGGTGCAGACCCGAGGAATAGCTCATGTCGAGCGCAATCTGGCTCGTGAGCGTCGAGATGGGGCTCGCAATGCTGTCGGGAATAACCGGGGCGTTACCTACGACCATGAGCACGGCCATGGTCTCGCCGATGGCACGGCCCATACCCAGCACGATGGCATCAACGATACCCAGCTTCGCGGCAGGTAGCACGACCTTATAGATGGTCTGCCACTTTGTGGCGCCCATGGCATACGATGCCTCGCGAATGCCCATGGGAATGGAATTGAGAGCATCGATGGTGAGCGTGGTGATGGTAGGGACGATCATGATGGCGAGCACAAACCACGCCGTCAGCGCACCAAAACCAAGGCCGCCGGTCAGTTGTGCGATAAACGGGCGGATGATGATCATGCCAAAGAAGCCGTAGATGATGGAGGGTATGCCCGCCAGCAGGTCAACGGCGGGGCTGATGAGCTTGCGCACGCGCTTGCCGGCGATCTCGACCAGGTACACGGCCGTGCCCACACCTAGCGGCACGCCCATGGCGAGCGCACCGACGGTCACCAGACCTGAGCCGGCAAGCAGCGACATGATGCCGTAGTGGCCCTCAGAGGGCGCCCACGTAAAGCTAAAGAAGTCCGCCAGACCGATGTCGGTAAAGACGGGCAGCGCCGAGTACGTGGTAAAGACAAAAATCAGGATGACGGTAACGACCGCCAAAAACGCGCAGGCAAAGAAGATCCACTGCAGCGCCTTCTCCTTGATATAGGTACTGCGCGATACGAGCGCCAGCTCGCGCTTCTTGGGTGCCTGAGCATTCTGCTCAGTCTGGGAGTTTTCCTGTGCTTCCATGCTACTCACTCCCCTTCTCGTCGTTGGTGACGGGAATAAAGCCCGCCTCGCGAATCTGCTTGTCCATCTTTTCGGACGTCACGTAGTCGATGTAATCCTGCGCCTGCTGCGAAGGCGCACCCTTCACAAAGAAGTAAAGGTCGCGCGAGATGGGATAGCCGCCGCTCGCGACCGTCTTCTCGGACGCCTCAACATGATTGACCGAGACGGCCTTGACCGAGGTCTTGGCGTTGAGACTCTCGACAAAACCCAGCGAGATGTAGCCAATAGCGCCACGCGAGCGGGACACGACATCGCGTACCTGGCCCGTACCCGAAAGAACAGCCGAACGGCGATCGAACGGCGTGCCGTCCATCACGATGGTACGGAAGGCCTCGCGCGTACCGGACGCCTCGTCTCGGTTGATGACCTGAATCCTCAGGTCCTCGCCACCGACTTCTTTCCAGTTGGTGATCTTGCCGGCGTAGATATCGCGGAGCTGCTCGGTCGAGAGGTTATCGACGGGGTTGTCGTCGTTCACGATGACCGCAATACCGTCGTGGGCAATGACGATGGGAGTCAGGCCCAGATCCTGTTCGTCGGCATTGAGTCCACGGGAGGAGCTGGCGATATCGGCCGTGCCGGCGCTGACGGCCTCGATGCCAGCGGAAGAACCCAAACCGGAAACGAGCACGTCGATGCCGGTCTCCTCCTTAAAACCCTCGGCCGCAATCTCGGCGATAGGAAGGCAGGTCGTGGAGCCAGCGACGGTAATGGAAGAGGTGGAAGATCCCGAAGAACAGGCGCACAGCGTAAGCGTAAGCACAGCGACGCTCAGGACCGATACGATCTTTCTCATAGCATCACGCCGATCGCAGCATGGCGCCCACAGGTGCCGTTCTCGTTACGGTAGGAATAAAAGCGGTCGTTCTGACGCACAGTCGAAAGCTGGGTATCCACGATATTATCCGCGTCGACACCGACATCTACCAGCGCCTCGCAAATGGCAGCGGAAAGATTGAGCATGCGAGAGGTGCTCGCATCGATGCACGAGAACTCGGCGGCAAAGCGATCCATGAGTTCCTGGGATACCTCATATTCGTCACCCAAGATATGGGGGCCGATATAGGCGGAAACGTCGCTCGCATCGCAGCCGGCAGCATCGCAAAGCGCCTGGCACGCCTTGGCGGAAATACGTGCAATCGTGCCCTTCCAACCGGAGTGCACCACGGCAAATCCGCCGGGGGCCACCAGCACCACGGGAACGCAGTCGGCAAAGCAGAGCAGCACGGGCACGTTATGCGCCGTGCAGACGATGGCATCACAGCCCTCGGCAATCTGCTCGCGAACGTCCTCAAGGTCATCGGCGCCGTTCGAGGTCACCGCAACGATATGATCACCATGGACCTGATTGGGAACGAGCAGGTTGTGCTCGCACTCGGCGGCACCCATAGCCTCGAGCGCACGACGACGATTTTCTTGAACAGCAAAGGGGTCATCGCCAACATGCGAGCCCAAGTTGAGTGAGGAGTACGCATCTTCGGAAACGCCACCGGCGCGCTCGGTGAAGGCAAAGCGAACATCGGATGTCGCGCCCTCCACCAACGTAACTCCATCATGGTCGACACGCGAAACGTTGTCCGCACGTGCTGCCATACTAAAGCCTCCTAATAACACAAGTACCGCGGCATCGCCGCTACAGCCCGCGTTTATACGGCTGTCATACTTCTCTAAAAGGATACCTGCTGCGCTGGAGGCAATCGTAAAGGGAACGTAAAGAGATTGGAGGTTCTAGTTTACAAAGTCGAAATAAAAAGGGCGCGTCCATACGGACACGCCCCTGTGCACAACAATGCAAAGAACGACTTAGAAGCTACCGCGCTTCAGGAAGTCGGGAAGCTCGAACTGATCGTTGCCGAAGTTAGGAAGCTCGGTGCCACCGACGTTGCGGGTCGGAGCGGCCTGAGCCGGGCTCGTGGCAGGAGCGGTGCGCTGCGGCTCAGCGGAGGCAGCGGCCTTGCTCTGAGACTGCTGAGCAGCAAAGAGCTCGTCCTGACGGTTGACGTTGGAGTCGGAGAAGCCCGTAGCGATGACGGTGATACGCACCTGATCGCCCAGGGACTCGTCGACAACGGTACCGAAGATGATGTTGGCCTCGGGGTCGACGGCGTTGGCGACAACGTCGGCGGCGTCGCTGATCTCCTGGATGCCCAGGTCCTTGGAACCGGCGATGGAGAGCAGCACGCGCGTGGCGCCATCGATGGAGCTCTCGAGCAGCGGGCTGGAGATGGCCTGCTGGGCAGCGTCGACGGCACGGGTGTCCCCAGAAGAGGTACCGATACCCATCATGGCGGTACCGGCCTGCTTCATGATGGTCTTAACATCGGCGAAGTCCAGGTTGATGATACCGGGGACGGTGATGAGGTCGGTGATGCCCTGGGTGCCCTGGGAAAGGACGCCATCGGCAATCGCGAAGGCCTCGAGCATGGTGGTCTTCTTCTCGGCGATGTCGAGCAGCTTATCGTTAGGGATGACGATCATGGTGTCGACGCAATCGGAGAGGGTCTTAATGCCCTCCTCGGCGCTCTTCTTGCGCTTGCGGCCCTCGAAGGTGAAGGGCTTGGTCACGACGGCGACGGTCAGCGCACCGACCTCGTTCATCGCGATATCGGCAACGATGGGAGCAGCGCCGGTACCGGTGCCACCGCCCTCGCCGCAGGTGATGAACACCATGTCGGCGCCAGCGAGCGCCTCGGCAATGTCGTCGCGGGACTCATCGGCAGCCTTGCGGCCAACCTCGGGGTTGGCGCCGGCGCCCAGGCCGCGGGTAAGGTCGGTGCCGATGTGCACCTTGATATCGGCATCAGAGATCGCGAGTGCCTGAGCATCGGTGTTGATGGCAACAAACTCGACGCCGCGGATGCCCTCTTCGATCATTCGATTGACCGCGTTGGTACCGCCGCCGCCGACGCCGACCACCTTAATGACGGCAAGGTAGTTGTTGATCTCTGTCTCGTGCATGTCGGTCCTCCGAACAAAGGTTATAGCCATAGCATGGGTCGACCCCTGCGCACATTAACCTTCAGGTTGAAAGTAAATGCAAAGGTAAACCGTATTATGTTTGCACATTATGAACGTATCAGTCAAATAATTGACCGTGAAAACCAAACAAACCAGATAAACGGCGTGGTATGGCCCCTCAACAAAGCATCAACCAGCGCTACGAGGTCGGAGCGTTCCTAAATGTATAGTTACCCGGAGAGCGCACATTGATATACGTTACGCCCTCTACCTGCGAAAGCAACTTGGTAACTACGCGTTCCTTCTTGACGATATCGTCCGAATCGCCCAGCGACACCTCGACGCCGTTGTCGAGATTTGCCGAGATAGCCTCAACGGAAGGCGTGGAAATATCCTTCACCTGGTCCAAGAACTCACTCGAAAAACCGCGTGCGTAATCCAGGCCGGCCTTGACAGCCTTGGAGCTCACCGCCCGACCCGAAACCGGTGCGACATCGGCCGAGACATCAGTCAACAGCACGGCGCCGTAGTGCTTGGCAAGCGCCAGGGCCGCATCGATGCCGGTCAGGGTGTTGGCACCCTCCCCCGTTGTAATGACGTTCCCCTGGTCGTCCACCTCGACAGACGTCGACAGCGGAGCAATCCAAGTGTCATCGTCTCCGATAGCCCAGGCAAGGTCGTCGGAGCTGATATACGCAATGGCGATAACTTTACGCTCCGTCGGCGTGATGATAAGCGTATGGGGAAACTGGCGCTGGACATCCACGCCCGAGACCCACGGGTTTTGCTTGAGGCCTTCGGTGATCTGATCGGGATCCACGTTAAAGAGCGACGTGTTCTCGGGAAGACTGATGAGCTGCATGGCGTCGTGCTTGGTCACATGCTCGCTGCCATGAATCTGAATATCGGTGGCGGAGAACAGGCCGGAGTTGATGACGACGATGGCAACAATGGCAAGTACGGCCAAGGCTGCCAAGATGCCGCCCGCGATTTTGCCCTTACCTTTAATGGCAGAAGCGACGTCGGTCGTCTTGCTTGCCATGGCACCAAGCGATGACAGGGGATTGATGCCCTTTTTTGCCGAAGACGCCTTGGCGGCGGGTACCGATGTCAGTGAACGCGGCTTAGCGCCAGCCAACGTACGGCCGGCATGCGGCGCACGAGCTCCCAGCGAAGGTCTGGGCGTCACCAGGGGTGGGGAGGTCTTGGTGCCCATCGCCGGCTTGGGCGTCACCGAAGGACGCGGAGCCGGACGACTCGTCTTTTTAGAAGCGGGGCGTCCTCCCAGCTGCGAGCCGACGACCGGGCGCTTGGCAGGACGAACGGGCCCAACGGACTTGGAGGGCATGGCGGGCTTATGTTGAGGCTGGACAGGTGCGCCGGAACGCCCTCCGGCGCGGCGGAAGGTTGGTTTCGATGCTCTAGAAGCCGAGGAATTTAACTTCCGGTCTGAGCTCGATGCCATACGCCTCCCTCACCTTTCCGTGCACATGCCTGATAACCGCGGCCACGTCATCGGCCGAGGCGGTTCCGTTATTAACGATAAAATTAGCGTGTACGGGCGAAACTTCCGCACCGCCAACCGAAAAACCCTTTAATCCACAATCCTCAATCAACTTGCCCACGCTTGCGTCGGGCGGGTTGCGAAAGACCGATCCGCAGGATGCACGGCCCATGGGCTGCGTGCGCTTGCGGCGCGTCAGGTACCGCTCCATACGCTCGCGAATGTCGGCCTTAGACGCGGGTTTGAGCTTGAGCACGCACTCGAGAATGATCTCGTTACGCGGCAAGCTGCACTCGCGATACCCCCAAGCGATCTCGGACCCTGCATAGTGCTTAATACCGGACGCCGGATCAAACGTGACCACGTCCTCGATAAGAGAGCCGATCCACTCGGTCCGCGTACCTGCGTTCATGGACACGGCGCCGCCGACCGAACCGGGAATACCGACCGCGAACTCAAGGCCCGAAAGCCCGCGCGACAAGGCGTCGTTGACCAAACGCGCGAACATCACGCCCGCACCAACGGTCAGCGTGCAGCCGTCCTCGGCAACAACCGTGCGCTGAAACTCACGTCCCAGCGAAATAACGGCGCCGCGATAACCGGCATCGGCAACAAGCAGATTGGACCCCTTGCCGATAATCACCCACGGCACCTGCTCGCGGTCGAGCACCGCCACGGCGCGACGCAGGGCATGGTAGCTATGGCACGTCACAAAGAGGTCGGCCTTGCCACCGATACGATAGCTTGTATGGCGTGCAAGACGTTCGTCCTCGACCACGTCCGTGTCGATCATGCCCGAAAGCGCCATGACGGCGTTAAAAAGACCCATAGAGGTTATGCGTCTTTCTTGGCAGTCAGATACTCGATGAACTCGGGGCCGACGGTCGTAACGTCACCGGCACCCATGGTGAGCAGCAGGTCGCCCTCACCCACGAGATTCTCAAGCTCCTGGTTGAGCTCAAGACGGCTGGAGCAGTACACGACCTCCTTGCCGGGGTGCTTGGCGCGAACGGTATCTGCGAGCATCTTGGAGGTAACGCCCGGAATCGGCATCTCGCCGGCGGAGAACACATCGATCAGCAGCAGCTTGTCGGCGTTGGCAAAGGCATCGGCAAAGTCATCGCACAGAGCCTGCAGGCGCGAATAGCGGTGCGGCTGGAACACGACGTCGACATGCTTGTAGCCCAGCGAAGAGGCAGCAGCGAGCGTCGCCTTGATCTCGGTGGGATGATGGCCGTAATCGTCAACCACCGTGATGCCGTCGATATCGCCCACGTGGGTAAAGCGACGGCGGACGCCCTCAAAACTCGAAAGTGCCTTAGCGGCGGCATCGATATCGAGACCCAGGACATGGGCGACGGTCAAGACGGCCGTGGCGTTGAGCATGTTGTGACGACCGGGGTTGCTCTTAATCTCGACAGCGTGCTCGGTGCCGTCCTCAAAGCGAACGATAAAGTCGCTCTGGATGCCCTTGACATCCGGATGTACGCAGACGATGTCGTTGCTCTCGGCAAAACCATAGGAAAGCACATGACGGCCCGTCGACTTGGCGAGCTCGACCAGGTGTGGATCCTCGCCGCAAACGATGACGGTGCCGTCCTCGCCCACCAGCCCCATAAACTTGGCAAAGGTGGCCTCGATCTCCTCGATGCCCGAGTAATGATCGAGATGGTCGGCCTCGACGTTGGTCACGATGACCACGTTGGGGTTTAGGAACAGGAACGAGCTGTCGGACTCGTCGGCCTCGGCGACAAAATAGTCGCCCGAGCCGTTCTTGCCGTTGGTGTCGTAGCCCTCGACAATGCCACCGATCAAAAAGCTGGGGTCCAGACCCATGCGGTCGAGCATGGTGGCGCACATCGAAGAGGTCGTGGTCTTGCCGTGCGTGCCGGCGACGGCGACGGTGGTGTAGCCATGGCCCAGAGCCGAGAGCATCTTGGCGCGAGGCCACACGGGAATACCGAGCTCGCGGGCACGCACGAGCTCGGGGTTGGACTCGGGAATAGCGGTGGAGACAACAACCACGTCGGGCTTGACCTCGTCGATCGTCGCAGCCTCGTGGCCCACGTGGACCTTCACGCCGGCGCGGGTAAGCTGGCGAATATAGCGCGACGTCTTAAGGTCGGAGCCGGTAACGGTATAACCGCGCTCGTGCAGGACGAGGGCGATGCCGCTCATGCCGGCGCCGCCGATACCGATAAAGTGGGCGCTCTTGAACTCGGGCGCGGAGGTTGCAGTCTGGGAATCAGCCATGTGCTCGTGTACTCCTTGCGTAAACACTGCCTGTAACCCGTTAACTGTACCGCACCTACCGCATCCGCGCGAGGGCGACCGGCGATATCCCGTCTAACTAACGCAATCCCTCTACTGCGTCGGCCAAAAGTGCGGCGGCACGGTCCTGGGCCAAGCCGCGCGCCGCCTGACGCATGGCATCACGTGCCGTAGCGTCATCGATCAGGTGCAGCAGCTCGTCGGCAAAGGCAGGGGCATCGATATCGGCATCGGCGCAAAGCACGCCGGCACCGGCATCGACCAGGTAACGCGCATTCGTGGTCTGGTGGTCGGCCGTGGCGTGCGGATACGGCACGAGCACCGAGGGCACGGCAAGCGCGGCGATCTCGGCCACGCTCGAGGCACCGGAACGCGAGAGCACCAAATCGGCCGCAGCCAGCATATCGCCCATGTTGTCGATATAGGGCTGGACACGATAGCGCTTCGCCTCCTCGGGCGTCAGCGCCAAAGCGCGCTCGGTCTCCTCAAACCCGTCGGCACCCGTCGAATGCAAAATGTAGAGATTCTCGCGGGTCAGCAGCTCACTCTTGAGCGAGGCAACGCGCTCGTTGAGATGCTGAGCACCGAGCGAACCACCAAAGACGAGCAGAAGCGTCGCGTCCTCGGGCACACCGAGCGTCTTGCGACCGCGGGCGCGATCGCCCTCGATCACCGAACGACGCACGGGATTGCCCGTCATGAGCACATGGTCGGAGTCGCCCTCGCGCTCAAAGACCGCGCGGGCCGCAGGTACCGAAATGCACACGCGGGCGGCATGTGAGTTCATCATCTTATTGGCCAGACCCGGAACAGAGTTCTGCTCGTGCAGCAGATACGGAACGCCGGCGCCCTTGCACCAACCCAGCAGCGGGACCTCAACGTAAGCACCAAAGCCGATGGCGGCATCGGGCTTACCGACCTTTGAGAAGTGACTGGCAAGCGCACGCTTCGCCTTGTTGACGCGCCACAGCGAGGTCAGCGCCGTCCAGGGACGGGAGCGATCGAAGCCCGTGACCGTGATGGGCACAAAATCGAATCCGGCCTCGGGAACCAGACGACCCTCGAGTTTGCGCGACTGGCCCACGAACACAACGTGATGACCGCGGTCACGCAGCTCCTCGGCCAAGGCGAGCGCGGGGTTGATATGTCCTGCCGTGCCGCCAGCTGCAATAGCAACGGTCATCTTATCGGTCATGGTAATCCCTTCGTACACGCGGCCCCTGGTCATCGGTGCGCAGACGCGCCGACGGGTCCGAATTCAAATCGATTCGATTATATCCGCCGCCCGCATTGCGAGGAGTGGGGCGCTGCGAACGACCTTGCGGCGCCGTTCGCTGACGCGGACGGGCTGCCGACTCGGTCGCAGAGCCATCCAGGACGGTAAAGCCGTTACGCGAAGATCGCTCACCGCGCACGTGGGGCACGCCGGCGGTACTCTCATCCATAACGGCAAAGCTCTCGCGGCGACGATCGTACTCATCGCGACGGGCGCTCTCATACGAAACGCGCAGGATCAGACCGGCGAGCATAAGCGACACGATAATCGACGAGCCGCCGTAGCTAATAAACGGCAGCGGCTTGCCCGTCATGGGAAACACATTGAGAATGCCCAGCGCGTTGATCAAAAACTGCACCGCAAGGATGACTGCGGAACCCGATGCCATAAGTGCTCCGCGACGGTCGGTCGCCTGCTCGGCAATACGAAACGCCGAGTAGATCAGCAACGCGAACACCAAGAAGAACAGCACGGTTCCGATAAAGCCAACTTCCTCGCCGATAATAGCCAAGATGTAGTCGTTATGCGCCTCGGGCAAATACGAGTACTTCATGGTGGAGTTACCGATACCGCGACCGAACAGGCCGCCCGAGGCAAACGCCATAATGGCAAGCGTGGCCTGATAGCCATCACCATATTCGTCTGCCCAAGGATTCCAAGCAACCTCGACACGCGTCATACGATACGGCTCGGCGATAAGGGCGATCGCAATGACGGCGATGCCGGCAACGACCGTCCAAACGATATATTTGGGGTCCAATCCCGCAAACAACGCCATGCACATGAGGGTCAGCAAGATGATCAGAACGGTGCCAAAATCGGGCTGAACAAAAATCAGAAAGAGCGAAATGCCCAGGTAGGCACCCATCTTGCGAAGAAACTCGTTGATGTTGCCGCCGGGCGAAAAGATGCGGTCGAGCATGATGGCCGAATACGCGATGGCGAACGGCTTTAAAAACTCAGACGGCTGGAACTGAATACCGGCGATGTTGAGCCAACGCGTGGCGCCACGACTGCCGCTACCCATAAAGAACACCAGAACCAGTAGCCCTATCATGCCCGTGAGAAAGATCCTGAGCACGTCTTCCCCAAACCAACTGTCCGGCAAGACGCGCACGATGGCAACCATGGCCAGCACGCCAACTCCGGCAAACGCGGCCTGTCGAAACAGGAAAAACGTCGCCGTACCATTCTCGTGCAGCGCCTCGACCGAAGATGCCGAGTACACCATCAGCAAGCCGAAGCAAACCAAGCTAAACAGGCAAGCCATAAATATCAAACGGGGGCGCATGATGCGGGCGGGGACGCCGGCAATATAGCGCTCACCGAACGTCTGCCCGCCGCGTCCGGAACGCGGCGTGCTATGCAGCGAGGAAGCACGGTCCGAGTCGGGCCTCCTCATATCACTTCGGGGGCTCTCCTCTCTCACCGGCAACCCCTATTCCGTTTGCGATTTCGCTGCCGCGGCAAGCTGGGCCACGTAGTCCTTAAACACGCGGCCGCGCTCCTCGTAGCCCGAGAACTCGTCGAACGAAGAGCAAGCGGGCGAAAGCAGGATCACGTCGCCGCGGCTCGAGAGCGAGCGGGCAACGTCAACGGCATCGCGCAGATCATCGGCCTGGGCGATATCCACGTCACCATCGACATCGGCCTCGTCCATAGCGGCGGTAAAGCGCTCGCGCGCATCGCCAAAGCAAACGACCGAGCGCACGTTGTCCATAACGACGCGCGCGAAGTCCGTGAGCGGCGTGCCCTTATCGTGGCCGCCGAGCAGCAAGATCACGTCGTCATCGGGAAATGCCGTCAGTGCCTTCTCGGCCGCATCGGTGTTGGTCGCCTTGGAATCGTTGACGTAGCGCACGCCGTCAATCTCGCCACACGGCTCCACGCGGTGCTCGAGCGGCTGGAACGAGGCAAGACCGCGGCAGACACCATCGACATCGGCACCGACCGCCAAGGCAGCCGTGGCGGCGCACAGGGCATTGATAACATTGTGATGGCCCGAGATCTTGAGCTCGGATGTAGCGATGAGCGGGGTCTCGACGCCCTTCAGGCGCACGACCATCTTGCCGTCGCGCACAAAGGCGGCATCCTCGCCCTCAGGCTCGTCAAAGGCAACCTTGCAGATGCGACGACCCGGCGTGTAGATGTACTCATCGAACTCGTGAATGCCGGCGTCTTCGACGTCGACAACCGCCAGATCGTCATCGACCATATTGTCAAACAGTTTGATCTTGGCAAGCGCGTAGTTCTTATGGCTCTTATGCCAGCCCAAGTGGTCGGGAGTGATGTTGAGCAGCACCGCCACGCGGGGGTGGAGCTCGGTTGTCGTAGCAATCTGATAGCTCGAGAGCTCAGCCACAAACCACTCGTTGTGGGCTCGGCCGTCAATCTCGTTGACCGGCGGCTCGCCGATGTTGCCGACAGCAACGCTGGCCTCGCCGGCAGCCTTAAGCAGATAATCAGTCAGCGACGTGGTGGTCGTCTTGCCGTTGGTGCCCGTGATGGCAATCCAGTTATCGGGCGACAGGCGATAGGCAAACTCGGGCTCACCCATAATCTGGGCGGCATGCTCGCGCCCGGCCTTAAAGAAGCCCGAGAACTCCGAGATGCCCGGGCACGTCACGCATACGTCATAGGCGCCCTCGACCTGTTCGGTCCCATAGACAAACGACGCACCAGCGGCCTCGAGCGCACGCGTGGCGTCATTGGGCTCAGAGGTGCCACCGCCATACACGGTAACGGCACTTACGCGCTCGGGATGTGCCAGCGCCCAGCGGGCGACATCGAGACCGGATTTGCCCTGACCCAAAACGAGCAGGCTAAAGACATCAGCAAGAGGCATGAAAGACCACTATCCCAACTGGAAGAACAGAGCAAGGCCAACGGCACCAAAGGCAGCAGCGATAATCCAAAAACGGATGACGACCTTGGTCTCGGCCCAGCCCTTCTTTTCGAAATGATGATGGATGGGCGCCATAAGGAAGACGCGCTTGTGCGTAAAGTGGAAGTAGACAACCTGAATCATGACCGACAGGGTCTCAACGATAAACAGGCCACCGATGATGAGGGAGACGACCTCGGTGTTGGTCATGATGGACGTGCAGGCAAACGCGGCACCCAGGGCAAGCGAGCCGGTATCGCCCATAAAGATGCTCGCCGGATAGCAGTTGAACCACAGAAAGCCCAAGCAGGCACCGGCACACGCGGTGCAGAAGATGGACAGGTTCACGTCTCCGTGCAAAAACGCCATGGCGGCCATGGCGAGCATAGCGATCATGGAGGTGCCGCCAGCAAGACCGTCAAGGCCATCGGTCAGGTTCACGGCATTAGAAAGACCGGCGATCATCAGCCAGCAAAAGACAATATAGAGCCACGGGAACGAAAGGCCGCAGATGGTGGTCGAAAGCACGCCAAGGTCAATCGTCAGGCCGCCGGGAAAACGAATCTCGGGGGCGACGCCGCACCAGTTAACGGCAAGTACCGTAAAGGTGACACAGATAATGGTTAGACCGATCATCTTGGCATGAGGCGTCAGACCGAGCGAGCGCCCATGCGTAACGGAGGTCAGGTCGTCAATCAGGCCCAGAACGCCGGTCGCCAGCGTGGCGAGCAGCACGAGCACGAGCTCGGTGGTGAGCTTGCCCATCAGCAGGCAGGTCAGCGAGATCGCGACGAGGATGACAACGCCACCCATGGTGGGCGTTCCCTGCTTAACCAAATGACGCTTGGGGCCGTCGGCACGAACCTGCTGGCCGATACCCTCGACCTTGAGTAGCTTGATCCACCACGGCATGAGCAGCAGCGCAATGGCGGCGGCGATGCCAAGCCCCAAAAAAGCCTGATACGTTGGATACGAGGGATTGCCGAACATGGGCTAGCACACACCTTCCACAAAGCGGTCGAGCTCAACAAAGCGGGAACCCTTGACCAGTACAACATCATGTTTTTCAAGCGCGCCGCCCATGCGGTCGAGCACCTGCTGATAATCGGAGAACACCTGGATGCGGTCCTCGTCCATACCCATCATGCGCGCGGCATCGGCCATAAGCTGGGCCAGCTCACCACCCACGCACGCCAGCATGTCGAGCTTCTTGGCGGCGGCATAGGCGCCCACGAGCTCATGCATGCGAGGAGCCTCATCGCCCATCTCGCCCATCTCGCCCAGGATCGCCATGCGAGACCCCGTGCACGAAAGCGAGCACAGTAGATCGAGACCAGCAGCCATGGATTCGGCGCTGGCGTTATAGGAATCGTCGATGACGCGGGCACCGCTCTTGGCGCGCTTGATCTCCTGGCGGTGACCGGTAATCGTGAGGCCCCTAAAGGCAGCATCGATCTGCTCGGGCGTCACGCCCAGGCGATAGGCAACCGCGGCGGCCTTAACGGCATTTGGAACGGACTGCACGCCGGGGATAGCAAGCATGGTATCGATTGTCTCGCCCTGACCAAAATCGAGCGTAAAGACCGGACGGCCCTCGTCATCAACACGAACTTCGCGGGCGCGGACCTCATCATCGTCCGAGACGCCGGCCAGCATCACATCGATACCAGCAGGCTGGGCGAACGTATCGCGAATGAACGGCGTAAAGTCGTCCTCGCCGCCCAAAACCAGTAGCGGCAAATAGTCGCCGGCGGCGCACATACCCTGGACAATCTCGGCCTTAGCGCGGGCGATGTTCTCGCGGCTGCCCAAAATGCCGATGTGAGAGGTACCGATCTTGCTCACGATGGCAAGGTTGGGATTGGCGGACTGGGACAGGCGCTCAATCTCGTGGAAATGGTTCATGCCCATCTCGAGCACCAGGACCTCGGTATCGGCCGGAGCGGAAAGCACCGTGAGCGGCATGCCGATCAGGTTATTGAAATTGCCCTTGGTGGCCCAGACACGATAGCGCTTGGCGAGCACAGCGGCGAGCACGTCCTTGGTCGTCGTCTTGCCGATGGAACCGGTAATGCCAACGACCAGGCAGCCAAGCTCCAGACGGTACGCGTGCGCCAC
>DBGDZK010000074.1:0-8316 GCA_048373195.1 Collinsella sp.
CGCTCGATTCCGTTCGCCGCCGCTGGCCAGCCGCCGAAGTGGTAGCAACCTGCGCCACCGGCGGCCGCCCGGATATGGCCCTAAGCGTCCTAGGCCTACTAGCCAGCTACAAAGACGCCCCAGTCTGGATTGCCGAGGACAAGGTGGTCTCCCGCATTCTTCACATAGGTGAGTCGTGGACCATCGAGGGCGCCGAAGGCAAGACATTCTCCATCATCGCCATAGCGCCTGGGACGGTGGTAAGCGAACACGGTCTAGAGTGGGAGTTAGATCACGCCTCGCTGGGCCTGTTGGCCGACACGGGCATTAGCAACGTCGTCAGGTCAACAGCCACAATCCAAGTCTACACCGGCACCGCCATCGCTTACCTCTACAGGTAAGGTCTATCGCATCAGGGTTTTATCGGGACGGTGGATAGAAATAAGCGCTCGAAGAGTGATTATTTCTGCCCCGTCCCAGGAAAACCCGTAAGTAAGAGATTCAACCCAAAATAGTCCTTGCATCAAAGAAAGTCTTCCCCTATAGTATCTCCACGTCACGGGGGCGTAGCTCAGCTGGGAGAGCGCTTGACTGGCAGTCAAGAGGTCAGGGGTTCGATCCCCCTCGTCTCCACCATCGTGAATGCAAAGGCCTTCGGAATTCCGAAGGCCTTTTTTCATGCCAAAAAACCACGCGCCACAAACCCTACCTACGCCAACAAAAAGTTGCACAATTTATTTCCCATGTCTGTACTTAGTTTGTTTGACATACGCGATTATCAGCGTAGTTCGCCGCTTCATTTAGGCGTTCAGTAACGCCCCTAATCACCGCCAGTACGTCAATAACCTGCATCAATGTGAACAATTTCCCAAAACCACCCCCTTGAACACGTCAAATGAACGAAATGTTGTCCGGCACAACCAAAATCAGTTTCGCCATCAGCTTGTGCTAGGATACCTAGCGTTACATGAGTTCAACTGTGCTCGCGGCTCCAGCAAGCCATAAAGCGCAGGGTTGATCAGCATCCGGCCGTAACGGCGGTGCCAGAAACACCACGAGCTCCAATAAAGAAGTCATGCGACGTTATTTATTTGCATTGATGTAATTCCAAGGTGCATTTAATAGCTTGCGTGTCAAAGCGTAGTAGTCCTACAGCTGTTTGCGTGCGGTTCAGTTTTGTTCCCGCTTGACTGGCTCGCACGCAGCCAGCTGGGGTCGCGGTCATTTTTGCGATACACGTCCGCGACTCTAGCAACTGCTTCTATACATACCGTTCACGGTGGGGCAGCGCCACGTGCTTGTCTAACTGGGCTAAGGGTTTGAATATGGAGCGCCTTCGCGCACAAGCGCCCTGGCGAAGCCATACCCAAACCCCGTGAGCCACACGTAAGACAGCAAGGGGGTGGTGCTCGTGTGGTATGTGATCCAAGTCATTAACGGCCGCGAAGACGCAATGCGCGAGCGCATCGAGCGCGTGGTGCCGGCTGGTGCCATGCAGGAGCTCTTTTATCCCCAATTTCAAACCGAGATTAAAGTACACGGCGAATGGGTCAATACGACCAAGCCGCTCTTTCCCGGTTATCTTATCTGCGACACGGCAGATCCCCGCACCGTGCAACAGTATCTGCTGCGCATGGATGACTTTGCCCGGGTGCTATCCCAGGACGGTCAATTTGTGCCGCTGGCAAAAGAAGAGGTCCAGCTTATTGGCAGTTTTACGCATAAGGGAGACCGCGTAGTTCCCATGAGCGAGGCCTTAAAAGACGGCGACCAGGTCGTAGTGACGGCAGGCCCGCTGCTGGGCCACGAAGGCCTTATCAAAACCATTAATAGACGCAAGAGCACTGCTTATTTGGAGCTCGACTTGTGCGGCCGACGCGTAACCACGCGTGTTGGCCTTGCCGTGCTTTCAGCCGAGCAGCGCGTAATGCGAAACCTTAAAAAGGCGATCGCCTAGCTGCAGGCGACTGTCTAACGGGACAGGGAGGATCCCCAGGGGCGGGGACGTAGGATTGAAGGAAAAATTGTCAGATAAAACTGAATATTCAGAAGGAGCGCCGGTGGGGGCCGCGCTCGTTGCCCAGGCCATGAATGGCGGCGACGCGAGCATGCGCTACAAGGCCATCCAGGCCGTGAAGGATTGGGACCGCACGCGCCTGGCCTACCGCACCGTAAAGCGCGTCTTCGACATCGTGTTCAGCAGTTGCGTGCTGGCTGTAATCGCCATACCGAGCCTGGTTCTCGCCGCGGCCATCCGCCTGGAGAGCGAGGGCAACCCGTTCTACAGCCAGATCCGCGTGGGACAGACTCGCCCCGACGGCAGCCTGTCCACCTTCCGCATGTGGAAGTTCCGCTCCATGTACAGGGACGCCGACGAGCGCCTCGCCGAGCTCAAGGAGCAGAACGAGATCGCCGGCGCCATGTTCAAGATGAGGGAGGACCCGCGCGTCACCAGGATCGGCAGGTTCATCCGCAAGCACTCAATCGACGAGTTCCCGCAGTTCCTGAACGTGTTCCTGGGCCAGATGTCCGTCGTGGGCCCGCGCCCGCCTATGCCCAACGAGGTCGCGGAGTACACCGAGTTCGACCAGCAGCGCCTGGCCGTGAAGCCCGGGATAACCGGCTGGTGGCAGGTGACGGAGCGCAACTCCACCGGTTTCGACGGCATGGTCCGCCGAGACCTGGAGTACATCGCCAACCGGGGCATCCTCACCGACCTCAAGATTGTGATTCTCACGGTTATTGAGGTCATCACCGGTAAGGGTGCGTGCTAATGCTCGAGGATTATTCGAAATACTCTGAGTTGAATCGCGTTCCCGTGATCGATGTTCCGATCACGGGAACAAACATGGCAGATTGCATCAATTTTCTAGCTGAACATATCGATGAACTCCATGGCGAGTACATTTGCGTCTCAAATGCCCATACGTCTGTTTTGGCTCATGATGACCCCTCCTATTGGGATTGCCAGGCGGAATCAGTCATGTCCGTTCCCGACGGCAAGCCCTTATCAGTTGTAGGCCGTAAGTCATTTGAATCGATGGACCGCGTTACCGGTCCGGACTTGATGCGCGAGATTTTTGAGATTTCCAGTCAATACGGGTGGAGTCACTATTTCTACGGAAATGAACAGAAGAATCTTGACGCCCTCAGAGAATCGCTCAACAGGGATTTCCCTGGCTTAAAAATTGTGGGAATGGAACCGTCCGTTTTCCGTCCTTTGTCCGACAACGAAAAGTATGAGCTTTCTAATCGCATCGCCAACTCAGGAGCTAACTTCGCATGGATTGCTCTTGGCGCGCCCCGTCAAGAAGTTCTTATGCACGAGCTCAAGGGAGGGCCACAGCCGTTGATGATCGGTGTTGGCGGAGCGTTCAATGTCCTCGCTGGCGTGGTGCCAGAGGCGCCGATATGGATGCAAAACCTGAGTCTCGAGTGGCTATACAGACTAATTCAAGAGCCAAAACGGCTTTTCAAACGATACCTCGTAACCAATACGAAATTCCTCTTTTACCAGTTTACAAAAGCCAAACGTAAGGAAGGCAAATAGATGAACGATTCGACCACCTTTAAAAACAAGACCCTCATGATCACGGGCGGCACCGGCTCGTTCGGCAACACCGTGCTCAAGCACTTCATGAACACCGACCTGGCCGAGATCCGCATCTTCTCGCGCGACGAGAAGAAGCAGGACGACATGCGCCACCGCCTGCAGGAGAAGTCGCCCGAGCTCGCCTCCAAGGTGCGCTTCTTCATCGGCGACGTCCGCAACGCCCAGAGCGTGCGCGACGCCATGCACGGCGTGGACTACATCTTCCACGCCGCCGCCTTGAAGCAGGTTCCCTCCTGCGAGTTCTTCCCCATGGAGGCCGTGCGCACCAACGTCATCGGCACGGACAACGTCCTGCACGCCGCGATCGAGGAGGGTGTCGACCGCGTCGTGTGCCTGTCCACCGACAAGGCCGCCTACCCCATCAACGCCATGGGCAAGTCCAAGGCCATGATGGAGTCCATCATCTATGCCAACGCCCGCAACGGCGCCGGCCGCACCACCATCTGCTGCACCCGCTACGGCAACGTCATGTGCTCGCGCGGCTCGGTCATCCCGCTGTTCATCGACCGCATCCGAAAGGGCGAGCCGCTGACGGTCACCGACCCCAACATGACCCGCTTCCTCATGAACCTGGACGAGGCGGTTGACCTGGTGCAGTTCGCCTTCGAGCACGCCAACCCCGGCGACCTGTTCATCCAGAAGGCGCCGGCCTCCACCATCGGCGACCTCGCCGAGGCCGTCCAGGAGGTCTTCGGCCGGGTGGGCACCCAGGTGATCGGCACCCGCCACGGCGAGAAGCTCTTCGAGACCCTGATGACCCGCGAGGAGCGACTGCGCGCCGAGGACATGGGCGGCTACTACCGCGTCGCCTGCGACTCGCGCGACCTCAACTACGACAAGTTCGTCGTCGACGGCGAGGTGGAGACCCAGGCCGACGAGTCCTACACGAGCCACAACACCGAGAGGCTCGACGTGGAGGGCACCATCGCCAAGATCAAGACCGCCGAGTACGTGCAGCTGGCACTCGAGGGCCGCGAGCACGAGGCGGTGCAGTAGGGTGCGCGTCCTCGTCACAGGCGCCAGGGGCTTCGTCGGCAGGAACCTCTGCTGCGCGCTGAAGAACATAAGGGACGGCAAGGACCGCCGCGAGAAGTACCAGGCTTTATTGCCGCTCGAGGTCATGGAGTACGACCTCGACTCGACGCCCGCCGAGCTGGACGGCTACTGCTCCCGCGCCGACTTCGTCTTCAACCTGGCCGGCGTCAACCGCCCCAAGGACCAATCCGAGTTCATGGAGGGCAACTTCGGGTTCGCCTCCACGCTGCTGGACACCTTGGAGCGCCACGGCAACGCGTGCCCCGTCATGCTCTCCAGCTCCGCGCAGGCGAGCCTGTCGGGCCGCTTCGAGGGCTCGGTCTACGGCGAGTCGAAGCTGGCGGGGGAGGGGCTGTTCCGCAAGTACTCGGAGCGTACCGGCGCCCCCGTGCTCATCTACCGCTTCCCGAACCTCTACGGCAAGTGGTGCCGACCGCGCTACAACTCCGCCGTGGCCACCTTCTGCGACGCCGTCGCGAACGGCCGCCCCTACACCGTCAACGACCCCTCCGTTGAGCTGGAGCTCCTCTACATCGACGACCTGGTCGGCGAGATGCTGGCCGCCCTGCTGGGGGAGGAGCACCGCTGCGGCTACGAGGGGCTGGAGCGCGTCGAGGGGGATGACTTCTGCTACGTCCCCGGGACCGACGTGAAGACCCTGGGCGAGATCGTCTACCTGCTCGACAGCTTCCGAGACAGCCGCGAGACCCTCTCGGTACTCGACCTCACCGAGGGCTCCTTCTCCAAGAAGCTCTGGAGCACATTCCTGTCCTACTACGAGCCGGGACACTTCGCCTATAGCCTCAGGCCCAACACGGACGCGCGCGGCTCGTTCACGGAGTTCCTGCGCACGCCCGAGCGCGGCCAGGTCTCGATCAACGTGTCCAGACCCGGCATCACCAAGGGCAACCACTGGCACATGAGCAAGTGGGAGAGGTTCCTGGTGGTCTCCGGCACCGCGAGCATCAAGCTGAGGAAGGTGGGGGAGGACGCCAACGGAAATCCGTTCCCCGTCGACGAGTACACCGTCTCGGGTTCCGACATGCGCGCCGTGGAGATGATTCCCGGCTACACGCACTCCATCACCAACCTGTCCGACACCGAGGACCTCGTGACGGTCATGTGGGCCAACGAGCCCTTCGACCCCGAGAACCCCGACACCTACTACGAGGAGGTCTAGCCGCATGGGCAAGGACTATTCCGATATCCGCTTCAGGGACGACGGCCGCCTGAAGCTCCTGATCATCGTGGGCACGCGCCCCGAGGTCATCCGCCTGTCCGAGGTCATCAAGAAGTGCCGCCGCCACTTCGACTGCCTGCTGGCTCACACCGGGCAGAACTATGATTACACGCTTAACGGCATCTTCTTCCGCGACCTGTCGCTGGACGACCCGGACGTCTACCTGGACGCCGTGGGCGCGGACTTGGGAGAGACGGTGGGCAACATCATCGCCTCGAGCTACAAGTTGATGGTCCAGGTCCAGCCCGACGCGCTGCTCATCCTGGGCGACACCAACAGCTGCCTGTCCGCCATCGCGGCAAAGCGCCTGCACATCCCCATCTTCCACATGGAGGCGGGCAACCGCTGCAAGGACGAGTGCCTGCCCGAGGAGACCAACCGCCGCATCGTCGACGTGATCTCCGACGTCAACCTGGCATACTCCGAGCACGCCCGCCGCTACCTCAAGGACACCGGCTGCGCCCCGGAGCGCACCTACGTCACCGGGTCGCCCATGGCAGAAGTCCTTCGCGCCAACCTGGGCAAGATCGAGGCCTCCGACATCCTCTCCGAGCTCGGCCTTGAGCCCAAGCGCTACATGCTGCTGTCCGCCCACCGCGAGGAGAACATCGACACCGAGGCGAACTTCACGAGCCTGTTCACCGCGATCAACGCGCTCGCCGAGAAGTACGACATGCCGATCCTGTACTCCTGCCACCCGCGCTCCCGCAAGCGCCTGGAGGCCACCGGCTTCAAGCTCGACCCGCGCGTGCGCATGCACGAGCCCATGGGCTTCCACGACTACAACTGCCTGCAGATGAACGCCTTCGCGGTGGTGTCGGACTCCGGCACCCTGCCCGAGGAGTCCAGCTTCTTCGCGAGCGTCGGCCGCCCGTTCCCGGCGGTTTGCATCCGCACCTCCACCGAGCGCCCCGAGGCGCTGGACAAGGCCTGCTTCACGCTGGCCGGCATCAGCGAGCGCGGCCTGCTCCAGGCGGTACACACCGCCGTCGAGCTCGACGCGGAGGGGTCGCTGCCCGAGGCGCCCGTCCCCGACTACGCCGACGAGACCGTGTCCACCAAGGTGGTCAAGATCATCCAGAGCTACACCGGCGTGGTGGACAAGATGGTGTGGAGGAAATCTTAGCCATGGGCGCTGGGTACAGATTGCTTGATGGTATCTCGCGAGCTTATAACAAATTGCTCTTGCTTCCTGCCCTACGACGCTCCTTTGCATCATGCGGTAAAAACGTAACCATCGGTCGTCGTAGCGAAATTCAGGGGATTGAAAATATTTACATGGGACATGATGTATATATTGGCCCAGGAGCAACGTTTCTAACGACCCGTGCGAAGATTCATATCGGCAATTACGTCATGAGCGGCCCTCATCTCACAATTATTACTGGAGACCATCGTACAGATGTTCTCGACCGACCCATGATGACGCTTGATGAGTCGGACAAGCTTCCAGAGAATGACCAAGATGTCGTCATCGGCAATGATGTATGGATTGGCAGCGGCGTAACGATTCTTAAGGGCGTTAGAATTGCCGACCATTGTGTGATTGCTGCCAGTGCGGTAGTGACAAAAGACGTTGGCCCGGAGTTTTCAATCTGGGGGGGGCTTCCAGCTCGCCGTCTAAGCTTTCGGTAAGAGGAAATCAATGACTAAAGGTTATCCGCACGTCCATGCAAAGGTGTTAATGGTCGGACCCGATCTCTCTCTTCACGGCGGAATTGTCTCAGTCGTGAAAGGTTATCTAGACGCAGGTCTCCCTGAGGCATGCGATGCCTTTGAGTACCTGGGGACGGGCATCGGTTCCTCAAAGCTCGGTAAATCCGTCGCATTTTCCCGAGCGTTGATTCGCTATGCGATGATCATGCCATCCTATGACATCATTCATTTACACATTAGCGCCCGTGGCTCCTACAAACGTAAGTCAATTATGGCTCGTATGGCCCACAAAGCAGGCAAGTACGTAATACTCCACGATCACGATGGCGAGTTTAAGAAGGCTTTCGAAGAGGGCGGAGATGCCTACCGTCGTGATGTAAGAAAGACCTTTAGTATCGCCGACCGAGTTGTGGTTCTGTCGGAAGAGTGGCGCGACTACTTTTCAAAAAACGTTTGCGACCTGGAGAAGATTGACGTTGTTCATAACGGTGTCAAAGTTCCAGACCAGCCGTGCTCACCTTGTTCGCGTCAAGACGTCCTTTTTTTAGGACGTCTTGACGCGAACAAGAGCCCTGACGTGCTCTTGCGCGCGTCAAGAGAAATCCTGTCGCGTTTTCCCGGCACCAAGGTCGTATTCGGCGGAGACGGAGAGGTCGAAAAGAATAAATCTCTTGCGGCAGAGCTCGGTATTGCCGACCGCTGCGAGTTCCACGGCTGGGTCGCGGGCGCAGAACGCGAAGAGCTCTTTGAGCGTGCCGCGGTGTACTGCCTCCCCTCCAAAAACGAGGGGCTC
>DBGDZK010000075.1:0-3770 GCA_048373195.1 Collinsella sp.
CACCGTGCTCTTTGAGCAGGACGGTTACATCGAGAAGGTCGCCGACATCCAGAAGATGGTCGATGCGGGCCTTAAGAAGGTCAAGCTTCGCGCGCTGCTCACCTGCCGCTCCAAGTACGGCGTGTGCCAGAAGTGCTACGGCTGGGATCTTTCCACCCGTCGTCCGGTCGCCATCGGTACCGCGGTCGGCATTATTGCCGCCCAGTCCATCGGCGAGCCCGGTACGCAGCTTACGATGCGTACCATTCACTCCGGCGGCGTCGCTGGCGTCGACGATATTACGCAGGGTCTGCCTACGGTCAGCCGTATGTTCGATATCGTCGGCAACGTCAACGAGAAGATTCTGGGTCGCGAGGCCGAGCTGGCTCCGTACTCCGGTCACCTCTCGATTAAGCCCGAGAAGTCCGAGTACGTGCTGACGCTCACCGACTCCGAGGACCACACCCGTGTCCTCGACGAGCGTCGCGTCCCCGCTTCGGTGCGCTTTATGCCCGAGATCGAGGACGGCTGCGAGGTTCGCGCCGGCGATCAGATCACCAAGGGCTTCGTCAACTTCCGCAACCTGCGCAAGCTGACCGACATCGAGTCGACGATGCACACCTTCGTCGAGAGCGTCAAGGACGTCTACACCAGCCAGGGCGTCGACCTGAACGACAAGCACATCGAGGTGCTCGCACGTCAGATGCTGCGTCGCGTTCAGATCACCAACCCCGGTGACTCCAAGTACCTGCTTGGTCAGTACGTCGACCGCTACGAGTTCGCCGACGAGGTCGAGCGCGTTGCCCGTCTGGGCGGCCAGGCTCCTGTGGCCGAGCCCGTCATCCTGGGTACGCTCAAGGTCGCGTCCAACATCGACTCCTGGCTGTCGAGCGCTTCGTTCATCCGTACCGCCGGCGTCCTTACCGAGGCTGCCATCGAGGGCAAGGTCGACCACCTGCTCGACCTCAAGTCCAACGTCATCGTCGGTAAGAAGATCCCGGCCGGTACCGGCCTCAAGCCGTACGCCAACGCCAAGCTGACGTATCGCACGGCCGACGGCTACGTGGACATCGACGGCCCGGCTTCGCCCAACGCCAAGTCGCTGCCCGAGTGGGCTCCTGTGGAGCTCAAGGACCTGGACGAGCAGCTCCCGCAGCAGCTCGACTGGGCCGGCTACGACGAGTTTGGTGGTGCTGACGGTTCGTTCACCCGCAACGGCCACACCATCTCCGCCGAGAAGGCTCGCCTGTACCTGTTCGACGACCTGGGCGTGTCGCAGCGCTGGACCAACAAGTTCAGCGAGGTCGGCATCGAGACGGTCGGCGACCTGGTCGGCAAGTCCGAGGAGGATCTGCTGCGCATCGACGGCATCGGTGCCAAGGCGATCGAGGAGCTCCGTGACGGCCTGGAGGCCCACGACCTGCTCTACATCCTCGAGAACAACGACGACGTTGCCGACGAGGAAGACCTCTCGCAGCTGCTGCAGATGGTCTTTAGCCCCGACGGTCCGGACGACATCCTGCTGGGCACCTCCGCTGCGCCGACGCATCACGCCGACGCCGACGAGGAGCTCCTGGGCGCCCCGATCGACGACAAGAAGGCTCCCGCGAACGGTGCCATCAACGAGGACATGGCGTCCCTCGACGAGCTGCTCAACCAGCTCGTGGACACCGACGACGCCGAAGAGGCCAAGGACAACGACGAGGAGTAATTAGTTCCGCCGTTCTAACGAACGGCGGCGACCTCCGTCGCTGCGCGGCCCCCAGAGCTACAATCTGTCATTCAAAAGGCAGGGCATGACCAAAAGGTCAATGCCCTGCCTTTTTCATGCCACCTTGTACGCTCTGGGGGCCTCTCGCTTGCTTATGCTCAACCTGTTGCGTTCCGTTGATACCTTGGGGACCTGCCAAAAAGGGACGGGTTTATTTTGGTAGGTTTTTTCCTGCTTGAATTTGAAACATTTCGTTCGGCAAGAGCGTATCTATGGTGAGGGCCTCATCAAGAATCATGAGCATCACCGGGAGGTGATTATGGAAGAACAAGCATTTAGACAGGCGGTCGAAGATCACCGGGATGTCGTGTTTCGGATCGCATTGACGTACCTGCGTGATCGTGCCGATGCCGACGATATTGCCCAAGATGTCTTTCTTAAGTTGCTTAAAAGCGATGGACACTTTGAGAGTTGGGAGCATCTTCGCCGCTGGCTTATCCGGGTCACGATCAATGAATGTAAATCGCTCTTTCGAAAGCCATGGAGGCGTGTGGAGGATATTGAGAACCTGGCCGATTCGCTTTCGGCGGCGCAGGATGAGACCAAGGCGGTTCTGTCAGACGTTATGCGACTTCCGGAGCGATTCCGTGTTCCCATCGTGCTCTATTACTATCTGGGCTTTTCGACCTCAGAGATTGCCGAGTTACTGCATGTGCCAGCCGCGACCGTTCGAACGCGTTTAGCTCGCGGTCGAACGAAGCTCAAATTCATCCTAGAGGAGGGCGACCGTGAAATCCAATCAAATCAAGCAGGCCTTCGAGTCCGTCCAAGCCGATAGCGATCTTGCTGACCGTGTTCTTTATGCCGCTGCTGGTGAGCCGCTTCGCCGAAAGGGTCACGCGAAGCCTCTGTATGTTGCCGTGATCGGATGCCTTGCCGGAGTGCTGGCGACCGGAGGGGTCGCCTACGCCGTCGTCAATTCCAGTTATTTTGCCTCTGCCTGGGGAAACCATGGCAACGGAGAGTCCATTACCTGGACTCAAGGTGGCTCGTCGGGGACTAAATATACCTACACCAGAGAGTTTGGTGATGGTATCGCGCCCCAAAGCTTGGAGGGTTCAGTACAGAAGGTCAATGTGTCCGTCGAGGGCAACGGCTATACACTCGACATTCATGATATGGCTATCGATAAAAACGGTTGCGGTGCCGTGACGTTTACGTTGTCCAATCCAAATGGAGTTAACTACTACAAGCCAGCAGCAGAGACAGGCGAACTTGTTCTTTATGGTGAAGAAGAACAAGGCATCGGCACGCCCAGCATGAACTTCGGCGAGGAATGGGCTGACACACGCTGCACAATTGATAAGGACACATCAAGCGACACGGTCATTAATGGCACGATGTACTTTGCCTCGTGGAATCGCGAGCGAGATTTGGGACATGCGGTCACCTGGAATATCTGCTGGACTGAGGGCGAAGGCGAGGACGCGAAGCTGTTCGAGGCATCAACGCCCGAGTTTAGCGTTGGAGCGTACGTCGATACAAAGGAACTCCGCTCCGATGACTCGCCTCTCGAGATCAGCCCGTTTTCCATCCAGACGCACATCGATGATTTGGGCTATGAAGCAGTTGATAATAAGCTGACCGTCAGCTACAAGGATGGATCGGAGCAGATTATCGAAGATGACGACGCAGGGGTGTTCAACTTATATTTTTCTTATGCGCGCAATAGCGGAGAGAACATCTGGGTGCCAACGAAGTTGATTGATGTCGACCAAGTGGTCTCAGTAACGCTTGAGGGCACGAGGTGCACGTCAACAGGAGAGACCGAAACAGAAGTACCCTTTACCATCGTCTATTCGTAAGATTTGGGGCCGCTTCCTACTAGGGGAAGCGGCCTCTTTTGCGTTAAATGGAAACGCCGCCGATTTCCATGCGACAGGTGAGAGCAGATCACCGCTGGAGTGCGACGTTTCCCCAGATAAAACCGACCATAATAAACCTGTCCCTATTTGGAAGGGAACGTTGCCCCAACGAGCACGTCGGATTCCCGGGCCGGGCGGCACAGGGGTTAAGTTTG
>DBGDZK010000076.1:0-11802 GCA_048373195.1 Collinsella sp.
AAGACGTCATCCTGCGTAGCGGCCTTCTCGCCCGTGGCATCGATCTTGTTGTGGTAGAGGTAGACAAGTCTTGAGTCCTTGAGCAGCGCTTTGCGCTCGGTTCCCGCCATGTTGAGGTATGCGCTCGAGCGTAAAGCGCAGGCCGTGGGCTCAACGTGGGTAAGTACGGCCTCGCGCTGCGGAGTCGTCGCAGTGGGCATGCCGTCAGCCAACACAAACGAGCCATCCGTTGCAAGCTCAAACGCTTGGTGCGGCAGCAGCGCGGGCATGCCCACCTCGGTAATGGAGGGAAAGACCGCCTGCATGCTAGAAACCTTGACGTTGCCGCCGCGCTCGCGCTCGAGAAGCGCCGCGACGTCACGGGCCACCTCATAGCGCAGCGCGTCGCTTACGATAACGACCGTCGTTTTGGCAGACCCCACAAAGGTGGGCAGCACATGCCAGTAGAATTCATCCTGCCGTGCAGGGCCATCGATGTAGCCGCAATCGGCCCACTCCCCTTGCGCAGCGGATGTCCAGCAGGCATTGGCATCGGCCAAGAACCAGTTGCTGTAGAGATTCTCCGCCCAGTCCACCACGGCTCGGGCAGGCTCCTCGAGCACATCGCACTCGACAGAGCGCGCCCGCAAATACGCGGTGCACATATGACGATAGGCAGCATCCATGGAATACCAATCGGACGTATAGGCATCCCACACCTGCTGGGGTTGCGCCAGATGGAACCCGCCCGCATGTGCCTGCCTAAATGCGCACATATCGGCCACAGCGGCAAGCAAGCCAAAGTAGCTCTCGACACGGCGGTACCAGCTTAGGTCGCAGCGACGCGCCACAAAGGCGCGTGCGTCCTCAACACGGTCTGCACCCTGGGCAAACGAGCTGAACAACTGCGAGAGCACAGCCTCATTGACGCACGGGAACACATCAAGCGAGGCCAGCGCATCGATCGGCAGAGCCTCAAACCGCACAAAGAGCCCGCGGGCATCCTCCACCAAACGACAGATCTCAAATAGGTCCTCGCTCGACGCCTGGGTATCGGGGGCCTGGTCCCACGTGCGCACCGCCTCAAGGCAATAGGGGCCGTAGGCGGGAGCCACATAGCTTTCGAGTCCCTTGAGCGCTCCCTCGGGAAGCGCGGTAGACGCCGCTGTAAGGAGCACATGGGATGAAAGCATAAGCAATGAGTCGCGCTCGTACAGCGGTCCCTCAAACCCATAGCAGCGAAGCATAAAGGTAGAGAGCACATCGCGCACGCAGTACTTGTCCATCAGCTCGGCCAGCGCCTCGGGACCCTCGTGCAGCAGCATGGTCATACAGCCACGCAGCACAAACGCGGGGCGCGCGTCACCAGGCTCTTTGCCGCCAAAAATCACCGTAAGGATGCCGAGTTCGATATCGGATGCGCCCGAGGCATGCGGAACACACGCGGCAAACTTAGCGCAGCGGGTCTTGGCATCAAAGAACGTCTTGTGCTCGCGCAGGCTCTCGCGCACGGCGTCGATATTCTCGATGCCTAGCTGATCGGCCAAAAGCGAAAGATAGTCAGCCTGGAACTGATCGGCATACAGCTCAACATCGGCAAGCCAATCACCCTCAAGCCTGCCGCGCGGGCAACGGCGATACAGCAAGATATCGCTCGCAAGGTCATCGCGGTTGATGAGCTTCTTGACGGCAAACATACGGCCCTCGCAGGCCTCAACAAAGCGCACCGGGTGCTCAAAGTCACCGTGAGCAGGCATTACGCCGGCATCGGCCCCCACGCCGTCGAAACCCTCGGCAGCCAATCGCTCAAACTCAGGAGCAAACTCGCCGTCCGCATCGTGCCAAACCACAACACGGCGCGGCGCGCATGAGGACAACGGCTGCAAAAATCGCAGCTTGAGCTGTTCTTCTACATCGATCTTGGGCATGAATATCCTTACCGTATCTGCAGTTACTTAATCTTCGCCAGCACATCCTGAAACTTGGCGTAGTTGACCTTGACGCCGTCATCCAGGTCGATCTTAATCATCTGGTCTGCCAAGTGGTGCAGTTTCTCCTCGTAGGCAATGGTCTCTTTGAGCTGGTCGTTGAGCTTTTTGATGCGCTTATCCAAGCGCACGCGCTCACCGCGCTCGGCACTGACAAGGGCATCGTTGGCATACCCGATCTGGGCACGGTAGCGCTCCTGCTGCTCATGCACATAGTCGGTGCGGATGCGAGCCAACAGGTCAGGCTGGTAGCGATGCATGTAAACAAGGCACTTGAAGCCGCCCTTCTTGCCCGAATCGAACAGCCAATAAATAGGGCGCTTCTTATATGTCTGGCAGTGGTCCTTAAAAAAGTCCTTCAAAAAGTAGGTGCGAATGACCTCACGCGAGGTGCCCTTGCCGCCGAGCGCCTCGGCGATAAAGGATAGGTTCTGCTCGAGCGTTTCCTCGCCGTACACGGTGCGCACAAAGTCGATAAAGTAGCGCACGATGTCGTCGTCAAAGTACTCGTCGTCGGTAATGGGCAGCACGTTGTCACTATCGGGCATAAAGGTCACATGCGCGGGATCGGGCATCTTTGCCAGATAGTCGTCGACCGTGGCGCCCTGATCGGCCAGGACAAGCCCGTCCACATCCAGCGAATAGCGGCCAAATATGC
Organism: Collinsella sp.; assembly: GCA_048373195.1. Taxonomy (GTDB): domain Bacteria; phylum Actinomycetota; class Coriobacteriia; order Coriobacteriales; family Coriobacteriaceae; genus Collinsella. The sequence goes on from DBGDZK010000076.1 coordinate 2,626, forward strand.
AGCCCACGGCATAGCTAATGAGCGAGGTGATCTCGTCGCGCTTGGTGCGCACGTACTTGTTGCCCTTGTAGCTCTCGGGGATCTCGTCGGCGGTGTCGAAGATGCGTGCCACCGACACGTACTTATCCTCGACCTCGATGGGCACCTCGCCCTCCATGTTGTAGATCTTGGCAAAGATTCGGTTGAGCTCCTCCTCGTTAGCGCGAAGCTGCTCAAAGCGAGCATTGACCTCGGCCTTGCGAGCCTCGTATTTTTCTTGAAGTAAAGTAGCCATGACAGACCGCCCTTTCTTTGTTGAAAAGTGCGGCTACGCAAATTTAAAATTTGCACTAGTCAGCTAAACAATTAACAGATTTAAATTCTTTACGGATTAAAGCGCGTCGTTTATTAATTCCCTAGTGTTTGTTGCTCTTTCTATGAATGAGCTTTTCAAATTCGCCTCTGCCAGCGTCCTTAAAATAAAAACGAGCGTCAATATCAATCGCCTTTATCCAGTCGGTAAACGCCTTTTGAGGCAGAAGCATCATGGCAGTCGTTTTTCCACTTGAACCACCAGCTTTATCCTCGAGAAGCATCATTCCATTAGGGAAGTAATACGTACACCCATGTGCAAGTGAATTGCGGATATGAGTTAGTAAAGTCATTCCTTTACCTGAGTCTTTAGGTTCGGGACCCTTGCGACCAGAGATTGTATAAGGTTGAATACAGAGGACCCTCGGACTAACGATATCAATCGGAGCTTCAATCTCTTGTTTAACTCCATCAGCCGACTTTTGATTTACAGTTGTTTTAAATCCATATTCCTCAATCACATCTCCAAGATTATCAGCCATAAGTAATTCACGCTTCCCGGAAGGCACCCCTTCATACTCAAGAAGAGTATCGAATGGCAATTGTTTCAATCCATAATCAGAGGCGGTTCTTCTTTGAGAAGCAGAGTTAGCTACAGATTTAGTCACAAAGAAATCCCAAATAGAAGAAATCTCATCCGGAGTCCAATAGCTAGATTCATGCAGAGACATATGAAATGAAGATATACAGGCTTTGTCCATAACCAGCACCTACACCAAAGGGTTATGTTTGAAATCCCAAGAGGTTTCAAACGAATCCCAATCGGTTTTTGATAGTTCGCGGCACGAGTCGACCATGTCGTTGACCAACGGCTCCTGTTCCTCGTTCTGAATGATCGGGTAGGTTGCGATTTGGCCTACCTCGAAATTAAGCGTCGGCGAGAGCATGCTTGCGACACGCATGATCACGGAGCTGTTACAAGCTCCCTGGAGATACTTGAGTGACTCCTCGTCGCTAAAAACGCTCGTGCCCGCCACATCAAAGATATGCCCAGCAGGCTTAAAACGAAACGCAATGGACCCGCTTGAAATCTTCGACCAGGTAATCGATGGGCTAAAGAAGCAGTTTGTATTCTGTGGCCTGGAAAGCAATCTACCATTCTGGTCTTTGTAATTACGGATCTCCTGTCCGTCATTCTCCCAGTTAACAACTGAGCTATTATTTCCGTACCATTTGCGGAAATCGCCGCCCTTGTTGTAGGGGAACCACTTGCAAGCGCTTTCAATCGACTCTTGAATAGATCCACAGGAATAGACGCTCTTGCAATCATCGACTTCCCACCACTCGCGAACGAAACGAGCGTTCTCGCCAGTAGCAAGCCCTTGGCGCGGCTTGCCATACTCACTGAGCTGTTTTGCGTTTCCAAACGCATTCAGAAGAGCGTCACTGGCCCAGTAGGCTATGGGAGTGCCGGGGATCTTCTTGAAGGTGTCGGCGTCGCGACGGTAGAACCAGCCGCAATCGGGGTTTTGGATGGCCTCGACCAGTTTGAGTCTCTTGGCCTCAGAGCCGTTGATATCAACAAGACGCACATAGGCGCCCTCGGCGTCCGAATGCTGGTTGTAGATCACGTCAGCTGTAACGTTGACGACCTCGCCGCCGATAGCATCAAACGCGCGAGGTCCCAGATGGGCCATGGAAACGATTGTCTTGTTGTCGATAACCTTGGCGCGCATCCTCTCAAAGCTGCCCAGGAACATCCAACTCTGCATGGTAACCATTGCGGCGTAGCCCTTATCCTCGACAAGGTTAAAACCGCGCTCGATGAAGCACGTGCACAGGTCGCTCTTCACGTCGGGGTAGTTCTTCTTGATCCACTTGCTCATGAATGGATTAAAGCTGCTGCTGCCCATATACGGAGGATTCGCAACGGTGCAGGTAAAACGACGGGACAGCTTCTCGCAGATGGCGGCAGCGCTTTCGAGCTTAGTTTTGGTCGCAGAAGCAAAAAGATCGTCGGAACAGCTCGCGGCGGCGGCCTTAAGCTCGTCAATCTCGTCCTCTGAAGGATTAAGAAGCGAGCCGATCTCGCCCAAATGGCTCAGTTCCTCGGCGAGCTTCTTGTTACCCGGTAGCTCATCCTCCCCCAGCGGAATGCTCGTGAGCACGGTAACATCGGCGCGAACGCCACGTCTAAAGAAGCGACGGTCGTGCTCGCGAGCACACATGGCAAGCGCCAGCTCGGCAATCTGAGCCGCACGGGGATCGATCTCCATGCCAGCGAGGTTTTTGGTCAGGATGAGCTCCGGGATCTCGCGCTCGCGGTAGCCGCGCTCCTCGTACATGGCAAAGAGCAGCTCAAACGCATAAACCAGGATATGGCCCGAGCCGCACGCTGGGTCGCAGAGCGAAATCTCCTCGGGACTCGAGATGCGGATGAAGTCCTCGTGCTCAGCATCGGGCTCGATGTAATATTTCATGTGCTCGCGTAGCGAACTCCCCGGATTGTTGAGCATCCACAGACGGCCGAGCGAGTTCTCGACCATATAGCGCACGATCCACTCGGGGGTGAAGAGCTGCGTGGCGGGCGCAATGTCCTCCGCCGCTGCCTTGCGCTTGGACTTGAAGAACTCGTCTTTAACGTCAGCGTTGTAGTACTGATACATCCAACCCAGAACGGTCACGCCCTCGCGCCAGTCCTCGTCAGCGAGGACGGCGTTGAGCTTGCCCACCACGCCATCGGACATCATGAGGCCCTGGGGCAGCAGCAGTTCCATGGCTCCGCCCACGCGTTCAAAGACGCCCGGCAGGCAATCGGCAAGCTCCTCGCACTGAGCCACAAACAGGTAACGCCACAGCGGTTCATCCAAGCCCGCCATCTTAAGTTCGGCTATGCGATCGACATCGGCCGCCGCAATCTCCACGTCCAGTGCGTTCTCCACGGCCTCGCTGCCATGGCTGCCGTCCGCACGACTCAGCATGCGCATACGGCTGGGGAGCCATCCGCGTGCATCCATAAAGCGAATGGCTACGATGCGGTTGAACCAGGTGTAGGCCGCTCGGTCGCGCAGCGCCTCGTGACCCACCTCTGTCTGTATGCGCAGCAGCTCGTCACGCTGCTCAACCTCAGCAGGACTTAGGGGCAGGCCGTTGACGGTCTCGGACCCAGCGGGCACAGGTGCAGGTTCGGTGATGCCGTAGCGCACCATCTGCGCCTCCACGCCTTTGATGAGCTCCGTGCGGGCCCAGGTGCAGAAGCTCTTAAGAGCAGAATCGTTCATGGTTGATGAGCCTTCCTAAATGCCATAAGCAACCGGCGCACGCCTTGGCGCCGGTTGCTCCGCGGGTTAGTTGATACGGATCTCGTCGTTTGCAGCGAGTGCCTGCATAAGGCGAGAGCGCAGGTCGTCCACGTAGCGCTCCACGTCCTCTGCGGACAAGAGGCGACTCGGCTTGGCCAGATCGGCGCGGCGCACAGTCTTGATCTTGCGCTGGGGCTTGGGCGCGGGCACGGGAGCAGACGATGCGGCGCCCTTGTTGGAGACCTTCTTGACCACCTCGCCCGTACTCATGACCTCGGTGGTGCGGCGCTCGTTGTCCATACGCACGCGGGCCTCATCCACAGCGTCGTACATCTCGTTGGCCGCCGCACTGAGCCAGTCGCCCCAGTTAGTTGCAACAACGCTCAGTTCGTTGAGACTTTGAGCGCTGTGGGCACGGTTTTTGAACGACTCGTATTTGGTGCCGGCGTCTGCTATGGCATCCTTGGCCTGATTGACAAAGCCCTTTTGACTCTCGGCCTGCGCCCGCAGGTCTTGCAGATCGCTCTCGATGCGACACAAAAACACATTGCGGCGGATGCCCAACAGCTTTTTCATGTCATCCTCGACGGGATCCATAAGCGGCTGCAGGTCTTTAATACGGCCGTAGGGCTTGGGATCTTTGAGGATCTCACGAACCGTTGCCACGTTCTCCACCGCACCGGGAATGTCATCGGAGGCATACTCGATACCCCCGGTGCGGTTCAAGAAATCCCTGGCGTGGTCAAACGCTGTTCGTTGGTTGGACTCGAAGAACTCAACCACCTTGTCAAAGTCTTCCTTGGCATCGAGCAAACGCTCCTCATGCTTGGTGAACGTGGTCAAGAACGCCTCGGCCTCGTTCTGGTCCTTAAGGACGTCGGCCACCTCCGAGCGCATCTTCTCGCACTCGTCCTCACCGGGATACGGGTAGGCCGGCTTGATGCCCGTGTAGTAGTCGCGCGCCATGGCGAGGCACGCCTCGCGCAAGCCCTCAAGGCGCTCTTTGAGCTCGGCCACGAGCTTATCCTCGTTGGAGGGCACGGTCTTGAGATCAAACAGGTCACACATGAGTTCGCCCGTGGCGCGTAGCAACCGGTCGCTCATGCGCATGCGCAAGCGCACCTGGGCCTTATCGGCATCCTTGCGCAGGAGCGCCACCATGCGGCTGTCGTTAGCTTGAACCGTCTGACCGCCAAACAGCACCTGCGCGCGCTGCTCCACCACAAGCTGCGCCACCACATTTGCGATGTCGACCTCGCGCCAGCCAAAGGGCCTTTGCTGGTACTGGCGCTGGATATCGCCCATAGCGGTATCCAGGTGGCGCTGGTGCTGCACTTTGAGGTAGTCCTCGACCTCTTTGAGCGCACGCGTGTTACCTGCATCCATGCCAGCGAGCCCCGCTTGAACGTTGCCCGCCAGAGTAGAGCGAATATCGGAATCGCTCGTGACCGGCGCGCCGATATAGTCGGCCTTTTCAAAGACCACATCGCACAGCTGCGCCAGCACTTGCTCAAAGACCTGAGCGGGTTTGGCCGCGCGGACCTCAATTATGCGGCCGTTGACCGCGCAACGTGCATGGAGTACGGCCTCGCTCAAAAGGATATCGGCCTCTTTCTCGTTATAGGCTGCCTCGCGCATCTTGGACTCGACGATCTGGCGCGTACTCGGCTGAAGCTCCTGGAGATTTCGCGTCTTGGCGTACTTGCGGATCTTGGCGGCGTTGACGAGCGTCTCCCAATAATCCGCCTCGTCGCTCAAAGCCACGATGGCTTTGCCCGAAGAAGCCAAGGCCAGCTCGGTATCGTCCGCACGGCCCAGATCGCTCGCCATAGTCGCCACGCAAAGCTCCATGCCGCCCATGCTGGCACCGTGGATTGAGCCGTCCACATAGCGGTCAAACGGAAAGTCGTTGGCCCCGCGGTTGAGTTTACGCGCGGTGTAGATGCTGTCGAACAGGCGCTTTTTGATAGACTCGATCACCTGCGCGTTATCGACCGGAGTGCGTGCGATCTCCTGCGCTATCTCCTGCTCCTCGTCGGTGAGGAAGCTATAGGCATCGCCCTGGCGTGCCACGTAGTTCTCGCGCTCCAGGCGGGCAAAGGACTCCTTGACGCGGTCCTTGAGGGCGCGCATGTCCACGTCGAGGCCGTCGATCATGAAGATGGAGATGTTCTCGACCGTGGCCTTAACGTAGCCGATGTAACGAATCAGGTACAGAAGCTTGAGCACCTGAACGTCGTAGGGTTCAAGGCCCTTTGCGTCCTCGGCCGCACGGACCGCGCGGTCGACCACCTGGTTGATGCCGTGCTCAAGGTCTTTGGAGATAGTGTCGAAGAAGCACCAGAACGGCACGAGTGCACCGGTCTGGTCATACTGGATGGCCTGAGCGCTCTCCTGGAACGCGCTCAGCATGGAGCGCTCGCCCGTTGACATGTGCTTGGCCTTGACACCGTGCTTGCGCACCTCGGTCATCACGTCGGGCAGGAGCTTAAACTGGTAGCCCACAAACGGGTAGCTGGCCACAAAATCCTTGGAGTTGGCGTAGCCGGCAAGGTCGGAGCGCGAGCCACCCTCAAAGGTAAAGTTGTTTTTAAGCACGGCGGCGTCTTGCTCGTAGACCTGTGCAAGCATATCGGCCGCCGGCGCGGTCTTCTCGAGCACACGGCGCTGGATGACCTCGTCCACGCTGGAGCTGGAGAGCGAAAGGCGGGTATTGAAGCGGCCCTGGATCTTTGAAAAGTCGTTGCCCACGGGCAGGCTCAGGTTGTCGATGGCCTCCTGGCTCGTAACCATCACCCACACGCGGCCACCGCAGGCGGCACCCAGCTCCTCGACGATGGTCTGAAGGCTCAGCATAAGGCTTGGGTCCTTGTCGTTTGTAATAAACTGACCCACCTCGTCGACCATAAAGAGCAAACGGAAGTTGCCGCCGTGGGCCGCTGCCTGAGCGTCTACGTAGTCCTTGACCTTTTTGGCAAAGACATCGGGGGCCAAAACCTCGTCCTCAGAACCCTCGAGCCAGTTCCATGCGGCCTTTTCGCTCATGCCGAGCACGCTCTGCAGCACCTCGACCACGTCGTCCTCAAAGTAGCTGTAGGTGTCGCGGGTCTGGAGCCAGGACTCGCCGTTCACGCGCTCAAAGGCCTCGCGGAACTCCTGGGTCTTGCCCAGGGAATCGATGTAGTCCTCGAGCTTTGCAAGCTTGAGGTCCTCGCCGTAGAAGCCGCGCGCCTCGTAGAACATGCGCTCAAAGCCGCGAAGCAGCGCCGTGGGAGCCGTATCGCCCTGCTTCCACTGGCCCGCCTTGCTATCGATGTTAAAGAGGATGGCCTGCGTGGGCACCGAGCAGGCGCGCTCCATGGCAGCCGCGACCATGGGGTCGACGATCTTGCCGTCAAAGTAGCGGATGGCGCTCTTACCGCCGATCTGGCGATTCTCGAGCAGGTAGCTCAGCATCTTGAGGAAGTGCGATTTACCGGAACCGAAGAAACCACTGATCCACACGCCGATCTTGTCGGTGCGCGCATCGATGGCATCGCCGTAGGCCTTGAAGAACGTGGCAAAGTGCCTCTGCAACTCGCGCGTCACCACGTACTCGTCAAGCTCTTGGCGGATGGACCCATCTTTTGAATCCTGGACCTTGACCACGCCGTTGATGGAGCGGTTGATGTCTTTAGCAAAGAGGTCGCGAATGATCGTGTTGTCCATGGGTGCTCCTTTGGGTTTGGGAACGTTATGGCAAAGGATTGTTACCGGCGGCAGGGACTTGCCTGCGGGGAGCCGTGCTTACGAGATATCGATGGCGCGGTAGTAGTTGTCGGCCGGCAGACGGTTAAAGAGCTGGAAAGAAGAGCCGTTGAAACTGCCCGGATAGGCGGCGACCACAGGCACCTCATCAAAATCCGCAAGCATGCAGTGGAGAAGCGTGTGTATGCGAAAGAACGGGAAAACCTCGCCCGCGCCGGTGAGGAGAACGACGTCTCCAGGCGCGTGCGGCTCGGTCTGCTCATGGATGTACGCGGCGACTTTCTCGGGCGAGGCGAACTTGGCCACGTCCTCGAGCACGCGCTGGGTACCGCGGCGCTCCTCTTGGTGCGGGATAGCCTTGAGGACACGGCGTTTTTCGAGAATTGCCAGCACGGCGTCGTAAAGGTTCACGACCTTGAGCGTGCACGGAAGCTTGTCGGCCTCGGCATCGCGTGAAAGGGTGTCAAATAATGCACGCGCCTCAAACTCCAGCGCGGGGTCATAGCAAAAGGTGTGGAAGCCAATCTCATTGCCTATGCCCTTGTTGGCCAAAAAGTCCTCGCTGCACAGGCACTCGCGCAGAAGCTGCGCACGGCGCTCAAATTCCTGACAGGCGCGCTCGGAGCGGACATGCGCCGCCACGACGCTCTTGCGGGAATGGAAGCCGATATTGGTGGTGAGATCGGTCGCCGGGGTGATAACAGGGTCGACGGCGCTTTTGACGGGAGCCACGCTACATCACCGCCCTGCCGGTAAGGGCCGCGATAAGCGACTGCTCGCCCAGCTGAACCAAGGCTCGCTCGACATCGGAATCGAGGAAGAGCGGTGACAGGCGCTCGGACTCCGGGCTCTGGCCCTCGCCGATAAGGCCGGCATGGCGGAGCGTCTGGCGGAGCGAGCCCTTAATGCGCTTGACCGTGGCCTCAGTCCAGCGGGCCGCGTCCGGATACTCCGTGGTAAAGCGTGTCATAAAGGCGTTAAGGTCAACCGCCGTAAAGGCATAATCGAAGTTTTGTAGGCGCTCCCCTACCTCGACGAGCACGAGCTCGCGCACGATATCGTAGCGGCAGATCATGCTGTAGAAGATGGCCTGGTCCGCCTGCGTGGGAGTGCCGGATGCCATGAGCCTGGTTAGGGATGTCGCAGCCTCGACGGCGGTTTTGGGGTCGATGCCGCGCGCGGCGCATACGGCGTCCGTGGGCACCATGGCGTCAAGGCGGCGAAGGCACACGGTTGCGCGGTTGGCGACCATGCGCTCCGTGGGATATTGAAAGAGGTTCTCGCTCTTTACGCGTACAATGACCTGCTCGTCGCTTGCGCCCTGCATACGAAGGGCAGCGACGATGCGCATCTCATGCGGGAGGAATTGCTCGCGGGTGAGCACCCCCCCCCCGAACGCTTTTTGTGGTTACATCCACAGTACACGCTCCAAGGGTGTCAAAGGCTGTCACAAGTGCGCCGCAACCCGGCAGGCAGGCGCGGCGCACATGACAATAATCATACCTGTTGGTAAAAAAGTTACCACGCCCAGAGTGTCAAATGTTGAGCAACAAAATTTAATCCGGTTAACGGTCATTTTCGCCTTGATTGTCATTTTCATTGCAACAGCCTCAGGACTCAGCGCAACGCGTTGCGCTGAGTCCTGAGGCGCGAATCCGGGTAGGCAACCCCAGAGGGGCCGGAATCCCCCGGCCCGCGATGGAGGGAGGCCGGCATGTCCAGACCGAGACCGTCCGGAAGGTCGTACGGGAGGCTCACGAGGCACGAGAGGAACGCGATCGAGAGAATGCTCGACCGCAACCGGAGCGCCCGCGAGATCGCCGCGGAGCTCGGCAGG
>DBGDZK010000077.1:0-3020 GCA_048373195.1 Collinsella sp.
CCCTACGCTCAGGGGATAGGTGCAAGGGAAGGAGTGGAGTACTAGATGGATTCCAAGGAGATGGCGCCTGGCGACATCGAGCGGCGCAGCTTCGAGATCATCACCGAAGAGCTCGGCGGCCGCACGTTCCCGCCGCTTGAAGAGCCCGTCGTGAAGCGCGTCATCCACACCACTGCCGACTTCTCGTACGCCGATTCCCTCGTGTTCACCCATGGCGCCGCGCACTGTGCGCTCGACGCACTGCGCGCAGGGGCCACGGTGCTCACCGATACGAATATGGCGCTCGCAGGCATAAGCAAGCCCGCGCTCGCGAAGCTCGGCTGCAAGGCCGTGTGCTATATGGCCGACCCTAATGTCGCCGCGGCTGCGCGCGCCGCGGGCACGACTCGCGCCGTTGCGAGCATGGACAAAGCTTGCGGCATCGAGGGTCCGCTCATCGTGGCCGTCGGCAACGCTCCCACAGCACTTCTGCGCCTCGCCGAGCTCATGGACGCGGGGAAGATCGCGCCCGCGCTCGTCGTTGGGGTGCCGGTCGGGTTTGTGAACGTGGTCGAGGCGAAAGAGGAGCTACTCGCGCGACGCGTGCCGGCCATCGTCGCGAGGGGTCGCAAGGGCGGTTCGACCGTGGCGGCCGCCATTATGAACGCGCTGCTCTACCAGATCACGCGCCCAGGCGGCCCGAAGTGACGGCGCCCGCATCCGCGCCGGCGCTGCGCATCTTCGCCGGCACCACCGAGGGCCGCCTTCTGTGCGAATGGGCGAGCGGGGTGGGCATCCCCGCCCGTGCCTACGCGGCAACCGAGTACGGAGGCGAGCTTTTGGGCGAGCTTCCGGGCATCGAGGTGCATGCGGGCAGGCTCGACGAGGCCGACATGGAGCGCGAGCTTTCCGGCGCGCGCATCGTCGTCGATGCCACGCACCCCTTCGCTACGCTCGCAAGCGGCAACATCCGGGCCGCTTCGCTCGCCGTGGGTGCACGATGCCTGCGCCTTGCGCGCCCGGCCGAGGCGCTGCCCAAAGGCGTCGTGCCGGTCGCGTCGATCGCCTGCGCGGCGCGCTTTCTCTCCGAGAACCCGGGTCGCGCGCTTCTCACGACGGGGAGCAAGGAGCTTGCTCCCTACACGCGCGTCGCCGATTTCGCGGAGCGCTTCTTCGTGCGTGTGCTCCCGCTGCCCGGTGCTATAACGAAGTGCATCGACGCGGGGTTTTCGCCGTCGCACGTCATCGGCATGCAGGGGCCCTTCACCCGCGAGCTCAACGAGGCGATGCTTCGGCAGGTGGGCGCCCAGTGGCTTGTGACCAAGGACTCGGGAACCGTAGGCGGCACGGCCAAGAAGATCGCCGCCGCGCGCGACGCGGGAGCGCACTGCATCGTGGTCACCCGTCCCGCCGAGGGAGACGGGGCCCTTTCGCTTCGGGAAGTGGAAGACGCGCTCTTACGGGAGTTCGCGCGCTAGGCGCTCGCCGCGCCTGCGTGCCCTCCCGCCCGCGAGGAGGAGCGCCTCGAGCAAGCTCGAACCGTACAAGACCGTCATCCGCCAATAGCTCGAGGACGACGCCCGGAACTGGCGCAAGCAGCCCTTCAATAAGTTGCGGTGAAATAGTGTCTGTTTTTGCTGCTAGATGGCATAATCAGTCCCTAATTCACCGCAACTTGTTGGTGGTGGCTTACTGGTAGCGTAGGCACTCCACCGGGTCGAGCTTTGCTGCGCGGCGAGCGGGGTAGAAGCCAAAGATTACGCCGATGCCGACGGAGACGGCGAAGGCCAGCAATACCGTGGCGATTGAAAAGCTCGGTGTGATTTGCCCGCTGGCACCTAGCTCGCCAAGAATCCCGGATCCGGAGGCAAACATCGCAAGAGCCCAGGCCAGCAGATAGCCAATCAGGACACCCAACAGTCCGCCGGTGACGCACAGCGCCGAAGACTCGGCCAAAAACTGCGCGGTGATATCGCGACGACTGGCGCCCAGAGCGCGGCGGATGCCGATCTCGCGGATGCGCTCCGTTACGTTGGTAAGCATCATATTCATAATGCCGATACCGCCGACAAGCAGCGAGATGCTGGCGACAGAGCCCATGATGAGCGAGAACGCGCCCATAAAGGAGTTGAGTGTATCGATGGCGCTTTTCATGGATGTTGCTGATACACTGTCGTACTCATCCTCCTCCTCGATGCCCTTCATCGCGCGCACCTTGGACTCGATGGTCTTACAAAGCTCATCCATGTCCGTGCCCTCGGCGGCAAGTGCCGTCACGCTGGGGAATGAAGGATTCTCGTCGCTAAACAGCCCAGAGATGGTTTCGCGTGGCATATACAGCGTGAGCGAGCCCATGGAGTCGCTGCCGCCGTCGATAACGCCGACAATCTGTACCTCGCCGTTGGAGACCTCAATAGTCTTGCCTACCGCATCCTGTTCGTTGCCGTAAAGCTGATCGGCGCCGCCGCGGCTGATGAGCGCCACGCGTGAGCCTGATTGAGACTCGGCCTGGGAATAGGTGCGCCCCGCAACGAGCTTGCTGGCCCCCACGGCATCGAGCATGTCGCTATCGACACCCTGTGCCATGACGGTATAGCTTTTATCGCCGGTCTTGTACTCGGTATACGCGCTGTCGACAATGCCGATCTGCTCTATCTCCGGCACCAGTTTTTGAAGCTTCTCGATGTCCGACTCGGTGAGTTCTTGCGACGAATAGATTTGCACCATACGAGCTGCGTTGAGGCCCAGGCTGTTGACCAGGCTGTTTTGGATGCCGCCGATGAGCGAAGTCATGGCAATAACCGAGGCGATGCCGATGACAATGCCCAGGATGGTGAGCAGGCTGCGCCCCTTGTTGGCCTCGAGCGAGTGAAGGGCTTCCTGGATGAGATCGCGGGCGCTCATGCCACCACTCCTTTCGGCGGGTTGGCGGAGGCGGAAATCATGGGCAGGCTATCTACGGCGCTGCGCAGGGTCCGCGGTGCATGTGGAATATACGCGCCGTCGTGAATGCGACCGTCGCGGATGGTCACGGCACGGTC
>DBGDZK010000078.1:0-13582 GCA_048373195.1 Collinsella sp.
ATCCGGCTACCGTGCCGGTACACAGCACATCGTAGGAAGGATTGAACTTGAATTCATTAGCTGAGAGCTAAGGCTGCGGTAAACGACCAATGCAGTTATCCAAACGCCGAGCAAACGCACTGCGCGCGACCGTCTGCCGGCAGCGATCAACCCACCGTGACGGATTCCCCGGTAAAGGCACTGATCATCAACAGGATAAAGAAGGCCAAATAGCTGATGCTCAGCAGGTAGGCGATGACCAAAAAGGCAATCCATCCTACATTGGTCTTACCGTCGGCGCGGCGCTGTTCACGACTGCGATAAAGCCAAATCGTCACGCCGATGGCAGTGATAAACAGCACAAGTGCTGCCGCGGCAAGCCCGGCAAGCGCAAACATCACGCCAATGCTCACAGCAATAACCGGAAGCAGCAGCAAACCGCACCCGCATCCACCCGGACTATATACGGCAGACTGTCGGCGTCGTTCCATCGTCACTCCATCACAAGCAATCGTTTATAGACATCGAGGCCTTTGAGTAGGATTTCCTCGTCGAAGAGCATGCTATCGGTATGCAGAGCGCTTGTGGCATAGGCGGGGCAGCCATCCGAATCACTCGGGTTGTCTTGGCCCTCTGGCATACCCGTGCCCAGCAGGAAAAACACGCCCGGCAAATGGCGCTGATAGAACGCGAAATCCTCGGCAATTAACAGCGGCTCCTCCATAAGCTGCAGCCCGGGCAAGGCAGGCGCGACGCTGGCAAATAGCTCGGGGTCGTTGTCGACCGGCGGATAGCCCTCGGCAAAGTCGAGATCGTACGTGCAGCCCGTTGCAGCGCAGGCATCGTCCAGCACGCGGCGCACGCCCTCGCGTGCCCGGTCGAACATGTCGTCTGTAAACACACGCAGGCTGCCGGCAACATGGGCCTCCCCCGCCACCGCATTGCAGACGGTGCCTGCCTGCAGCAGGCCGAACTTGCCAATGCAGGGCTCATCGGCACCCAGCTCATCCATCAGTTCGCGCTCGGCAACCAAGAACTTGGCAGCCGCCAGCGCCGCATCGTGCGACTCCTCGACCGGAACGCCATAGGTCTTAGCAATATGGATGCTCGTCCCGTGAATATGAATGTGTGTCTCACTCGAACGCGCCAGCAACGGACCGGAGCAGCTCGCCAACGTGCCGGCGGGCAGATCGGGCCACACATGGAAGCCAAAAATGCGGTCGGCCCCATAGCGCTCGAACACACCGCTCTCGCATACCGTCTTGGCACCACCGGTCGTTTCCTCGGCCGGCTGGAACACAAAGAGAACATTGCGCCTAATGGCGCCCGGATGCTCGCGAATCGTACGGTCGACATACGTCGCGGCGGCAAGCGCCATGGCCATGTGTCCGTCATGTCCGCAAGCGTGCATCTTGCCGGGATGGGTTGAGGCAAAGGCCGCTCCCGTCGCTTCCGCGATGGGCAGCGCATCCATATCGGCGCGAATCGCCGTGGCATGCGCGGCATCAACGCCGGCGTCGAAGAAAGCACAGACGCAGCTGGGGCACGGATGGGTCACTTCGCAGGTGAGCGGTGCCAGCACGCCCTCGATATAGGCAATGGTTTGCGGAAGATCGAAATCGAGCTCCGGAATGCGATGGAGATCGCGGCGATAGCGACGGAGTTCTTGGAGCTCGGTCATAGAGGATCCCTTCGTGAGGCACATCTGTTGCAACTTATTGTGATACAGGATTGTGGCGCACATGTTTCCAGCATATCCCTGCATTTTTTAAACGTTATATACGAATACTCTTGTTTGGTAAAGTGCAACGTGGTAGGGTCGTTACCACTTGATAGAGGCGCGGGCACGAAGAACCGCGGGCGAGCCGGCAGGCTTTGACCCCGTGGGGAGGCGAAACCCGCCGAACTGGGCTTTTCGGGCACGAACAACCTGGTGGGCCTGTGGGAAACACCCACAGGACTGTCTGCAGCAATGCGGGAGCGCTATCCGGACATTGGGTCCACGCTATGCGGATTCGATGCGCAGATGGCGCCGTCTGGATAGCGAGGTTTACGGGACATGGCATTGACCCCCAACGAGGCATATGCGGCCAAGCAGCCGTTTGTGGACAAGGAGACACTCGAGCATATCGTCGAGCAGTTCCCCACGCCGTTTCATCTATACGACGAGGCGGGCATCCGCCGCAACATGCAAGAAGTGCGCGACGCCTTTGCATGGAACCCGGGCTTTAAGGAATACTTTGCCGTCAAGGCCAACCCCAACCCGGCGCTCATCTCCATTCTCAACGAATGCGGCTGCGGCTGCGATTGCTCGAGCTATACCGAGCTCATGATCGCCCGCTCACTGGGTATCACGGGACACGACATCATGTTCTCGTCCAACGACACACCGGCTGCCGACTTTGAGCTCGCCGACAAGCTGGGTGCCATCGTCAACTTTGACGACATCAGCCACATCGGGTTCTTTGAGCGCGTTGCGGGGCCCATCCCCAAGACGGTCAGCTGCCGCTTTAATCCAGGCGGCCTGTTCCAGCTCTCCAACGGCATCATGGACAACCCGGGCGACTCCAAATATGGCATGACCACCGAGCAGCTCTTCGAGGCCTTCCGCATGCTCAAGGCCAAGGGCGCCGAGGACTTTGGCATCCACGCATTCCTTGCCAGCAACACTGTCACCAACGACTACTACCCCAAGCTCGCGCGCATCCTCTTTGAGCTTGCCGTACGCCTGGAGCGCGAGACCGGCGCACACGTCGCCTTCATCAATCTGTCCGGCGGCGTCGGCATCCCCTACCTGCCCGAGCAGCAGACCAACGACATTCGCGCCATCGGCGAGGGAGTACACGCGGCATACGACGAGATCCTGGTTCCCGCCGGCATGGGCGATGTGGCGATCTGCACCGAGATGGGCCGCTTTATGATGGGCCCCTACGGCTGCCTGGTCACCAAGGCCATCCACGAGAAGCAGATCTACAAGGACTATATCGGTGTCGATGCAAGCGCCGTCGATTTGATTCGCCCTGCCATGTATGGCGCCTACCACCACATTACGGTAATGGGTCAGCCGGGCGGCGCCGACAAGGCCACAGCGTCCGTCACGAACACCTATGACATCACGGGCAACCTATGCGAGAACAACGACAAGTTCGCTATCGATCGCGAGCTGCCGCATATCGACATGGGTGACCTGCTTGTAATCCACGATACCGGTGCGCATGGCTACTCCATGGGCTACAACTACAACGGACGGCTGCGCTCGGCCGAGGTCCTGCTGCGCCCCGATGGCGCGGCCGACCTCATCCGCCGCGCCGAGCGCCCGGGCGATTACTTTGCCACGCTCGACGTGCTGCCGTGCGGCCGAGAGCTGCTGGCCAAGTCGCGCGCCGAAAGTGCACGCCGTCGCGCCAAAGACGAGCGCTTGGCAGTCGCAGCTCAATGGAACAAACGCATCCAGATCGCAGAGGCGAAGGGGAAGAACATGGACATCCGCAATCTCGAGGGCTCAACCGTCGCCCTAGTTACGCCGTTTAAAAAGGACGGCAGTGTCGACTTTGACGCGCTTGGGCGCCTTATCGATTTCCACCTGCAAAACGGCACCGACGCCATCCTCACCCTAGGCACCACCGGCGAGAGCGCCACGATGACCGACGACGAGGACAACTCCGTTGTCGCCGCGGTGGTCAAGCAAGTTGCAGGACGCGTCCCCGTCATCGCCGGCTCGGGCTCCAACTCCACGCAGACCATGCTCACCAAGTCGCTTACTTACCAGGGCTTGGGAGCCGACGGCCTGCTGCTCATTACCCCCTACTACAACAAGTCTAACGAAGAGGGTATCTATCAGCACTTTAAGACCGTAGCCGATGCCGTGGACATTCCCTGCATCCTGTACAACATCCCCGGTCGTTGCGGCTGCGGTATCAGCGAGCACAACGTAGAGCGCCTGGCCGCACATCCCAACATCATGGGTATTAAGGAAGCCTCGGGCGACGTCGCCTACGCGGCCAAGATCGCTCACCTGCTGTCAGACGACTTCCGCATGTACTCGGGCGAGGACGCGCTTACCGTGCCGCTCATGAGCCTGGGCGCCTCGGGCACCATCAGCGTGTGGGCCGATGTTCAGCCGCAGCTCGTGCACGACATGTGCCACGCCTATTTGGACGGCGACGTGGAGCGCGCCCGCGATATCCAGATTGCCGGTCAGCCGCTCATCAATGCCCTCTTTAGCGAGGTCAACCCCATCCCCGTTAAGGAAGCGCTCGCCCAGATGGGCATGATCGAGGCAAACTACCGTATGCCGCTGTGCCCCATGGCAGACGACACGCGATCCGCACTTACCGATGCTCTGAAGGGAGCTGGTCTGCTTGATTAAGACCGTCATTATGGGAACGGGCCGCATGGGCTCGCTCATCCGCACCACCGCCGAAAGCATTGTCGATGCCGCCGGGCAGCCCGTTTTTGATATCGTGGCCCAGATTGGCTTCGATTTGAGCGAGCTCGAGAACGCACCGGCTGCCGATGTGATTATCGACTTCTCGAACGTCGCGACCTTCGACGCTGTCGTCGCCTATGTCGAGCGCACGGGCGCGGCGTTGGTCTCAGGCACCACAGGCTACACCCCCGAGCAGATGGACCGCCTGCGTGAGCTGGGCCAGAACACCCGCGTTATGCACTCGGGCAATTACTCCATCGGTATCGCAGCCCTGCGCCATCTGGTAGCGCAGGCTACACGCGAGCTGCCCGGCTTTGACTGCGAAATCGTCGAGACGCACCATAACCAAAAGGTCGACGCCCCCAGCGGCACTGCCAAGTTGTTGCTCGACGCCGTCGTCGAAGCCGAGCCCGAGGCAGGCTACCACCCCGTCTATGGCCGCGAGGGCATGTGCGGAGCACGCGATCCCAAGGAGATCGGCATGCACTCGCTGCGCGGTGGCACTGTCGCCGGCGTCCACGAAGTGAGTTTCTTTGGCCAGGACGAGGAGGTCACGCTCACCCACCGCGCCACGAGCCGTCAGATCTTTGTCAACGGCGCCCTGGCAGCCGCGCAGAAGCTCGTCGCCCGCGAACCCGGCTTCTATACGTTCGACCAGGTCATGTTTGCCTAACCAGGTATCAACCGAATCCACCCAAAGGAGAGATAGCGAATGAGCAACGCAGCCGAGATGGATGCCCAGGAGATTATCAATTACATCGCCACCGCGCCTAAAAAGACGCCTGTCAAGCTGTATGTGCGCGAGAAACCCGGCATGAAGGTTGCTTGGGGCGACGCACATGTCTACGGCGGCCGTCGCGGCAAGACCGTCTTTGGCGACTGGGATGAGCTTAAGGCCATCCTCGATGCCAATGCCGACTCCATCGACTACTACGATGTCGAGAATGACTGCCGCAACTCTGCCGTGCCCATGCTCGACCTTAAGGGCGTCAACGCCCGCATCGAGCCGGGCGCGATCATCCGTGACCGCGTCGAGATCGGCGATCGCGCCGTCATCATGATGGGCGCCATCATCAACATCGGCTCCGTCATTGGCGAAGGCTCCATGATTGATATGGGCGCCGTGCTGGGCGGCCGCGCCACCGTGGGCAAGAACTGCCACATCGGCGCCGGCACCGTGCTGGCAGGCGTTGTGGAGCCCGCCAGCGCCACGCCCGTCATCATCGAGGACGATGTCATGATCGGCGCCAATGCTGTGGTCCTGGAGGGCGTGCACGTGGGCAAGGGTGCTGTAGTTGCCGCCGGCGCCGTGTGCGTCGAGGACGTCCCCGCCGGTGCCGTCGTGGCCGGTGTCCCCGCCCGCGTCATCAAGATGCGCGATGAGAAGACCGACAGCAAGACCGGCCTCGAGGAAGGCCTGCGCCAACTGTAGGGTTACGCGGTTTTCACCAAACCGCGTAACTAGTCGACGCTGCAAACGCCCCAGAGCGGCAATCTGACGTTCAATCGTCGGGCATGACCAAAAGGTCAATGCCCTCCTCTTTCACGTCACCTTGCTCGCTCTGGGGCGTTTTCGCTGACGTATGCCCAACCTGCGGCGCAATGTCAGCAACCAAGCCGAAAACAAAAAAGGCCGAAGTCCCAAAGGGCCTCGGCCTTTGCTTTCTCGCTGTAGGCGCAACGCAACTTATCGATTCTCGATGCTACCGATATTTTTGAGCTCGATGGAGATGAGGCCGTTAGGCTCATTGACGAACTCAATGTACTCGGAGTTGGAACCCATCTCGGCCGGGAAGCTGATCTCGATACCCGTGTCGGTACGGATCTTATGATTGCGCACCGCCGCGCGTTCGACCTGCTTGCGCTCCACGGGCACACGCTCAGGCACCTTCTCCTCGGTCAGTGCCGCGCGCACGCTCTCCTTGATGACCGGCTCGTCCTCAAAGACCTCGTCGACGATATCCCAAGGCGGCAGCTCCTCGTCATCCTCGACCTTCTCGGCAACAGCAGCCTTAACCTTGGCGAGCGCTACGGCCGTATTGGCACCGTGTTCCTCGGCGACTTCCTCGACCACACGCGTCACGGTGTCGATGACCTCCTTGCCCGATACGCCCGTGTCGCACTGCAGCAGGCCATCGGGGATAAGCATACGGTCCTCGCCGGCGATCTTGCGTTTCTTGTCCACATAGCCGATCTCCATGGTGCTTGCACGCACGATTGCATAGCTCGGCACCTTTTGCGAGGGATTCGGCAGAATGGCGTAGTGGCGCGCAATGTCGTTGCGCACCTCGCCCTCTTCGCGACCTACCTCGTGCATAAAAGCCTGCTTGGAGCCCAGCAGCATCACGGCAAACCAGCGGGCATCCTCATCATCGTCAAAGTCCGCCACAAGCACGTCAGTGGACTCGGCTTTCTCGGCCTTGGTAAGTTCGGAAGAGATGAACTCCGCAATCTGCTGAGACAGGTCCACGAACTCACGCTCACCAAAGAAATAGCCCTTGAGCTCGCCGCCGAATGCGGAGTTCTCGGCAAACGTGGCGCGTTTATTGTCGGCCGAGGTGCGTGCGCGGCGCAGATGCGTGGTCACGAAGTTGCGCACGGTACGGCTCTCGATATCGAGCTCTCGCTGGCTCATGACGTTGACGGCAGAGTCAAAGTCCAGGATATGCAGAATCGCGTGATTGATTTTCATATACGGCATTCCGTTCTAGATCGATTTCGGCACGAACCAGTATAGCGGTCGAGCCCGCCCCAGGCGCATCGAAGATTGGCGCATCGGGGACAGGTTGCTTTGTATCAATGGCTAGCGCAGGAGCTCGGACTGCCAAGCCTCGAGCTGTTCTGCCAAACTCTTGCCGGCAGCGGGCACGTCGATCTGGGGTCGTTTGGGCAACAGTGCGCATTTAAGGATCGCCACGATGGTCTGCGAGATAAAGCGTCGCGTATCTTTGTCAAAGCCTTGCGCAGCCTGGAGCATCACAGGCAGACTCTCACGCAGATTTCCTGCGATATCCGCAAACCGTTCGGCGTCCGTAGCCTCAAACACGGAGAACAACGCATCTACAAAACGCTCGCGCTCGCTAGGCGACACTGTAAGCAGCATCTCGCGAATGGAGCCATCAACGTATCGAGCACCGGCGGACAGGCGCTCACAGTATACGAAGTCGCAACCATCAACCACCCAGCTAAAGGGATTGTGCTGCAGCAGGCTGAACTCGGTGCTCTCAATGATGGCATAGTCCTCTTGTGTCTCGAACATCATGCCGAAGATCGACGACCGAGGTAGCGTCTTGTCGATTCGACCGGAAAGATCGGCAAAGGCGTTGCCGTTCAGAAACTCCTCGACGAACCCTGGACCATCATGGGAATACGCCCGTTCGATTCGCTCACGGGCGACATCGGAGCACATCGCCGCACCGTACACCGCAAGGTTTCCACCCTTGGAATGACCTCCGCACAAAAGCGGCCCGTCGATCGCATCCGCCGCCTCGTCCACATAACGCGCCGCGGATTCCTGGGCCGGCACAGGACACCGGAACGCCATGTTAAAGTCCTCTTTCCAGCCCACAATCGTGCTGTCGGTCCCCCGGAAGGAAAGATAGCTAAACCCCGCCGGAAACCGGAACGCCATGGCTGCAAACTGCTCCGTCGCCACCACATCGCTCACGGCACGATAGCCGCAAACGTGCACGCCGCGGTATCTGGGATTTGCTGCCACGGCCTCCAACAAGGCCCTGCTCCCCTCTGGATCCCACAAGTCGTCAATCATGTCCCGATAGCACTCGGCACGCAGCAGCTCGCGTACGTCTAGGCCCTGCCAGTTCGCCAGCTCCGCCATATCACCCGGCAAACGCAAATAGGACAACCACGCAAAGACCAGGCTGTCCACCGCGCAGAACGGCCGCTCCTCAAACGGATCAAACGCCGTCTGGGCATAGGTCAAAAAATTAGGCGAATCCGACATGGCCCTCCCATCAACTATGGTGCATTGGGGTGGTGCAAAGTAACCTGACCCCCTCGCACCAAAAAGGCGCCCGGACCGTGTGGCCCGGACGCCTTTCATTGTAGCCTGTTGCTTAAACGAGCCGCATTTAGCAGGAGAAGTCGACGCTGTCGATGATGTCCTTGAGGGCCTTTGCGGAGGCGGTGAGCTCATGCTGCTCGTCGTCGTTCAGCGGCACGGGGACGCGGCAGACAACGCCGTCGCGGCCAACGACGGTCGGCATGGAGATGGCCAGATCGGACAGGCCGTACTCGCCCACCATGAGCGAGGAGACAGGCAGAACGGTCTGCTCATCGCGCATGACGGCAGTGCAGATGCGCTTGACGGCCATGGCGACACCGTAGTAGGTGGCGTGCTTCTTCTCGATGATGGTGTAGGCGGAGTTCTTGACGTCCTCGGCGATGCGCTTCTCGGCAGCCTCATGCTCCAGGTGGCCGTGAAGCTCGCAGAAGGTGTTCAGCGGAACGCCAGCAACCTGAGCGCTGGACCAAGCGACAAACTCGGAGTCGCCGTGCTCGCCCATGACATAGGCCTGGACATCGCGCGGGTCAACCTCGACGTGGGCACCAAGCATCTGCTGCAGACGGCCGGTGTCGAGCACGGTGCCGGAGCCGATGACATGGCCCTCGGGCAGGCCGGACATCTTGATGGCAGCATAGGTCAGAACATCAACCGGGTTGGAGACGATTAGCAGAATGCCGTCGAAGCCGGACTTCTTAATCTCGGGGATAATGGACTTAAAGATGTTGACGTTCTTGTTGACCAAGTCCAGGCGGGTCTCACCGGGCTTCTGGGCAGCGCCAGCGGTGACGACGATCATGGCGGCGTCGGCGACATCGGAATAATCGCCGGCGTAGATCTTCATCGGCTCGGCAAACGTCATGCCGTGCGCGATATCCAGGGCCTCACCCTCGGCGCGGTTCTTGTCCACGTCGATGAGGACCATCTCGGAGAACAGACCGCTCTGCATCAGAGCGAACGCCGAAGACGAACCGACGAAACCGCAGCCGACAATAGCGACCTTCTTCTCGTTAACCATTAGAAACTCCCATCTCTCTCCACAAACAAGCCGCCCGGGAACGACCCGAGCGGCTTGTCGTAATCCCAATACATCCAATCGGGACTTTGATTATGCTCCTATTCGCAGCCAAAAATCGACCGTTTACCGAAATTGTTTGCAGAATTCGTAAAATAACTGCACGAAATCGGTTTCGAGCTATTGACGAGTCGAAATAGGTTTCTAATACAGGCCCGCCTCGCGAATGGCCTCGACAGCCAAAGCGATCTGATCGGGCGGCAGGACCAGTGCCATACGCACGTGCCCCTCGCCCGAAGGGCCAAAGCTCGCGCCCGGCGTCACCACAACGCCGGCCTTCTCCATAAGCTCCTCGCAAAACGCCATGGAATCGGTGCGACCACCGGGAAGCTTGGCCCACACAAACATAGAGCCATGCGCGTTGGGACGCTCCCAGCCCAGGCCCTCAAGACCGTCGCACAGGGCATCGCGGCGTTCCTGGTACTTCAGACGCTGCGCCTCGACCTCATCGCGCGGACCGTTCAGGCACGCGATAGCGGCCTTCTGAATCGGGAAAAACATACCGAAGTCGATCTGACCACGCAGCTTGGCAAAGGCCGAGACAACATCCTCGCGACCGACCAAAAAGCCGATGCGGGCACCGGTGACGTTAAACGACTTGGAAAGCGAGAAGAACTCCACGCCCACCTCAAGCGCACCGGGATACTGCAAGAAGCTGCCGCCGGGCTCGCCGTCAAACACGATGTCGGAGTACGCGTTGTCGTGAACGATGAGCAGATCATGCTCGCGGGCGAAAGCGATAATCTCCTCGTAGACCTCGGGTGTGCCCACCGAGCCCACCGGGTTCGCAGGCAGCGACACGATCATATACTTGGCACGATCGGCCACCTCGGGATCGATACCCGCCACATAGGGCAGGTAATTATGCTCGGCAACCAGCGGATAGTATTCGAGCTTGGCATCGGCGATCTTGGCACCCGCCTCAAAGACCGGGTAGCACGGATCGGGAACCAGAATGGTGTCACCCGGATCGAGCAGGGCCAGGCCCAAATGGCCCACGCCCTCCTGCGTGCCGTTGCACGACTGCACCATAGACGGCGTAATGCCCGAAACGCCAAAGCGGCGCTCATAGTAATCGCACACGGCTTGCTTGAGTTCGGGCAGGTCACGCAGGGCATACTTCCACATCTCGGGATCATGAGCTGCTTGCGTGAGCGCCTCGACCACATGGTCGTACGGCTTAAAGTCGGGCGTGCCCACGCTCATGTTGTAAATGGTCTTGCCCTGAGCCTTCAGCGCGAGAAGCTTGTTGTTGAGCGAGGCGAAGACCTCCGCGCCAAAGCGGTCGAGACGCTGCGATGCCTGCATGGTGCCACCTTTCGATATGAAAAACGCGGCGCTCCGACAAGAGCGCCGCGCGATACGGGCCATCAGATTGCAAAAGTGTAACGCTTGCAACCCCCGTATTGGTTCAATTTAGCCAACCTTAGTCAACTGGATTGAGCGCGTCGATCTGCGCAAGCCACAGTCGCGAGCTGGCGTCACTCGGCATACGCCAATCGCCACGCGGGCTGAGCGTCACCGAGCCCACCTTGGGACCATCGGGCAGGCAGCTGCGCTTAAACTGCTGGGCAAAGAAGCGACGATAGAACGTACGCAGCCACGTGTGGACGGTCTTGGCGTCGTAGACGTCCTCGAAGCTCTTGAGCGCCATGCGATAGATCTTGCCCGGCTCAAAGCCAAAACGCAGCAGGTAGTAGAGGAAGTAGTCGTGCAGCTCGTACGGGCCCACCAAATCCTCGGTCTTCTGCGCAATCTCGCCATCGCCCGTGGGCGGCAGAAGCTCGGGGGACACCGGCGTGTCGAGGATATCGAGCAAGACCTCGGCAATACGCCCGCCAAAGACATCAGCCGCATAGCGTACCAGATGACGCACAAGCGTCTTGGGCACGCTCGCATTGACGGCATACATGCTCATGTGGTCTCCGTTATAGGTAGCCCAGCCGAGCGCCAGCTCCGACAGGTCGCCCGTGCCGATGACAAAACCGCCAGCCTGGTTGGCCAAATCCATCAGAATCTGCGTACGCTCGCGGGCTTGGCTGTTCTCGTAGGTCACGTCCTGCACGGCCGGATCGTGCTCGATGTCCTTGAAGTGCTGCTCCGCGGCCGCGTGGATCGAAACCTCGCGGAAGCTCACACCCAGGTCGCGGGCGAGCGACTCGGCATTCGACTTGGTGCGATGCGTCGTGCCAAAGCCGGGCATGGACACGGCCGTGATACCGGTGCGCGGCAGCCCCAGTGCATCGAAGGCACGCACGGTCACAAGCAGTGCCAGCGTGGAGTCCAGGCCTCCCGAAAGACCGATGACTGCAGCCTTGGTACCCGTATGGGCAAGGCGGGTCTTGAGGCCGGCGGTCTGCAGGTCGAGGATGGTCTCGCAACGCTCGGCCAGGTCACCATGGTCGGCCGGCACAAAGGGCGCGCGGGGGAAGACACGGTCGATGTCGAACGCATCGCGCAGGACAGGCTCGTCTGCCAGCACGCCCTCAAACGAAAACTCAACGGTTGTGGCCTCCGGCGCATCGTCCGTGCGCGTCCACGTCGTCGAGCGGCGGCGTTCGGCAACCAGACGGTCAAGGTCAACATCGGCGACGGCCATATCGCAGGTAAGGAGCTTCGTTGCCGCCAGCTTAGAGCCGTTTTCGTAGACGAGGTTCTCGCCCGCAAAGACCATATCGGTCGTGGACTCGCCCTCGCTCGCGTCTGCATAGGCATAGGCACAGTACAGGCGCGCGCTCTGATTGGAGATGAGGCTGCGGCGATAGTCTGCCTTACCGATAATCTCGTCCGAGGCCGACGGGTTGAGGATCACCGTCGCACCGGCAAGCGCCATCTCGGTCGAAGGGGGCGCCGGCACCCACAGATCCTCGCAGACCTCAACGCCCAGCACCATATCCTCGGCACCTTCATCACAGCAGCGGTAGAGAAGCCCCGAACCCAGCGGAACCGGACCCTGACCGGCAAACTCGACCCACACAGGATCCGCAGGCGCCGGAGCAAACCAGCGGCGCTCATAGAACTCGCCATAGTTGGGCAGATGCTTCTTGGCCGTGAGGCCCAAAAGCTCGCCCGCGCAGCACACGGCGGCGCAGTTGTAGATATTCTCGGCAACTGCAACGGGAAGGCCGATGGTAAAGACAATCGGCAGCTCGCGGGTTTCATCGAGAATATGTGCCAGTGCGGACTCGCAGGCATGCAGTAATGTGCGGTTATGGAACAGATCGGCTGCGGTATAGCCAGTCAGGTTAAGCTCGGGCAACACCAGCGCGCGAACGCCGCGCTCGGCAGCATCGCGAACAGCCGCCAGCGCAACCTCGGCATTGCCCTCGACATCGGCAACGCGAATCCGCGGCGAAGCCGCCGCCACACGCAAAAAGTCATCGTTCTTATTAGCCGAAACGCAGCATTGCCTTGTTGATCTGGACACTGGAGGCCCCTTCTACCCTGAGATTCAGTCTAACGGACGTTCACATATCTCTAACTAGCCAAAGCAACCTCCCAGTTTACTGAGAGGCCAACCTGTGCTAAGAGCATGTATTTCAAAAATATCTTTAATTAAAAAAGGAGAAATCGATAATCGACTTCTCCTTTAAGCGAGGCGAGTAAATTCCGAAACTAATGGCAGAATTTATCCATGTAGTCCTCAAAGTCGAACACTTCCACCACGACGCCCTCTTCCTGAAACTCTTTCAGTTGCTCCAAGAGATCTTTGTTAATAACGTCCATGCAGAAACCTCCTCTATCTAATCAATTGTAGTATATCTGCTTTCATGCAATTATCAACCAACTTGTTTAATTGCTCCTCGTTTGCCGATAGTCCCTTGATTGTCATTTTCATTGCAACAGCCTCAGGACTCAGCGCAACGCGTTGCGCTGAGTCCTGAGGCGCGAATCCGGGTAGGCAACCCCAGAGGGGCCGGAATCCCCCGGCCCTCGATGGAGGGAGGCCGGCATGTCCAGACCGAGACCGTCCGGAAGGTCGTACGGGAGGCTCACGAGGCACGAGAGGAACGCGATCGAGAGAATGCTCGACCGCAACCGGAGCGCCCGCGAGATCGCCGCGGAGCTCGGCAGG
>DBGDZK010000079.1:0-2795 GCA_048373195.1 Collinsella sp.
GCGGAACTGGCGGGAATTTGCGTACAGGGGCTTATGACTATGGCGCCCCGGGGGAATAAGGATGTGGCACGCCGCACCTTTGCGGGGCTTCGTGAGCTGAGGGATGAGCTGGAGGCGGCGCATCCCGATTTGAACCTGCCTGAGCTTTCCTGCGGCATGAGCGAGGACTTTGAGCCTGCCCTTGAGGAGGGCTCTACGCTCGTTCGCCTGGGCAGGGTAGTATTTAGCCCGGAGTTTGCAGTAAAATAAGGCTCTGAAGTGCGCACTGATTATCGGGGCGCCTGCACTAAACCGCGAGAGGACACAACCATGGGCTTCCTTGACGAGATTAAAAATAAGATGCACCTGGGCGGCCAGCAGGGTTACGACCAGGGTTATGGCCAGGACGACGACTACGGCTACGATGACGGCTATGACGATAGTTATCAGGGCAACGGCTACAGCGGTGCTTCGGGCGAGGGCTTCTACACCCAAGACGAGCCGAGCAACGGCCTGCTTGGTCAGACGCGCCGCGGTGAAGCTGAGTCGGTTGCCGTGTATACGCGCTCCGGTCAGCTGGTCGGCGATGACTCCCGCCATGCCACGACGTATAACCCGCCTTCGCGCTCGCAGGACAGTGTTGCGAGCGGTTATCGTCCCGGTGCCTATGACACGCCGTCGAGCTACGCCGAGAATACCCGCGCCCGTGCCGCCGCTGCACCCGCGCCTGCACCGAGCGATGCCTCGGCCTATGCGAGCAATATCATCAACGCCACGCCGCAGCTGCCGGCCTATGTCCTGCGCCCCGAGAGCTATGACGACGTGGAGACTGTGGTGCGCCGCGTTCGCACCAAGCAGCCTGTCGCACTGATTTTTGTGGGCGTACGCACCGAAGTTGCCAAGCGCGTCTTGGACTTCTCTTACGGCTTTGCCTGCGGTCTGGGTGCCACGGTCAAGGAGGTGGGCGACCGCGTGTTCATGGTGCTGCCCGCCGGTTGCGAGGTCAAAGATTCCGATCTCAAGAAGCTTCGTGCCGACGGCTACCTTAAGTAAAGACAAGACGAGGAGATTCCCATCAACATCTACACTATCGTCCAGCTGGTCAACACGCTGTTCAACTTCTATTCCACGCTCATTGTCGTCTACTGCTTTATGACGTGGATTCCCATGAAGCAGGGTGGTTTGCTTCAGGATATTGCTGCGGTGCTTGATAGCGTGTGCGGTCCGTGGCTCAACCTGTTCCGTCGTTTCATCCCGCCGATGGGCGGTATCGATTTTTCGCCGGTCGTTGCGATTATTGCGTTGCAGTTGGTGCAGAGGCTGGTTCTGCAGCTTCTTATAGGTATACTCGTGTAGAACTGTCTTAGTAACTTACGTCGGGCGTGTAGCGCCGAGGCGATGAAAAAGGAGACTTGTTATGGCTATTACCCCTGCAGACATCCAGGCTCAGACTTTCTCTGAGGCCAAGCGTGGCTACGATCCTGCCGAGGTCGACGTCTTCTTGGAGACGCTGTCCTCCGAGGTTGACGCTATGCTCGCTAAGATCGTCGACCTTAAGGGTCGTCTGACTGCTACCGAGCAGCAGCTTGCCGATGCGCAGGCTCAGCTTGCCCAGGCTCAGGATGCCACCGCCCAGGCCGTTCCTGCCGCCCCCGTGGCTGCTCCCGCCCCTGACTTCTCCGCTCAGGAGCGCCAGATTTCCGCTGCCCTGATCGCTGCCCAGCAGACCGCTGAGACCATCGTCAACGATGCCAACGAGAACGCTGAGCGTATCCGCAACGAGGCTGACGCCAAGGCCCGCGAGGTTATCCGCCAGGCTCTGACCGAGAAGCAGGCCGAGCTCGAGGAGATCGATCGTCTCAAGGCTTCCCGTGAGGAGTTCAAGGCAGAGTATCTCAAGCTCATCCAGCACTTCATGGACGATGCCCAGAATTCCTTCCCGGCCGATCTGATGGCTTCCACGCCGGTCGGTTCTGCCGCTTCTCCTGCAGTGACTGTTCCCGCCGAGCCGCTGCCCGTCGCTGACCCGGTTGTCCCCGTGGCCGATCCCTTCGCCCCGATCGACAACTTTGCTGCCGACGACCTGGACTAACATTCGGCCTACAATTTAGTGCCTAGAAAGGACCCGCAGCTTGCGGGTCCTTTTTTATGACTGTGCCGGAGTGCGTAACATAAAAAACCGAGCCCTGCACATAATGGCGCAGAACTCGGCGAACGGGTGAGCGGTCAAGGGTAGGTTTTAAGGCATGTCCCAAAACCTACTTGAGGAGGAAGTCGGAGAGGGGAATGGTACGGGCCTCGCGATGCTCGGGATCGGCGATGTGGTCGGCAGGATATCCACAGACGAGCATGTGATAGGGATAGACGCCCTTGGGCAGATTGAACTGCTCCTGTGCCACCCCAGGCTTAAAATGGCATACCCAGCACGTTCCCAGGCCCTGCTCGGTGGCCTCCATCATCATCTGATCGCAGACGATCGAAGTATCGATGGCACTCGAGTTCATCTGATCATACGGGCGCACCCAGGCATCATCGGTAACGCTGCAAATAAGGAAGATAAGCGGAGCGCCAAAGATAGACCCATCACGAGCAAACCGAGGCTGACAAGCAGCTGCCTTCTCCAGAAGCTCAGGCGTATCCAACACCATCACACGGGTTGGATGATTATTACAAGCAGAAGGAGCAATACGCCCAGCCTCAACAATGGCATCCACCACAGCCTGCTCCACAGCCCGATCTTCAAACTCACGACAAGAATACCGAGCCCGCGCCAGATCCAAATAAGACATACAAGCCCTCCAACAAGTAAAAATCAA
>DBGDZK010000080.1:0-25636 GCA_048373195.1 Collinsella sp.
TGGCCCTAACTAACCAGTTGCAAACAACCACGTAACCGCTATGGGAGCGGTTTGGGGCTTTGCTCGATACAAGTTCCGCACGAGCCGAAGGCCACTTAATGTGGCCTTCGTGCGAGCAGGACTGTTCGCAGTAGCGAGCAATGCCCCAAACCGCGTCCCCCAGTAACGCCTACGAGAAGTCAGCAACCTGCGAGGTAAGCGCCGCCAGGATCTCCTTGAGCTCAGCTGCACGGTCCCTCTTCTTCTGGACCACCGCGGGCGCGGCCTTGGCCACAAAGCCCTCGTTGGCGAGCGTCTTCTCGCAGCCGGCGAGCTCCTTCTGGGCCGCGGCGATCTCCTTCTCCAGGCGCGCCTTCTCGGCCGAAAGATCGACCTTGCCCTCGAGCACCACAAAGACCTCGACGCCGCTATCGACCACGGCAATGCTCGCGGCCGGCTTCTCGACGTCGGTACCCATGACCAGCGAGGAAGTGTTGGCCAGCGGCTCAATCGTGGAGCGCAGGCTCTCGAGCTTCTCGATGTCCTCGGCACCGGCGCGCACGACCACGTCGAGCTCGGCCTTGGGGCTCAAGCGGTAACGCGAACGCGTGGCGCGGGCAGCGGAAACGACGGTACGGCACAGTTCAAACGCGCGCTCGGCGTCCTCGTCAACATACTTGGCGTAGTCGGCGGGCTCGGGCCACTTGGCGATCATGAGCGCCTCGGCACGGTCCACGTTGCCCTCGGCATCCAGATCGAGCACGCTCGCCGGCATGTTGTCCCAGATCTCCTCGGTGACAAACGGCATAAGCGGGTGCATCAGGCGAATGGAGGTGTCGAGCACAAAGATCAGGTTGCGCTGAGCCTGCAGACGACCCTCGCCCTTCAGGCGGGCCTTGGTGACCTCGACGTACCAGTCGCAGACCTCGTTCCAGAAGAACTGCTGCACGCCGCGGGCCATGTCGCCAAAGGTGTAGTTCTCGATGCCTTCGGTGACCATCTTGACAGCCTTGGCCAGGCGGCTGAACATCCAGGCGTCGGCCGGGGTCTCAACGACGGGCTCGCCGGGCGTGTAGCCCTCCATGTTCATAAGCAGGAAGCGGCTGGCGTTCCAGATCTTGGTCACAAACGACTTGGCCTGGTCGGTACGCGGGCTGTCGATAAGCTTCTTGGTCTTCTTGTCGATGTTCGCATCGAACTTGACGTCCTGGTTGTTGGTGCACAGCGTGAGCAGGTTATAGCGCATGGCGTCGGCACCGTACATGCCAATGAGGTCCATGGGGTCAACGCCGTTGCCCTTGGACTTGGACATGCGACTGCCGTCCTTGGCAAGGATCGTCGGGTAGATGACAACGTCCTTAAACGGCACCTCGTCCAGGAAGTACAGCGAGCTCATGACCATGCGGGCGACCCACAGCGCGATGATGTCGCGCGCGGTGACGAGCGCCGTCGTGGGGTGATGCCCCTCGAGCAGCTCCGGCTTTTGCGGCCAGCCCTGCGTGGCGAAAGTCCACAGCTGCGAGCTGAACCAGGTGCCCAGCACGTTCTCGTCCTGATGCACGTGATGACCGCCGCACTTGGGGCACACATCGGTGTCCTCGGTAAGGGCGTCCTCCCAGCCGCAGTCCTCGCAGTAGAACACGGGAATGCGGTGGCCCCACCACAGCTGGCGGCTGATACACCAGTCCTTGAGATTCTCCATCCAAGTGGTGTAGGTCTGCGTCCAGCGCGCGGGGTGGAAGGTGACCTTACCGGAGTTGACGGCGTCGAGCGCCGGCCCCTTGAGCTTGTCGACGGCCACGAACCACTGCTCGGACAGCCACGGCTCAAGCGCGGCGTCGCAACGGTAGCAGTGCATGACGGAGTGGTCGTGCTCCTCGACGTGGTCGAGTAGGCCGTGCTCGTCGAACCACTTGATGACCGCCTCGCGGCACTCCTCGCGGGTCATGCCGGTGAACTCGCCATAGCCCTCGACGACCACCGCGTGCTCGTCGAAGATATTGATCTGCGGAAGGTCGTGGGCCTGACCCATGGCGTAATCGTTGGGGTCGTGGGCCGGAGTAACCTTAACGAAGCCGGAACCGAAGTTGGCGTCGACATGCCAATCCTCAAAGATAGGAATCTCGCGGTCGACGATGGGGAGCTTGACGGTCTTACCCACGAAGGCGGCCTTCTCGGGGTCCTTCGGGGAGACGGCGACGCCCGTGTCGCCGAGCATGGTCTCGGGGCGCGTGGTGGCGACGACAATGTAGTCCTGGCCGTTGACCGGCTCGGTCAGCGGGTAGCGCAGGTGCCACAGGTGGCCCTTCTCGTCCTTGTACTCGGCCTCGTCGTCCGAGATAGCGGTAGTGCAGTTGGGGCACCAGTTGACGATGCGCTTGCCGCGGTAAATCAGACCGTCGTGGTACCAGTCGCAGAAGACCTTGCGCACGGCCTGCGCGTAGTCCTCGTCCATGGTAAAGCGCTCGTTATCAAAGTCGACGGAGCAGCCCATGCGCTTGATCTGCTCGACGATGATGCCGCCGTACTCGTGGGTCCAATCCCAGCAAGCGTCGACAAACTTGTCGCGACCAATCTCCAGGCGGCTGATGCCCTCGCTCTTGAGCTTCTTGTCGACCTTGGTCTGCGTGGCGATACCGGCGTGATCGGTTCCGAGCACCCAGCGCGTGGACTTGCCGCGCATGCGGGCCATACGAATGATGGCGTCCTGAATGGAGTCGTCGGTGGCGTGACCCATGTGGAGCTTGCCGGTCACGTTGGGAGGCGGAATGGTTACGGTGCAGTCGCCCACGCCCTCGCGGCGCTTGTAGTAGCCGCCGTCGAGCCACTTCTGCAGGATCGCCGGCTCGTTGGTCGACGGATCGTAGTTCTTGGGCATCTCTTCCATATATCTCTCCCTGTCCCGCCGGGGAGGAATGTAGGCCCGATTTTCGCTCGGTCAGGTCCTGGGCTCGCTCGAAGACCACATTAAGTGGTCTTCGGCTCGTGCGGAATCTACGAAAATCGGGCCTACATTCCTCCCCTTAGGTATCGATTACTTCAGTCTGATATGACTTCGCTGAGGCTTAAACAAACACACAGAATAACACAGGTAGTTGGGGTTATTGCGCATATATAAAATAGCCTCCGACCGCGAATGGTCAGAGGCTATTTGCAAACACGTTTTAGGCTGGTTTAGCCGTAGATACGCTGGGGCTGCTCTTCGCCCTTTACGGAGGCTTCGGTCACGATGACCTTGGCGACGCCCTCCTCGCTGGGGAGGTCGAACATCGTCTGCTGCAGCACGTCCTCGCAGATGGAGCGCAGGCCGCGGGCGCCGGTCTTGCGGGCGAGCGCCATGCGGGCGATCTCGTGCAGGGCGGCATCCTCAAACTCAAGCTCAACGTCCTCGAGCTGGAACATCTTACGGTATTGACGCACCACGGCGTTCTTGGGCTCGGTCAGGATCGACACCAGGTCATCCTCGTCGAGCGCCTGCGTCTGGGTGACGACGGGCGTACGTCCCACAAACTCGGGGATCATGCCAAAGGCGTTGAGGTCCTGCGGGAGCACCTGACGCAGCAGGTCGTTCTCGTCGACCGAGGTGGGGCCGGCGATCTCGGAGTTAAAGCCCACGCCCTTGTTGCCCACGCGATCGGCGATGATCTTGTCCAGACCCACAAAGGCACCACCGCAGATGAACAGGATGTTGGTCGTATCGATCTGCAGCAGCTCCTGCTGGGGATGCTTGCGGCCGCCGGTGGGCGGAACGCTGGCCACCGTGCCCTCAAGAATCTTAAGCAGCGCCTGCTGAACGCCCTCGCCCGAAACATCGCGGGTAATGGAGAGGTTCTCGGCCTTGCGGGCGATCTTGTCGATCTCGTCCACGTAGATAATGCCCACCTGCGCGCGCTCAATGTCGCCATCGGCAGCATTGATGAGCTTGAGCAGGATGTTCTCCACGTCCTCGCCCACATAGCCGGCCTCGGTGAGCGCGGTGGCATCGGCGATGGCAAACGGCACCTCGAGGATGCGCGCGAGCGTCTGGGCCAACAGGGTCTTGCCGGTACCGGTGGGACCGAGCAGCAGGATGTTGGACTTGGCGAGCTCTACCTCGTCCATATCGTCATCGAACTGCGAGCCCATGTCGTCATCAAAGGCAGACACCGCAGCGCCGCCCTCGATCACGCGGCGATAGTGGTTGTACACGGCAACCGACATGGCGCGCTTGGCGTCCTCCTGGCCCATTACATAGGCCGAAAGCTCGTCATAGATCTCGTGCGGCGTCGGCACGTGCGTGATGACCTGACGGTCGTCCTCGAGCTCAAAGCCCTCGGTCTCGGGGTCCACGGCGGGCTGGGATGCAGCCTGACCGTGGTCGTTGAGGAAGCCCGGCAGCTTGCCGTTGCGGGCGGCGTCCATAAAGTCCGAAGCCAGCGACTCCTCCAAAATCTCGGAGCAGGCGGCAACGCACTCGTCGCAGATAAAGATGTTGGTCGGACCCTTTACAAGGCGGCGAACCTGCCCCTGCTCTTTTCCGCAAAAGGAGCAGCGGATGGGGTTGCCGTTCTCGTCAAAGTTGTCCTGCATGTTACCTGCCATCCTAGGCGTCCTTCGCGGCGAGATCGCGCGAGGTGACAATACGGTCAATCAGGCCGTAGTCGAGGGCCTCGGCAGCGGTCAGGTAGTTGTCGCGCTCGGTGTCGGCCTGGACCTTCTCAATGGGCTGGCCCGAGGCATCGGACAGGATCTGATTGAGCTCGCGGCGAGTCTTCTTGATCTCCTCGGCCACGATCTCGATCTCGGTCTGCTGGCCCTGGGCACCGCCGCTGGGCTGGTGAATCATGACCTTGGAGTGCGGCAGGCAGAAGCGTTTGCCCTTAGCACCGGCCGAAAGCAGCACGGCGGCCATGGACGCAGCCATACCGACGCAGATGGTGGAGACCTGCGGCTTGATAAAGTTCATGGTGTCAAGAATCGCCAGGCCGGAGTAAACCTCGCCGCCGGGCGAATTGATGTAGAGCGAGATATCCTTCTCGGCATCCTGGCTCTCAAGATGCAGCAGCTGGGCAACGACCAGGTTGGCACTGACGGAGTTGATCTCCTCGCCCAAGAAGATGATGCGGTCGTTGAGCAGGCGCGAATAGATATCGTAGCTGCGCTCGCCGCGCGGCGTCTGCTCGATAACGTATGGCACGAGGGCGGAATCGAACTTAGCGATCATACGCATCTCCATTTCTCTCTTGCGGACCAATAATGGTTCTAGACAAACGTACGGTGCCCGCATGCTATGCATTGGCTGGCACCGTACGAAGCGACCGGATAACCGGTTTATAACTTTACCCCATCACGGGCGCACGCATGCGCTCGCGGGCAAGGTGGCGAGAATTACTCGGCGTCCTTGGCGGTCTCGTCGACCTCGGTCACCTTGGCGTTCTCGACCAGGTGGTCGACGGCCTTGGAGCGACGGATGGACTCGCGGACGGCAGGCATGCGGCCATCGGCGATGAACTCGGCCTTGGAAGCCTCGACGTCCTTGACGCCGGCCTTCTCGAACTCGGCGTTGATGTCGTCCTCGGTGACCTCGATCTTGAGCTCACGGGCGAGGGCGTCCAGAGCCAGGGACTCACGGGCAACGTCGTTGGCCTGCTTGTGCAGGTCGCCGATGAACTGCTCCATGGTCAGGCCGGAAGCGGGCAGCCAGGTGTCCAGGGTCATGCCGCGGGCAGCGAGGTTGGACAGGAAGTTCTGGCCAAGCTCCTCAAAGACGGACTGCTCGTAGTCGGCGTCCATCTCGTCGAGCTGCAGACGCTCGGCGAGAGCGGAGACGCAACGGTTCTCCTTCTCGGCCGGAAGGCGAGAAGCCTTGTCCTGCTCGATCTCGATCTTGATGGCGTCGCGCATAGCGTCGATGCTGTCGAAGCCAAAGTCGGACTTGACGAGCTCGTCGGTGAGCTCGGGGGTGTTGCGGACCTTGATGCCCTTGACGGTGACCTCGACGGTGTGGGTCTCGGCCTCCTCGCCCTCCTCGACCTCGTCGGTCCAGGTGACGGTCTTGACGTCGTCAACGTTAGCGCCGATCAGGGCCTCATTGAACTCCTTGGGGTTGCTGTCGCTACCGGCGATGAGCATACGGCCCTCGGCGGCAAAGTTGTCGGCGTTCTCGACGGCCTTGAGGTCGACGGTGACGTAGTCCTCGGCCTCGACGGCGCGACCCTCGACGTCCTCGAAGGTGGCACGGTAGTTGAGGAGCATCTCGACCTGGTTGTTGATCTCGGACTCGGTGACCTCCGCAGGGGGCATCTCGATCTCGACGGCGTCGAAGGAGGAGAGCTCAGCGGCGGGACGCAGGGAGAACTCGACGGTGTAGGTGTAGTCCTCGTGATCCTTGGCGAGGTCGAGCTCCTTGTAGTCACCGCTCTTGGTGGGGACGATGTCCAGCTCGTTGAGGACGGCGGGCTCGTTGGCGGCGATCAGGTCGTTGGTGGCCTGAGCGAGGGTAGCCTCGGCGCCAAGAGCGGAGTCGATGACCGGACGGGGGGCCTTACCGGCGCGGAAGCCCGGGAAGCGGTACTTCTTGGCGGTGTCCTTGTAGGCCTTCTTGATCGCGGCGTCGACGTCGGCGGCCGGGATGGTGACCGTAGCGGTGAGCTTGGCGTCCTTGACGTCAGAAGCGGTGATGTTCAACACGTTCCTCCTCATACTGCCCAGCTTATCTGAGGTGCTGGTACCTTTATGCAACAAAGTGTCGCGACGGCCAGGGCCGACGCAGATGCGTTGGTGCGGGCGAAAGGACTCGAACCTTCACGGGAATCCCACCAGAACCTAAATCTGGCGCGTCTACCAATTCCGCCACGCCCGCATGAGCGCACAGACTAGGAATGATAGCAGATACGAACGGCAAGCGCACGCACACCTTTTACAAGCTCACGACCTCACCACGAGTGCAAAAGGCGGGACGAGTTGCCCCGCCCCGCCAATTACGACTTGTTCGCCGACCCGCTACTCCCCCAGCAGGGCCTTCTCGGGCGTGATGGGCAGTGAGCGAACCTGATGGCCGGTGGCGTGCGCCACGGCCGAGGCTACTGCGGCGAGCGGCGTGTTGATGACGACCTCGCCGATCGACTTGGCGCCAAACGGGCCCGTCGGCTCGTAGCTCGGCTCAAAGGCCACGCGAATGCTGCCGATATCCAGGCGCGTGGGCAGCTTGTAGCTCATAAAGTTGCCGGTGCGCAGGCGGCCGCGGTCATCGTGCTCGACAATCTCGTAGAGCGCGTGGCCGATACCCTGGGCAATGCCGCCCTCGGCCTGGACGCGCGCGAGCGCCTCGTTGATAACGGTGCCGCAGTCCACAGCCGCCACGTAGTCCACCACGGTCACCTTGCCGGTGGCCTTGTCGACCTCGACCTCGGCAATGCCGGCCATAAACGGCGGGGGCGAAACGGGCAAGCAGGCAGAGGCATGCGAGGTGAGCGCGTCGCCGCCCGCGATGTTCTTGACGCACAGGTTGGCAAAGTCGCGCAGCGTGAGGTAGCGGCCGCGCTCACGAGCGGCACGCTCGTCGGACAGGCGCACGTACTGGCCGTCGAAGACCACGTCGGCGGTGTCAACGTCCCACATCTGAGCGGCCTTGGCGCAAATCTTCTCGCGCAGCTCGGTCGCGGCGTTCTTGGCTGCCAGGCCCGTCACGTACGTGCCCGAGCTCGCGTACGAGCCGGCGTCGAACGGCGACACGTCGGTGTCCACGCCGCGCACCACGATCAGCGAGCTCTCCACGCCCAGCTCCTCGGCGGCAATCTGCGCCAGGATCGTGTCGACGCCCATGCCGTTATCGGTGGCGCCGGTGCCGATGGTAATGAAGCCGTCCTCTTCCAGGCGCATGTCGATGCCGGCGATGTCGACATTGGAGATGCCCGAGCCCTGCATGGTGAGCGCGCAACCCAGGGCGCGCACACGGTCGCCCAGGTCCACGGCCAGCGGCTTGTCGCGCCAGCCGATCATGTCCATCGCGCGCAGCAGGCAGCGGTCGAGTGCGCAGGCGTTAAGCTTCTCGTTGTAGTACTGCGGCATGGTCTCGCCCTCGCGCACGATGTTCTTAAGGCGCAGGTCGGCGGGGTCCATGTGCAGCATGTCGGCGAGCTCGTTGACGGCGCTCTCCACGGCAAACTGGCCCTGGGTGGCACCGTAGCCACGATACGCGCCGCCGCGGTTGGTATTGGTGTAGACGGCGTCCCAGCTAAAGCGGCTCGCCTTCACGTGGTTGTAGATGGGCAGGCTCTTGTGGCCCGAGAGGCCGATCGTCGTGGTGGCATGCTCACCATAGGCACCGGCGTTGGACAGCGTATGCAGGTCGATGGCCGTGATGGTGCCGTCGTTCATGGCGCCCAGCTTAACGGTCATTTGCATCTGGTGGCGCGAGTTGCCCGCAGTGATGGTCTCCTCACGGGTGTAGCAGCAGTAGCTCGGACGGCCGGTCTGCTGGGTCACGAACGCCACAAAGATCTCGCAGCAGCCCGTCTGCTTGGAGCCAAAGCCGCCGCCGATGCGCGGCTTAATGACCTGCACCTGCGACTGCGGAATGTCGAGCGACTGCGCGACCATGCGGCGCACGTGGAAGGGCACCTGCGTGGAGGTGGTCACCGAGATACGCCCAAACGCGTCGGTCGTCGCGAAGGCGCGGAAGGTTTCCATGGGCGCGGTCTGCGTGGCCTGGCTGGTGTAGGTGCGGGTGAACACGATGTCGCTCTGGGCGAACGCCTTGTCAAGGTTGCCAAAATCGCTGGTACCGCTGCACACCAGGTTGCGGGACACGTCGCCGCCCTGCGGGAACATAAAGGTCACGTCGCCCTCGGGGTGGACCACGATGTCGTTATCGAGCGCCTGGGTAAAGTCGAGCAGCGGCTCGAGCACCTCGTAGTCGACCTTGATGAGCTTGAGTGCCTTGTCGGCGGCCTCCTCGGTCTCGGCGGCGACAATCGCCACCTCCTCGTTTTGGTAGCGCACGAGGTTCTCGAGAATCAGGCGGTCGTAGGGACTCGGCTGCGGATAGCTCTGACCGGCGATGGTAAAGCGGCGCTGGGGCACGTCCTCGTAGGTGTAGACGCCCACCACGCCGGGCACCTTCAGTGCGCGCGACGTATCGATGGAGCGAATCTTGGCGCGGGCATAGGGGCTGCGCTTGAGTTTGACGATGAGCGCACCGGCAGGTACCAGGTCGCCCGTGTAGACGGGACGACCCTCGAGCAGTGCCTTCGAGTCCTTCTTGGGCTGCTTGTGGGTAATCTGCTTGTATGCGACACCATCGGAGCTGGTGTTATTGACCGGCAGTTCGGGCATCTCAAAGCCCACCTGCACGCCGGACTCATTGAGAAAGCGGACGATGGCGCGCAGCTGACTCTCGTAGCCGCTGCAACGGCAGAGGTTGCCGGCGAGCTGGCGAGAGAGCTCCTCGCGCGTGGCGACGAGGCTCGGGTCCTCCTTGGCGGCGCGGGCAAGCGCCAGCACGTTCATGATAAGGCCGGGGGCGCAAAAACCGCACTGCTCGGCACCTTCGGCAGCCATCGCGCGGGCCAGTGCCTCGGACTCGGCCTTAAGACCCTCAAGCGTGGTGATGGTGTGTCCCTCAACACGGGCGGCGGGAACCGAGCAGCTCAGCACCGGGTCACCGTCGAGCCACACCGTGCACAAACCGCAGTTGGTGGTCTCGCAGGCACAGCGCACCGACGCACAACCCTGCTCGCGCAGAAGCGAAAAGAGCATGGTGTCGGGGGCAATCTGAACCTTGACCTTGCGGCCGTTGAGCGTAAAGGAAAGATCGATGAGTTTGGCAGCCATTAGCGCACCTCGCTAGAATCGACGCCGGGCACGCGGCGGCAGGAATACTCGTCCGTGGCAAACTTGGGGACCTGCACGGTCTCGAGCTCGCGGGCAAGCGCGGCCGAAAGCTCGATGCCGGCGGCGCGGCGCACGGCCTGAATCGCCAACGGGGCCGAGATACGGCGGCGGTAGTCTGCCGAGCCCCACAGGTTGGTGCCGTAGCTCAGGGAACGCACGGATGCGGCAAGGGCGCGAAGCTCGTCCTCGGAAGGCTGCTCGCTGGTGAGGCCAGATGCCTCGCCCTGCAGCAAGGTCGCGCGCAGCGGGCGGGCGCCCACGGTGACGTGCCAGGAGCCGTCCCACCAGGCGGCGGTAACGTTCAGCGAGGGAAAGTCGGTCGCGGCCTTGCGCACGGCCTCGTAGCTCGCACGGTAATCGTGCTTGACGACCACGACGCGCTCGATCACGTCACGTACGTAGCCCATGTCCACGAACTCCGCGAGCGGCACGCGGCCGGCGCCCGTCAGCTCAACATAGGAATCGAGCGCCAAAAAGGCCGAGAGCACGTCCGAGAAGCCAAAGCGGCCGTAGATGCTGCCGCCCACCGTGGCGGTATTGCGCAGCTGCACGCCCACGATGTCGTGGACGGCGAACTCAAAGACGTTGTTGACAAGCGCGTTGAGCTCGACATGGCGCTCGAGCTGGCGCAGGGTGCACATGGCGCCGATGCGAAACTCGGTCTCGGTCTCCTCGATCTGATCGAGTCCACAGGCCGAAAGGTCAATCGCCGTCGCCACGCGACGCGAACCCAGGCGCATCCAGATGCCGCCGCCCACAATCTTGTTGTTGCGGTTCTTCTGTAAGAGCTCATAGGCTTCGGCCGCGTTTCCAACACGGACGTAGGTACCGAACTTGAGCACGTTCTCCCCCATCTCTTCACTTGTCCAGTACTTTTAAGTGTACCAAACGAGGGGCCGCACACCGTTTTAGGACAAAATCCACCCACCCATCCATAACTTGCGGTGATATACGGACTGATTAGCCGTTCTGGAACGCAAAACAGTCCGTATATCACCGCAAGTTATGAGGAATCCTCCGGGATAGAAAAAGGCTCCCAACCAGATAGCTGGGAGCCTCATCACATGCTATGTCAGGCAAGATTTAGCAGACGCCCTGGGCGAGCATGGCATCGGCGACCTTCAGGAAGCCGGCGATGTTTGCGCCCATGACGAAATTGCCCTCCTCGCCGTACTCCTTGGCGGTGTCGTCCACGTTGTGGAACATGCCACGCATGAGCTGCTCGAGCTTGCCGTCGACCTCCTCGAAGGTCCAGGACAGGTGCTCGGCATTCTGGCTCATCTCCAGGCCAGACACGAGCACGCCGCCGGCGTTGGCAGCCTTGCCGGGCATAAAGGCGACGCCGTGCTCCTGGAAGTAGGTCGTGGCCTCGATGGTCGTGGGCATGTTCGCGCCCTCGCCGACCACCTTGCAGCCGTTGGCGACGAGCGCCTGGGCGTCCTCGAGCAGCAGCGTGTTCTCGCGAGCGCAGGGCAGCGCGATGTCGCAGGGCAGCTGCCACACGCCGCGGCCGTCACCCTCGTGCCACGTGGCATTGGGCTTCTCGTCGACGTACATGGCGAGCGTAACGCCCTTGTCGTGGCCGGAGCGCTTCTTGTTGTAGACATGCTCGAGCACGGTGTAGTCGATGCCGTCGGGATCCTCGACCCAGCCATGGGTGTCGGAGCAGGCCAGCACCTTGCCGCCGAGCTGGGAGACCTTCTGGACCGCGTAGATGGCGACGTTACCGGAGCCGTGAACGACGACGTTCTTGCCCTCGAAGGAGTCGCCGCGGCTCTTGAGGTACTCGTCCACAAAGTAGGCCAGGCCGTAGCCGGTGGCCTCGGTACGGGCGAGCGAGCCGCCAAAAGAGAGGCCCTTGCCGGTAAGGACGCCGGTCCACTCATTGGTCAGGCGCTTGTACTGACCGAACAGGTAGGCAACCTCGCGGCCGCCAACGCCCAGGTCGCCGGCGGGAACGTCGGTGTTGGGGCCGATGTGGCGATAGAGCTCGGTCATGAAGGACTGGCAGAAGTGCATGATCTCGTTGTTGGACTTGCCCTTGGGGTCAAAGTCGGAACCGCCCTTGCCGCCGCCCATGGGAAGGGTGGTCAGGCTGTTCTTGAGGATCTGCTCCAGGCCCAGGAACTTGAGCATGCCCAGGGTGACCGTCGGGTTAAAGCGCAGGCCGCCCTTGTAGGGTCCAATGGCAGAGTTGAACTCGACGCGGTAACCGCGGTTGACCTGAACCTTGCCCTGGTCGTCGACCCAGGGAACACGGAACATGACGATGCGCTCGGGCTCGACGAGGCGCTCAAGCAGGGCGGCCTCCTCGTACTCGGGATGGGCGTCGAGCGCCGGCTGGATGGTGCCGAGAATCTCGGTCGCGGCCTGGATGAACTCAGGCTGCTCGGGATAGCGGGCCTTGAGCTCGTCGAGAACTTTCTGCGTGTAGCTCATGCTTCCTCCAATTGATGGAAAAGAAAAGTGTCGTTCGAGGCGCCCCATGCGCCGCGAGCTTTATCGAGTATGGATAATATCGCACTGTTGCAGCAAAGTTTCGCATAAGCCGACGAGCAGATGTTTCGTTTTGATTACGATGCAGGTAGAAGCGTTTTTGAGTGCCCAACGCGCAAATCGCGTGTTTCGAAGCTGTTTCGTCCACATGTTCCAAACCACCACATTGGGGACAGGCACCTTTGTGGTGGTGTGGTGGCTAGAGGACGAGCTGATGGTAGTCGGCAGGGGCTATGCGGCCCTCGGTGGCGGCTCGGAAGGCGGCGAGCGCATCGCCCGAGAATGGCATGGCCCAGCACAGCCCGCAGCCTGCGGTAATGGAGCCGGGCAGTGGCATGATGCGCCCGGGCACACCGGCGGCAAGACACAGCTGTTCGCATTCCATCACATCGAAGGTGCTATCGAACGACACGATAATCTTGCGCTCGTGGTCGAGGGCATCACCGGATGGGCCTTCGCGGTGTGCCTCACGATACGCCGCGGCGGCCGCTTCCTCTTCCGCAGTATGTCCACAGCCACCGCAGCCGCAGGTACAGGGCTCGGAACCATCGCAAGTGCAAGTCTCTCCCGTGTCGGGACAAATATCGTGAGACATGGCAACTCCAATCGTCTAGGCGAGTAACTCGGCCGCCGCAAACTCCTCGGGCGTATTGACGTTTTCGAAGCAGAGCGTCGAGCCCGCGGCCTTAACAATCTGCGGCTCATCCATATAACCGGCCTGAACGCGATTGATCAGGCAGCGAATGCGCTGGCGGTCGCAGGCAAGCAGCTCTTGGGCAACCGGCGCACAAGCGTCACGGCGCCAGACGGCGCAAAGCGGCTCAATCCCTTGCTCCTCGCGTGGCACGCACACGTCGATCGCCTCGGCCTCAAAACGATCGGCAAGCGCGCCGATGAGTTCCGGCGAGACAAACGGCATGTCGCAGGCGACGATCGCCACGAGCGGCAATCGGGCCGCAGCCAACGAGCTCGCGATGCCGCGCATGGCACCCGCCGACCCCTCAAGGTCCGGCACTATTCGCGGCACCAGGCCGCCAAACGCGTGCTCCTCAAGATAGGCAAGCTCGCTGGGACGCGAAGTCGTCACGACCAACTCGCCGGCAACTGGCGCCAGCCGACCCAGCACGCGCTCGATGAGCGGTTCGCCGCAAAACGTCATGCGCGCCTTATCGCGGCCCATGCGTGAGGACAGCCCGCCCGCTTGGACGACGCAAGAAAGATCGACCCGTCTTACGGTAGTCATACGGCAAAACACCTCCATCGGCATGCTCGAAACCCGACACACGAAGCCAGATACCGTCGCCGATAAAGCGGGCGGCACGGCAAACCCACGCAAAAACAAAACAGCGCCTTTGCGGCACGCAGCAAGACCGCGAGCACAAAAGCGCTGGTAGCGTATGGCGGGAACGTATGTGAATCGAACACATCCAAGACGTTTTGCACGCCTCGCAACGGTTTTGAGGACCGCGGAGCCCACCGGAGCCCATCCGTTCCCAAGTGCGGCGGTATTTTACCAAACCGAGCAGCCAATCTAGCGCAGGGAGCGCAGGCCGCCGGCATCCTTGTCGAGCACCGTAAAGCGCACGGCATCTAGGTGCTCCAAGATGCTGATGGCGCGTTTGCGCGACACCCCCAGGGCCTCGCGCAGCACGCTCGTGGTGGCAGCGCCGCCGGCTGCCTCTATGGCGGCGGCGACAAGCTCACGCGCATGGGACTCGGCGGCAGCGGACAGGGCAACGTCGCGCTCGACCTTAACGATCGAGCGGTTGAGCGAAAGCTCGCGCAGGGCACGCGTCATGGTGTCGCGACCGAGCTGCAGCTGTTCGCCCACCTCGGGAAGCGCCGGTGCATCCAGGCCAGCCTCGTCAAGCAGCGCGACGATGCGCTCGCAAGCCTCTCGCACCACGCGTGCCGCCGCGGCGGCCGAATGCGG
Source organism: Collinsella sp. (assembly GCA_048373195.1). Classification (GTDB taxonomy): domain Bacteria; phylum Actinomycetota; class Coriobacteriia; order Coriobacteriales; family Coriobacteriaceae; genus Collinsella. The sequence goes on from DBGDZK010000080.1 coordinate 14,282, forward strand.
ATCGAATACCTCGGCGCCCTCGGCGGCGCACACGCCACGGGAGCAGCCCTCGGCAATCAGGGCCGCGGCAACGCCTTCATCAGCGGCAGGCCACGCAGCATGGGCAACGGCGCCGGGCGTAAAGCCCGTCTCCTTGGGAGCCGCCGCGTGCATGGCTGACAGGGTCGCCGCCAGTGCATCCATCGCGGCGTCGAGCACCACGGCGTCCGCCAAGAGGCCCGCATCGCCCGCGGCAAGCTTGCGAACGGAGCCCTGCGCCACCAATCCGCGCAGTGCGGCATCGGCCTCGCCAACACCAAGATCCAAAGCCTCGGCAACATCAACCGCCGTAACTGGCAGCGTCTGCAGCGCCAGCCAAGCGCCCACACCGCCCGCGATATCGCCGGCCTCAAGCGCCACATACAGCGCACGCTCTCCTTCAGCAAGCTCGCGCGAACGACGGCAACGCGAAAGCAGCACACGCCCGCCGCCAATGAGCATAACGGGCGAATACGACAGCACCACAGCATGGTCTCCGGCTCGCAGCGGCAGCGGCTCCTCCAAGCGCACCTGCACGGTACGGGTCTCGCCCACCGCCATGGGGGCCTCGCCCTCCATAAGCATGATGCGGCCGACAACCTCGGCCGTACCCGCCATCACATGCACGCGCGCGCCCGACTCGAGCACACGCGGTTTAGCGCCCTCGCGGCCCAGGTAGGTAAACGTCATCATAAAGCGCAGCGTCTGGCCAAAACGGCCCTCCACGCCGAGCATCTCGCCGCGATCGAGCGCGGCGACAGCATCGCCCACCAAGTTGAGCGCCACACGCTGACCGGGCAACGCCCGCTGCGTGTCGCCATGCACCTGGATCCCGCGTACGCGGCAGACCGTGCGCGACGGCAGCGCGACGAGCTCATCGCCCACCGCAACCGGCGCATCGTGCAGCGTTCCCGTCACGACGGTGCCGGCGCCCTTGATCGTAAAGCAGCGGTCAATCGGCAGGCGCGGCGCGGCATCGCTCCGCTCGGCACGCTCGCGACAGGTATCCCCGCAGACACCCACCTGCTCGTCGAGCACCGCAAGCAGCCCGTCAATCCCCTCGCCCGTCTTAGACGACACGGGCACAATTGGCGCGCCCGCAAACACAGTACCCGACAAAAAGTCATCGACATCGAGCTCGGCCAGATCAACCATCTCGCTATCGGCCAGGTCGCACATCGTCAGCGCGACCACCATGTGCGTAACGCCCAGCAGCTCCAGCACATGCACGTGCTCGCGGGTCTGCGGCATCACGCCCTCGACGGCCGCACCCACCAGCACGGCAACGTCGATGCCCGTCGCACCCTGCACCATGGCGCGCAGGTAATGGGCATGCCCCGGCACGTCGACCAGGCCGACGATCTTGCCACTCGGCAGCGCCAGCTCGCCAAAGCCCAGCTCCACGGTCATACCGCGACGGCGCTCAACCTCAAGACGGTCGGGATTCTTGCCGGTCAACGCCTCGATCAGTGCCGACTTACCGTGGTCGACGTGGCCCGCCGTGCCAACGATAACGGGACACTCCACCAGCGCCTGAACCTCACTCATCGAGCAATCGCCTTCTCAACGCATGCGGCAAACGTCGATGCCGCCGTCTCGATATCGCGGTCGCCCACAAGCGTACGGACGTCAAACAAAATGCGATCGTGCGAAGTTCGCGTGACGACCGGCGTGTCGAAGTCCTGGACAAGCGAGCGCTTGAGCGCGTCGACGGACAGGCGCCCGTCGACCGGGCAGACGGCCACGCACATCGTGGGCAGCTCGACGGTAGGCAGCGAACCACCACCGGGAGTCGACGACTCCTCGACGATCTCCACCTGAACGGCGCACGGGCAGCCAGCCTTATCGAGCCCGGCGGCCATGCGATCGCGGAGCTTGCGGGCACGACGCTCCAGATGAGTCTGCGGAAGCGTGAGCATGTTGAGCACCGGCACCTCACGATGGGCCACATCGGCGCCGTCCATATAAATGCGCAGTGTAGCCTCGAGCGCCGCCAGCGCGAGCTTGCCCGGGCGCAGGGCACGCATAAGCGGATGCGACCCACAGGCCTGGACCAGATTGCGACGGCCCATGATAATGCCCGCCTGTGCTGCACCGAGCAGTTTATCGCCCGAGCACGACACCAGATCGAGCCCTGCCGAAACCGAAGCCGGCGTGGTTTCTTCGCCGCCGCGCACCAAGATGTCGTCGGGCAACAGCGCGCCCGACCCCTGGTCCTCGTAGAACAGCAGGCCATGCTTGTGGGCAAGCGCCGCAAGCTCCCGAGAACCCACCTCCTCGTGGAAACCCTCGATACGATAGTTGGAAGGATGGACCTTGAGGATCATCGCCGTATCGGGCGTGATGGCGCGCTCATAATCTGCCAGGTGCGTGCGGTTGGTGGCGCCGACCTCGACGAGTTTGGCGCCCGAAGCCGCCATGACATCGGGGATGCGGAAGCTGCCGCCAATCTCGACAAGCTCGCCGCGGCTGACGATGACCTCCTTGCCCGCGGCATGGGTTGCCAACACCAACAGCACGGCGGCCGCGTTATTGTTGACGACCAGCGCATCCTCGGCACCGGTAAGCGAGCGGATGAGTTGCGCGGCATGCTCTTTGCGCGACCCGCGCGAGCAGGTGTCCACGCTGTACTCGAGCGTGCTGTAGCCGCGTGCGACCTCGGCCACGGCTTTGGCAGCTGATTCCGCGAGCGGGGCGCGACCCAAGTTGGTATGGATAACCACACCCGTGGCGTTGACGGCGGGACGCAGGCTCGGCAGCGCGGAGCGATGCGCACGCCACTCGATGGCCGAGGCCAGCTCGCGCTTGGAACGCGGGGCGGCGCCGGCACGAATCGCGGCGCGCTCCTCATCGAGCTCGGCCGTGACGGCGGCATGCACCACCGCGTCGCAGGTCTCCCCCGCCGCCTTCACAACCGGCCACTCTGCGAGCAGCTCGTTGACGGAAGGAATAGCGCGAAGGCGGGCGCGTACCTCATCGGACATGTTCTGGCTATCGCTCATGTGCGACCTTTCAAAACCAAAGGTGAATCAATCGTTCGAACGTCAAACTATCAGCCAATTCGATCGGCTGAATCAATCAATCGCTATTATCCTCGCGCGCCGCGATCTTTTCCACGCGAACGGCGTTTTCCTGGGTGAGCGCGGCACCCGTCAACGGGTCCCAGCGCAGCGGCGTGTGGTCGAGCGGACCGACGCCCAGGGCCTGCCGGCCACCACTCTCAGCACCAAATGCGCGTCCGCCGGGAGCGGCCGAGGTGAAGATGCACGCCGGATGCAGATACGGCGTCGTCTCCACGCGCACGCGGTCGCGGCCCAAATCGCTCACGAGCTCGACGATCTCGCCGTCGACGATGCCCATGTGCGCAGCGACATCGGCATTCATCTGCACGGCATCCAGGTCCGATCCAGCCTCGGCGGCACCTTGGGCTGCAAGCCTGCGCGAGGTGTGCGACTCAAAGGGACGGTTGCCACTAATGAGGCGAAACATCCCCGGGCCGGGCTCCACCATGGGCGCAATCCAGTTGGGCACACGACCCATGCCGGCTCGCTCCCATATGTCGCTTGCCAGCGCAATCTTGCCGCCGGCAAGCGGAATCACCGGCTCACGCGTGCGCGTCGGCAGCGCCATGCCCGTATCGGCCCAGCCGCGCTCCATGAGCTCGTCCAGATCGATCCCAAAAGGCGCCACCTGTGCAGCCGCAAGGTCGTCCGGCGTAAAGTCGAAGTACTCGCCTACGCCGCAGGCCGCAGCCAACCCGGCAAAGATCTCCCGACCGGGACGTGTGTCGTCATGCTGCACGGGCAGCACGGCGTTGCGGTAGAACACGCGCGCATCGTTGGCGCCCGTCACCGTTCCCACGCCGCGGTCAGCCTCCAGATACGTCACGTCGGGCAGCACGAAGTCAGAAGCACGCGCCGTCTCGGACCAACGAATATCAATCGTCACAAGCAAGTCGAGCCGCTGCAAAATACTCAACCAAGCCTGTGCATTGCCATAGCCCGCACCGGGGTTACTGGCATAGACAATGAGCCCACGCAAATCGCCGGCAAGAATCGACTGACCGATGGTCGTGCACAGGCCGCGCACCGGATCAACCAGCGGATAGCGCTCGGACCCCAGTTTGGGCCCACGCGGCACCGGCGGCGTCGCAAAGCGTGCGGGATCGAGATCGCCCAACACAAGCGGCGTGGGCGGATTGAGCGCACCGCCCTCATGCCCGATGCAGCCCAGCAGCACATCGACCAAGCAAATAGCGCGCGCGGTCTGGGTGCTATTGGCATACGCGATACCGATGCCGCCATGAAAGCCCGAATCCACCACAGCGGCAGGCGCTGCGGCAGCGAGATCGCGCGCCGTGGCGACAATCTCTGCGGCCGGCACGTCGCACATCGACTCGGCCCACTCGGGCGTCCAAGCACGGGCCGCCTGCGCCAGCTCGTCAAAACCCGTGGTATAGCGGTCCACGAACTCGTGGTCGTACAAGTCCTCGGCAATCAGCACGTGGGCGATGCCCAGCAGCAAGGCCAGGTCACAGCCCGGGCGCACGCGCAGCCAGCGGTCGGCAAGCGCGGCCGAGCCGCTGCGCCGAGGGTCGACCACGATGATCTTCGCCCCGCGCCGGCGCGCATCGTTGAGCGCGTCAACGGCCCCCATCGTCGACGAATCGACAATGGAACGCCCCAGGTACATGATGCAATCGGTATGCGCCAGGTCGGAGGCGGGACTATAGCCCAGGCTGTGTTCCCAACCGGTAAGTCGGCTTACCTCGCAGGCGCCATCGGCACCGTATACGTTGGGCGAGCCCAGCGCATGCATAAAACGATACGCCCAGTAGCGGTCGAACGAGGGCACGCCGAGCGTCATGCCCAGCGCACGAGGCCCGCACTCGTCAACAATCCCCAAAAGACGCTCGGCAATCTGAGCAAACGCCTCGTCCCAGGTAATCGCATCAAACCCCGAGCCATCCCGGCGGCGTCGCATGGGGTGCACAATGCGGTCGCGCTCGTCAAACGGCATTGCCAGGCGATGCCGTCCGCGGGCGCAGAGGGCACGCGCCGCGCACGGATGCCCCGGCACCGGCAACTCGGCCACCACACGACCATCCTCAACGCGTGCCGCAAAGGCGCAATCGGCATAGCATCCCCCGCATGTGGTCACCACAGCGCGACCGTCACGCTCCACAGCAGATGCCATCTCGATTACCCCTTTCACAGGTCAAACACAACAGGCCAGCAGCACGCCAACGAGCCCCAGACCCAAAAAGCCTCCCGCACGGCAACGCCCCGCGGGAGGCCCAACGTCAAACAGACGGTACCTTACGCCTCGGACTTCTTGGCGTAGACAAACCAGTAGCCGAGCGCGATCAGAACCGCGCCGCCCACGATGTTGCCCAGCGTGGCGGCGGATAGATTAAACGCAATACCCGCGACGTTGAGTGCATCGGCGCCGGCGACCTTGGCACCATAGCCGCACGCGTGCATCACGGCACCCATGGGCAAAAAGTACATGTTGGCAACGCAGTGCTCAAAACCGCAGGCCACAAAGGCGGCGATGGGCAGCAGAATGCCCACGACCTTATCGACCACGGTCTTGCCGGCGGTACCGATCCACACGGCCAGGCACACAAAGATGTTGCACAGGATACCGCGGAAGAAGATCGTCACCCAGTCGATCGTCACCTTGCCGGCGGCGACGCTCACCATGGAATTGGCGACCGCCTCGCCGTTGAGCTTATAGATGCCGGCCATGTACACCAAAAAGACGATGAACAGGGCACCGACAAAATTGCCGACCCACACGACGACCCAGGCCTTGAGCATCTGGACAAGGGTGATCTTTTTGCTCTTGAGCGCGCAGACCATAAGCGAATTGCCGGTAAACAGCTCGGCGCCGCACACCAGCACCAGCACCAGGCCCAGGCAAAAGCACAGGCCGCCCACGACGCGCTGGGCACCCCAGCCCAGCGTGCTATCGCTCAAAAACACCGTAAAGAACAGGCCGCCGAAGGCGATAAACGCGCCGGCGAACATTGCCAACAGAAAGGCCTTAGCGACCGGCAGGTTAGCCTTGGTCACGCCGGCGGCCTCGGTCTTGGCCTCGATCGCGGCGGGCGCCAGGCAATCGGGAGCGGGATATTCTGCCTTGGAATCTGCCATGTCAATCACTTCTTTCCTATTCAGCAGAGGCAAGCGCTGCTATAGCTCCTGCCCCAAGCGGACAAAGTGGGAAAAGTCGTTGGCGGCCACGGCGTCGTACACGGCGTCGACGGCCTCAAAGACCTCCGGGGACATGGGGTTGTAGAACTCCGTGTCGCCCGGCTGAATCCCAACGAAGACGATATCATCACACGATTGCTCAATCTCTTCGATCAGAATCGACAAGGGAAGCGAATGCGTGGTGAACATCGACTTGCGGGCCACGTCACGTTTGTCGAGCAAGCGGATGGACCCGACGGGCAGTGCCATGTCGGCGGCATCGACCAAGACCAGGCGAGGCGGACGCTCGCGCTTGACCTCGATGATGTCGTCCTCGGGCGTTTGGCCACCGTCGATGGTGTACCAACCGGCAATGGGCGCGTCCTCCATCTTTTTGGAGAGCACGGGGCCGGCGGCATCGTCGGCACGCAGCACGCTTCCCGCCGTGAGCACGATACCCGCAAACGGGGCGCCGTTCACACGTCCATCCACAACGCGACCCATTACTGCAACCTTCCCGTCAGGTACACGCCCGACACATCGCGCACGCGCTCAACCAGATCGCGGAACTTCATCAGAAACGCGACCTGCTGGGCATACAGGCCAAAGTCGTCGTCGAACACCGAGATGCCGGCCTTGGCCGAGCCGCGAAAACCGCGCTCGTCGAGCAGCGTGTCGCAGGCCTCGAGCAGCGACGGCACCGCCGCCTTGTCAAGCTGGCACTCGCCAAAGGATCGGATGGCCTCGAACTTGGTTTTGGCCTCCCCCTCCGGCAGCGCGTCGACGAGCGAATAGAACACGTTCACCGGCACCGACAGGCGCGGCTCAAAGCAATCGAGCACGCCGGTGTGGTGGCCCACGGCGAGCGTGTAGTACAGCACGTCGCAGGCCTCCTGGGGAACGTCTTCCTCGGTCTCCACAAACTTACGCGTGAGCTCGTAAAAGACCACCTGGTCGGGCGCGTGGCCCAGGCAGGGGTCGGCGACGCCCTCGGCAGCCTCGTCGCTTGCGCGCGAGGCATCGCCAAAGGAGCCGCCGAGCATGCCGGGGCCCGCAAAGTAACCAGAGCGGTCCGTGAGCTCCATCTAACGGCCTCCGGCCAGCACCAGATCCTGCAGCGCCGAGTACACCTCGACGCGGCGCGGATCGTCCTGCTTATCGATGAGCAGCGCCATGGCACCGCGGATATCGCCCTTGGGCGCGCCCTCGAGCGTATCCATAAACTCGTTGGCCAAGTCGCGGCCGTAACGGTAGCCGCTCATGGCGCGAGCCTCGCGCTCGATGGCAACGCGCAGCTTGTACGGCACGCCGGGGTGCAGGATATCGGCCTGCTCGCCGGCGGCCTCAACCGTGGTCTCGGCATGGAGCTTTTGGTCCAGCAGGCCAAGTGCCATGGCAAAGCCGTAGACGGTCTGCGCGGGGCTGGGCGGGCAGCCGGGGATGTAGACATCGACCGGCAGAATCTTGTCCGTGCCGCCCCAGACGCAGTAGTTGTCGTAGAAGATGCCGCCGGTGCAGCCGCACGCGCCATAGGACACTACGATCTTGGGATCGGGTGCGGCCTCAAAGGCGCGCAGGGCCGGCATGCGCATGGCACGCGTCACGGCGCCGGTGTACAGCAGCACATCGGCGTGACGGGGCGAGGGCACGACCTTGATGCCAAAGCGCTCGACATCGAAGACGGGCGTGATGGAACCGAAGATCTCGATCTCGCAGCCGTTGCAGCCGCCGCAGTCAACGCGGTAGACGTACACCGAGCGCTTGATCTTCTTAAGAAGGGTCGCCTTGGCCTTCTCGATGCTCTCGTCGAGCTCGATCTTGGTCGGGCGGTACTGAAGCCGCTCGGGCAAAAGCGTGGGTTCGGCCATGGTTACTCCTCCTTCGTATCAAAATCCATGATGATGCCCTCGACCGGTGCAGGACCGGCGGGAATCTCGGGCGCATCGGGGTTGAGCTCGCGGTCGATATACTCCGGGTTCACGCCGTGGCCGCCCAGATACTCCATGCCGGGGCCCTGGGGCTCGCCGGATGCAAGCGTCTCGTTGGCAGCCATGCCGGCAGCGTTGCCGGTCTTTACGGCCGAGGCGGCGCGCAGGGCGTCGAGCTCGCGCTTGCACTCCTGGCACATACCGACGGTACGGGCGGCCTGCTCGGCCTCCATGCCGCCGGCCTTTTGCAGCAGGCGCTTGGCGTAGTCGATCTCCTTGTGCGGGGCAAACGGCTTGCCGCAACGCGAGCAGTGCTCGAGCGTATAGACGCTCTTGCTGGTGAGGTCGTCCTTACTCATGACGGCCAGCTCAAACTCCTCGGTGAGCTTGATGGCCTCCATGGGGCAGGCTTCCTCGCAGCGGCCGCAGAAGATGCAGCGGCCGTAGTCGATCGACCAGGTAATGGTATCGGCCGCAAGGTCGGTGTCCATGCGAATGGCATCGGCCGGGCACGCCACGCCGCAGGCACCGCAGGCGATGCAGAGCTCGGCATTGTGCTCGGGCTTGCCGCGCATGTCCTTGTTGGTGGGGAACGGCGCAAACGGGTACTTGACCGTCGCGTCGCCGGCCTTGGCGTTAACCTTCCAAAGCTTCAGCATATTAGAGCGCCTCCTCATCGAGCGGGGCGGCCATGGTGCCCTCGCCCGCAAGCGGCGACTTGTCGCGCCAGACGTTTTCAAACTGCTCCTTGTCGAGCACGTGGTCGCGCTTGGCGGCGACATCGGTCACCGTCACGCGGTCGGTGCAGGAGTAGCACGGGTCGAGCGAACCGACGATCAGCGCAGCGTCGCCCACGGTGTTGCCGCGGAACATGTAGCGCAGGACCGGCCAGTTGCTGTACGTGGCGGCCTTGGCGCGCCAGCGGTAGCACTTCTGGTTATTGCCGAGCATGGCCCAGTGCACGTCCTCGCCGCGCGGCGCCTCGGTGGCGCCGATGGCGTACTTGTGCGGGGTGTACTCCCAATCCGTGGTGAGGATGGGGCCCGACGGGCAGTTCTCGAGCATGGTCTCGATCATGTCGATCGAATCGTAGACCTCCTGGATGCGAACGGCGGTACGGCCGAAGGCATCGCAGGTGTCTGCCGTGGCAGCATGCATCTTTTGGACGTCCGGATCGGCGTAGCCGTCGAAGGGATGGTCAAAGCGCACGTCGCGGGCATAGCCCGAGCCACGCATGAGCGGGCCGACCGGCGAGAAGTCGCGTGCGATCTTGCGGTCTAGAATGCCGATACCGCTCGTACGCTCGATAAAGTTGGGCGTGGAGAGCAAGACGTCGACGAGTTCCTGAACCTCGGAGCGCAGCTGGTGAATGGTCGTGAGCGTGGAGAGCTTCTGCTCGGCCAAAATGTCGCGACGCACGCCGCCGATCACGTTGAGGCCGTAGGTCTTGCGGTGACCGGAGAGTTTCTCGGCCAGGTCCATGGACTTCTCGCGGACGCGGAAGAACTGCTGGAAGCCGGAGTCGAAGCCGGTGTAGTGCGATGCAAGGCCAATGTTGAGCAGATGCGAGTGCAGGCGCTCGACCTCGAGCATGATAGCGCGGATGTACTGGGCGCGCGGCGGGACATGGATGCCCTGAGCGCGCTCGACGGCCTCGGCGTAGGCCACCGAGTGGGCGCAGCCGCAGATGCCGCAGATGCGGTCGGCGAGGAACGTCACGGCGTCATAGTTCAGGCGCGTCTCGGCGACCTTCTCCATACCGCGGTGCACGTAGAACAGACGGTAGTCAGCGTCCACGATCGTCTCGCCCTCGACGAACAGGCGGAAGTGGCCGGGCTCGTCGGAGGTAATGTGCAGCGGGCCCATGGGGACGAGCGTGGTCTCCTTGCCCTTGGTGTCGGCCAAGAACTCGTAGTTTTCCATGTCGCTCGCGGGAGCGGGACGGAAGCGGTAGTCCATGGAGTCCTTGCGCAGCGGGTACAGGCCGCTGGGCCAATCGTCGGGCAGCACCAGGCGACGACGATCGGGCAGGCCCTCGGGGATCAGGCCGAACATATCGCGCAGCTCGCGCTCGCCCCACACGCAGGCGGGGACGAACGGGGTCACGCTCGGGAACGTCATCTTGGCGGGGTCGACCTCGGCGCGGACGGTCACCCAGCCGGGGTCCTCGCCCTCCATGGAAATGACGTAGTACACGGCGTAGCGACCGCACAGGCTGCGCTCGTCGTTGCCGACAATCACGGGAATCCAGCCGTAGCGCTCGTAGTACAGGTAGTGGACGGCCTCGGGCAGACGGTCCAGCTTGACGGTGATCGTCAGCTGGTCCTCGCACTGCCATTCGACCTTCTCGATAGCGCCCGGCACTGCGGCGCGCAGGGCCTCGACGTGGCTTTCGCAGCGACGAGCGTAGTCCTTCTTTTCAGGTTCTGCCATGGTGCTAATTCACCTCGCTTGTCTTGGTCTGGGAGCTGAACACCATGCGGTAGAGAGGGGCCTCGTGGAGCTCTTCGACGCTCTGGTTCAAAACGACGGACGTTGCATCCTCGACGCCGCTCGTAATGGCGACCGGGGTGGCGATACCGAACCACATGACCACGATCGCGAGGGCGATCTCGGGGATGATCATGAGGGCGGGCACCTCGTGGCGCTTCATGCCCTCGGGCGCCTTGCCGAAGATGGACTTGAGCGCAATGCCGGTAAGGGCAAAGTACACGCCGGTGAGGCCGATGGCCACGAGCACGACCACCCAGATGGGACCGGACTGGATGCCGGCCACGAAGGTGAGGAACTCGGAGATGAACAGGGCGAACGGCGGGAAGGCGGCGAGCGCGAGCAGGGCGATGATGGTGAGCGCTGCCGTGACAGGAGCGATCTCGACGACGCCCTTGATCTTGTTCAGGTCGCGGGTGTGGTAGATGTGCTGGATGTTACCGGCCATGCAGAAGGCGAGCGCCTTCGTGAAGCCGTGGAAGATGCAGTGCAGCAGGCAGGCGGCGATACCGAGCGGACCACCGATACCCAGGCACAGCGCGACCACACCGACGTTGTCGACGGAGGAGTACGCGAAGCGACGCTTGATATCGTCCTGCTTAAAGATGCACAGGGCGGCCACCAGGATGGACAGCGTGCCCAGGATGAGCAGGAGCGTTCGCGGATAGGTGTCGCCCACCGTGATGATGGACAGGGAGTAGAAGCGGATAATCACCAGCATG
>DBGDZK010000081.1:0-4641 GCA_048373195.1 Collinsella sp.
GCCAAGAAGCTTGTCGCCGTGCGCCAGAACGATCGAGGCCTCTTCCAAAGCGTGCCGGTAAACGCCGACTCCTACGACGGCCACTTCTGCGCCCGCCTGATCCACAAGTAACTACTAAGTTGCGGTGAAATAGGGATTGAATAGCGGCATCTACCCGCCAAATAGTCCTTATTTCACCGCAACTCAGAAGGTCGTGCGAGCGGAGATCGCAATAGCGGTAAAGAGTGGGAAAAATAGCCCCGTTCCTACTTACTGCTATCAAAAGTAGGGCGGATTACGGGGCTAGATTGGTGATGCTCGACCACAGCAAAAATGGCCTAAATAAAACCGCAGGTAGATGGCTTGTTGAAATTAGCCAATTACCGGAATGGATAGAGGTTGTCAATTCAGCCCCGTAATCCGGCAGAGTTTTGAAATGTTACAAACTTAGCATCACCCCGAAATCCAATCTAAAGAAAAGTTGCGGTGAAATGGTTCCTGTTTGGCCGTTGGATGGGCTGATTCAGGAACTATTTCACCGCAACTCATAACGAAACCTGGGTGGCGGGACCGCTTGTCTCTAGTGGTTGTGCGGGCAATTGGCGCAGCAGCCGCTGGTGGCGTTGGTGCTGGAACCACCGCTTCGCTGGTCGGTGTTGTAGAAGCCGCTGCCTTCAAACTTGATGCCGCTGGCCGAGAACGTCTTGGCCGCCGGGGCGCCGCAGCTCGGGCACACGACCTCGGGGGTCTCGGACATGGGATGCTCAACCTCAAACACGTTGCCGCAGCTCGAGCACTTGTAATCGTAGCGCGCCATAATACTTCCTTTTCAGCACAAAGCGGGCAGATCGCTCTGCCCGCATAAATTCAAACAGCTGTAACTGTACCCTATATCGGGGGTTTTATCACGCTTCGCCCCAGAATCTATGGGTGTTGCGCAGGAGCTGCGCAGTTTTGCCCTCGGCGGCCGCAACGTCGGCCTCATCGGCCTGCCACGTCCAGTTGCCCGTGGCCACGCCCGGTACGTTCATGCGCGCGTCGTCGCCCAGCCCCAGGACATCCTGCAGCGGCATCATCACGAGGGGAGCATCACTTGCCAGCGCGTCGCCCATCAGCCTGGCCGCCACCTCAACACCGCTCGGCTCGTCGCCGCCCGCAAAGGAGCGCGTGCACCAACCGGCGAGCGTCGACGTGTCGTGCGTCGAGGTGTACAGAATCTTGCCCGGCGTGGGATACACGCCGTTACGGACGTCGTAATCGCTAAACTCCAGCACGTCCATACCGGGGAAGCCGCAGGTCGAAGCCATGGCGCGAACGCCGGGCGTCAGGTAGCCCAAGTCCTCGGCGATAAAGTTGAGCGGCCCCAGCTCGTCATAGGCAGTCTGGAACAGATCCTTGCCCGGACCCGCCAGCCAGCGGCCGTCAGCGCAGGCCTTACCTGCGGGAATGCTAAAGTAGCTGTGGAAGCCCAGGAAGTGGTCCAGTCGCACGCGATCGTAGAGCGAGAACGCGCGACGCAGACGGTCCATCCACCAGCGGTAGCCGTTCTCCTTCATGTGATCCCAACGGAAGGTGGGGTTGCCCCACACCTGGCCCTCGGGCGCAAAATTGTCGGGGGGCGCGCCAGAAATCTCAATCGCCTTGCCGGTATCGGACAGCCAGAAGTTCTCGGGCTCGCTCCATGCGTCTGCTGAATCGTCCGAAACGTACATAGGAATGTCGCCGATAACCTCGATACCCTTCTTGTGCGCATAGTTCATGAGCTCGCACCAGGCCAGGTCAAAGCGGTACTGCATGTACGCCTGCAGCTCTGCCTCGTCGTGGAAACGCTTGTCGTCAATCAGATGCTCGTTGTAGCGCGCGACATCGGCCGGCCAATCGTGACGCGATTCGCCTTCAAAATGCTTCTTAACGGCCATGTAGACGCAGTACTTCTCGAGCCAATCGGCGTTGCGATGCTTAAACGCCGTGTAGAGCGGGTCTGCATCTTCGCCGCCACGGGCCTTCCAAGCCTCAAAGTCGTCCGCAAGTTCCTCTTGGCTTTCGGGCAGCAGGTCAATATTGCCTGCAAAGGCCGAAGGCCCAGCGTAAGGGGAGCGGAAGAAGTCCGTCGGGTTGACAGGCAGAACCTGCCAGTAGCGCATGCCCATAGCGGCCAGATGGTCGATAAAGCGACGCGTGGGCGCACCAATCGTGCCGGGCTTGCCGTCGTCGGTGGGCACCGAGGTGATATGGCACACGACGCCCGCGCCGTGATCGAGCGGCTCCTGCAGGCGCTGCTCGGCATGGTGATAGATGATCGACGAGCCCAGCGGATACAGATCGAGCGTGACCGTACCGTTGTGGATCTCGCACTCGTGGCCGCTGATCACGTCACTTGCACATTCGCCGAGCGCCGGAATCGTCACGCGGTGCGAATTGCGCAGGCTGCGGTTGATGATAACCGTCGCGCACTCGCCATCCTTGCCCGTGCGGTTGTATGCCAGCACCTCGTCGTTGAGCGCGAAGGCCTTGATCTCGCCGTCGATCATAAATGGCAGTGCGCGGCGTACGGCGGAGGCGTTCTTGACAATAGCCAGCGTGTCGAAGTCGTGCAGTTGGTCCTTGGTCGGCAGCGTGCGGCGATTGCCCGGGTCGGTAAGGCCCTCCAGGCCGTACTCGTCGCCGTAGTAGATCGAAGGCACGCCGGGGAAGGTCATCTGCATGAGCGTTGCAAGCCAAAAACGGCTCTTGGCCAGGCCCATCGAGTTCTCGTCCAGGCGCCATTTGCTGCGCTCGCACTCGGGCAGCTGCGACTCGTCGGGGCCGCCGCCGAGCACCGAGATGATGCGCGGACGGTCGTGGCTCGAAAGCAGATTGAGCGCGCAGGACAATGCCTCGCTCGGGTAGTTTTCGCGCAGGGTCTCGATATCCTCGGCGGCCTCGTAGGCGTTCTTGTAGCCCATCAAAAAGCCGATGACCATGTCACGGAAGGGGTAATCCATAGCAGAGTCCAGCTCGGAACCCTGCAGGTAGCGGCGCAGATGACCGTAGCTTATCTTGTTGGAGGCGTCTTCCCAGACTTCGCCGAGCAACAGTGCGTCGGGCTTTTCGGCAAGTACGGCCTTCTTGATCTCGGCCAGGAAGTCGTCGGAAAGCTCGTCAGCGACGTCCAGGCGCCAACCATGGGCACCGGCGCGCAGCCATTTGCGGATCACGCCGTCCTTGCCCAGGAGCCTCTCGCGTACCAGCTCGGACTTCTCGTTGATGGCCGGCATGTTGCCCACGCCCCACCAGCAGTCGTACGAGCCGTCCTCGTGGAAAGTAAACGCATCGCGCCACGGCGAATCCTCGCTCTGCCAGGCACCCACGCCGGGGTAGTTGCCATAGCGGTTGAAATATATCGAGTCGGCGCCCGTGTGGTTGAAGACGCCGTCCAGGATGATGGAGATGCCCAGCTTCTCGGCTGCCTGGCAAAGCTCGGTAAAGTCCTGCTCGGTGCCCAGGATCGGGTCGATCTTGGTGTAGTCGGCCGTGTCGTAGCGGTGGTTGCTCGCGGCTTCAAAGATGGGGTTGAGGTAGATGGCCGTAAAGCCCAGCTCGGCGATGCGGGGCAGGTCTTCCTGGATGCCCTTGAGCGAGCCGCCGTAGAAGTCCCAGGTCTTGATGGAGCCGTCCTCGGCGCGCTCGTACACGGGCGGCTCGTTCCAGTCCTCGACCATCCGGCGCTGAATGCCCTTGCGCGGTTTTTCGAGTTGGGCCATTGTGCGCTCGCGCCAATGCTCGTCACGGGCGTAGCGGTCGGGGAAGATCTGGTAGACCATGCCGCGCTCGTACCAGGTGGGGCGGTTCTCGCGGTGCTTGTAGACGGTAATCTGGAAGGACGGCACCTCGGCGTAGTCGTAGGTTACGCCCTCGCCGCCGGTGCGGCCCTGGGGCGCGCCCAGGCGAACCTCGGGCTGGCCCTCGATATTGCATATAAAGCTGTACCACACAAGACACGGTTCAGTGCATTTGAGCTCGCCGGTAAAAATGCCATCGCCTTCGTGCTCCATCGGAATCAGGGTCTCGCCGACTTCATCGACCCAGGTACGCAGGGTGAGTGTTGCCTGGTTGGGATCGGCATCCTCCAAAATAACCGAGAGTGCAACGGTAGTTCCTGTGGTCACAGCGCCAAACGGAGTGCGAAACTGCGGTAGGCGGCTGTTGTGTATCAATCTCATAGTACGGTCCAGTTCAATAGAATCACGGCCTACGGGCCATGGGCTTTACGCACAAGATATAAGTATATCTGTTGTACACAGGGTGTATAAACAACATCCGTTTACCATCGGCGAACGGTTGTCCTAGAAAATCGTTTTACCCATCTATAGAACAAGGGGTGTCACGCTGAATGACACCCCTTGTTTATTGAGGATTTGGTTTTGGATCGTCCGGACTAGCGGCGCTTGCGGGCGGCCGTGGCCTTACGGACGGACGTCTTCTTGGACGGGGCCTTTTCCGTTGCCGGAGCGGCGGGGGAGACCGGGGTCTCCTTGGCGGGCGCGGGCTTAGCCTCTGCCTTCGGGGCGGCCTTGACCCCGGCGGCCTTCGGCACCGGCTGGGCCTTTACCTTGGCCTTGGGCTCCTCTTTGGCAGCAGCGGGCTTAGTCTCCGCCTTGGGAGTTGCGGCCTTTGCCGTGG
>DBGDZK010000082.1:0-44326 GCA_048373195.1 Collinsella sp.
CGGGGGGCTAAATTTAATTTGCGCGCCGGGCCCCACTTCTAAGTTGCGGTGAAATAGGGACTGTTTTTGCTGGCAAAAGGCCTAATTAATCCCTATTTCACCGCAAGTTTTGATCAGTTGTTGGGATTACTTCACCTCGACAGGCTTGGCGCCGGGATAGCGCTCCTCAAAGTCTAGACGGTACTTATTGTCATTGGTGCCCGCCACGTTGTCGCGCGACAGTGGCGTCACGATCTCATTCTTGTGGTCCGCAGGCTTGGCGTATTTCAGGCTGATCTCCCAGGCATCACAGATTGCGTCAATGCGGTGATCCAGGTCGTCGTACAGGGCAACGATGTCTTTCCAGGAGCTGTAGTTCTTGGAGCTCGTCGGGACGTCTAGGTCCTCGACGATGTCGTAATACTGCTCGATGGTGTCCTCCGTGCGCTCGGCGACGTCGGCGAGATTTTGACGGGTGGTTCGATCCTCTTCCAGATAGCTGCCGTTGAAGTTCTGCGCGCAGCCACGGACGTAGTTGTCGAGGTCTTCGAGCAAGTCGTAGTATTCGCTCAGTCGGCGGTAGAGATTCTGCTCGGAGAGCGTTGCTTCGCCGCCATCCTCGTCGTCGTCATCGTCATCATCGTACAGGCTGTTGGGATCGCCGAGAGGCTTTAGGTCATCGTCGTCGACGTCATGGTGCAGCTTAGCTACCTCGGCAGTCGTCTGCGTGGCGGCGTTGTCGAAAGGCTTGATCACAAAGAAAACGACCAGGGCGATGATGATCGCCACTAGCACAACGATAACGGCGATAAGCGGCCCGGTGCCGCTCTTTTTGGGAGTGGGGGTCTGTGGCGAAGCGGGCGCGTATGCGGGAGTCGGCTGCTGTTGGGGCGAGCCGCTCGCGACGGGTATGCGCTGCGTGGTCTCGACGGCCGCGGGGCCTGCGGCGGGGTCGGGGCGATAGGCGAGGGGGTCGTCCGCCTTGGCTTGCGGCGTATCAAGGGAGCCGGTTTGCTCAAAAGCGGGCCGGCTATCGCTCGCGGTTGTTTGTTCAACGGATGCACCGCACGAGGTGCAGAACTTGGCATCATCTGCAAGAAGCTTGCCGCACGAGGCGCAATACCGAGACATTGCCACTCCTTTCGCCACATTTCAATGCAATACGACGATTATACCCAGCGTCCAAAATTCCCCATCATAAGTTGCGGTGAAATAGGGACTGTTGGCGGTCTCGGAGCTTCAATCAGTCCCTATTTCACCGCAACTTCGGGGATGCCTCGATGGCTGGGTTGGATTTGGGACGCGCCTGCCCCTGAGGTATCATGGCTTGGTTGATATATCTGCATTTACGCGCCTTGTAGGAAGGGGCTGCGCCCATGGCTTTTGAGCCCGCTCAACATAGCTTTATCACGCTCGAGGGCGTCGACGGTGCCGGCAAGTCCACGCAGGCGCGCCTGCTTGCCCGCGCTCTTGAACTCGCTAGCTACCAGGTTGTGAGCCTGCGCGAGCCGGGCGGCACCGCCATCAGCGAAAAGATCCGCGCCCTGCTGCTCGACCCCGCCAATACGGCGATGGGCGACACTTGCGAGCTGCTGCTCTACGAGGCCGCGCGTGCCCAGCTGGTGCACGAAGTCATCGCGCCTGCCCTCGCTGCCGGCAAGGTGGTCCTGTGCGACCGTTTCTACGATTCCACGACCTGCTATCAGGCGTTTGCCGATGGCCTCGACCGTCAGATGGTGCGCGATGCCAACAACCTGGCTGTCGCCGGTACGCATCCGGCGCTCACGCTCGTCTATCACATCACGCCCGAGCAGGCGGCGCTGCGCATGGCCGCCCGTGGTGCGGCAGACCGCATGGAGGCCAAGGGCATGGCCTTCCAGGAGCGTGTCTACCAGGGATTTTGCGCAATTGCTGCCGAGGAGCCAGACCGCGTAAAGCTCATCGACGCCACTGCGTCGATCGCAGACGTCTTCACGCAAACGGTCGAGCTGGTTCGCGCGTACGGTCTCGACATTCCCCAAGATGCCGTCGCCGCCGCGCTTGCCCAGGAGGCTGAGTAACATGGCCCCCGCGCAGACAAGCCTGCTGGCCAAGCTCGACACCCAACAGCGCGTGCGCGACTTTTTGACCAACGCCATCGCAAGCGGCCGCGCATCGCACGCCTACCTGTTCTTGGGCGCGCCCGGCGCCGGTAAGCTTGACGCCGCATGGGCGCTTGCCCAGGCATTCCTGTGCGAGCGGGACGGCTGCGGCTCGTGCGACAGCTGCGTGCGCGTCGCCCGCCATACGCATCCCGACGTGCACTATTACACGCCCGAAAGTGCTACGGGCTACCTCATCGCGCAGACCCGCGAGCTGCTCGACGACGTGCCCCTGGCGCCCATCCGCGCCAAGGCAAAGGTCTACATCATCGACCGTGCCGAGCAGCTGCGCGCCAACACCGCCAACGCACTGCTCAAAACGCTCGAGGAGCCGCCCGAGGGCGTTATGTTTATCTTGCTGGGCACCTCGGCAGACGTGATGTTGCCCACCATCGTGAGCCGCTGCCAGTGCGTGCCGTTTCGGCTGGTGTCGCCCGCCGTCGCCGCGCAGGCCGTGAGCCGCGCCACCGGTCAGGATCCTGCGCGTTGTCGCATGGCCGTCGCCGTGGCGGGCAGCCCCACGCGTGGCATCGAGTTCCTCAAGAGCGCCGAGCGCCAGGACGCCCGCCGTCAGATGGTTCGCGCCATCGATTCGCTCATCGCCGCCGACGAGGCCGACGTGCTCAGCCGCGCCAAGTCGCTCATTGTCGCCGTCAAGGCACCGCTCGCCGAGGTCAAGTCCACACAGGAAAAGGTGCTCGAGCAAAACGCCGACTACCTGTCGCGTGGAGCATTGAAGCAGCTTGAGGACCGCAACAAGCGCGAACTCAACGCGCGCGAGCGTTCGGGTATCATGGAAGCGCTGGCGAGCGCGCGGACGCTCATGCGCGACGTGCTGCTGACGCTTCAGGACAAGGCAGCCGACGTGGTGAACGAAGACGTGCGCGACACGATCGGTCGGCTTGCCGCCGCGACCAATGTTGCGGGTGCCACACGGGCGCTCGAGGCAGTCGCGACCGCCGAGCGCAACATCGCCAGAAACGTTACTCCCCAGCTGGCCATCGAGGTCATGCTGTTCGATATCAGGAAGGCACTGAAATGCCGTTAGTTGTACCCGTTAAGTTTACCTACGCCTCGCGCGACCTGTGGTTCGATCCGCAGGATTTGGATATCCTCGAGGCAGATTACGCTATTTGCTCCACCGAGCGCGGAACCGAGATCGGTCTGGTCACGGCCGATCCCTTTGAGGTGCCGCAAGACGAGATCGGTCAGCCGCTCAAGCCCGTGCTGCGCGTGGCGAGCGACATCGACCTGCAGCTTGCTGACGACCTGGCCATCCAGGGCGACGAGGCCATGGTCGATTTCCGCCGTCTGGTCAAAGAGCTCGACCTCGAGATGAAGCCGGTCGGCGTCGAGTACCTGTTTGGCGGCGAGAAGGCCGTGTTCTACTTTGCCGCCGAGGAGCGTGTCGATTTTCGCCAGCTCGTCAAGGACTTGTCCTCGACGCTGCATATTCGCGTCGACATGCGCCAGATCGGTGTGCGCGACGAGACCCGTCTGGTGGGCGGCTATGCCCAATGCGGACAGGAGCTCTGCTGCACGCGCTTTGGCGGACAGTTTGAGCCCGTTTCGATTCGCATGGCAAAAGAGCAGGACCTGCCGCTCAACTCGTCCAAGATCAGCGGCGTGTGCGGCCGCCTGATGTGCTGCCTGCGTTATGAGTTCGAGGCGTACAAGGACTTTAAGAGCCGTGCGCCCAAAAAGAAGACGCTCATCGATACGCCGCTTGGCAAGGCGCGTATTCAGGAATATGACACGCCGCGTGAGCAGCTGGTGCTGCGCCTGGAGAACGGCAAAGTCTTTAAGGTCAACCTGGCCGATATGACCTGCTCGGAGGGCTGCAAGAAGAAGGCTGCCGAGCAGGGCTGCAATTGCCGCCCCGATTGTGTGACGCGCGATGTGCTCGAGCGCATCGAGTCGCCCGAGATGCGTCTGGCGCTCATGGAGCTCGATCGCGAAAACGGCGTCGATGTGGGCGATGGCCTGTCGAGTGCCGACCGTCTGGCCGGCACGTCGATGCCCAAGCGCCGTCGTCGCGATGCTGAATCCGATGCTCGCGCCGGTCAGGGTCAGGGCGAGGGCCGTGGCCGCGGAAAGGGCCGCGGTAAGGCCGAGACACCCGAGGCCGAGGGGGCGGCCGATGGCCGTCGCCGTCGTAAGCGCGCGGGCTCGGGCGATGCTACCGATGTTGCAGCCGCGGGCAAGAACGCCTCTCGCGAGCGCGAGGTTCAGCAGCCCCAGCAGCAGAATCGCGGCGGCGGCATGAACCCCACACGTCGCCGCCGCCGTCATCTGTCGAGCGAGGAGCGCGAGGACGCCTTCCGCGCCGCAGCTGCTCGCGAGGCCGGTGCCGCTTCCAAGGGTGCCTCGGCCTCCGATGCGCCTGTCGACAAGGGCGGCAAGTCACGTGGCGAGGAGGAGCGCGCGCCGCGTCCGCGCCGTCGCCATTCCTCGGGCGCGCAGCAGAAGCCTTCAGTGCCCTCCGTGGCCGATCAGGTCTCGGATGGCGAGGTCAAGGTCACGCGCCGTCGTCCCGGAGATGGCGGGGGAGCGGCTGCCAAGGCTTCGCATGGCGCCGCTCGCGACGAACGCGAGCCGCGCGGTGGCGAGGGCTCGGCCGACCAGGGTCAAAAGCGCCGTCGCCGTCGCCGTTCCCGCAAGCCGCGCCAGGATGGTGGCGAGGGCTCGACCCCGTCTTCGTCCGCACCACAACCGCCTGCCGGCGAATAACGCCCGCGAGCGGATTTAGCCCGCCTTGCCCCGAGCGCATCGGGGTATCATAGCGCCGAATCAACAACCCTCCCTGCGGCCGAACGTAGGGAGGGTTGTGTCTTGAAGAGCCATCTGAACATATTGAGCTGTTTGCAGGGTGCCGGTGCCCTACCGTTTGCGGACGAATTGCTACCATTTGCCGAGTGGGTGGCACGCGAGGCGCTCGAGGCATTGTCGCCAACACGATGTGCCGGCTGCGAGCGCGCCGGTGCGCTTATTTGCCAAGACTGCCTTGCCGCGTTCACGCTCATCGACCCACGTCATAGCTGCACCCGATGCAGCGCCCCGTTTGGGGATTTGCTGTGCACTGAGTGTTCGGTCGAGGGCACGTCCTCGGCAATGACGGAGGCGCTCGACCGCTGCCTGGCGTGCGCCGTCTATGCGCATCCGCTGCCGCGCATCATTAAAGCGTACAAGGATGCGGGCGAGCGACGTCTGGCTCCGTATCTGGCGGAGCTGCTCTACGACACCGCCCTGCATGCCCAGGTCGTAGCGCCCGATCGCTATGGAGGTGTGCTGTCCGGTGCGGATGCGGTGGTGTTTGTGCCTGCGACGGCGGCAGCGTTTCGGCGGCGTGGTTTTGATCATATGGAGGCTATTGCGCGTCCATTTTGCGAGCTGTCGGGTGTTCCCCTGCTCGATGCTCTCGTCAAGTACGGGCATGGCGACCAGCGTGAACTCGGTCGTGAAGAACGCCGTGAACGCGCCCGAGGCATGTATGAGACCGTTGAGGACGTGCAGGGCAAGCGCCTGCTGCTTATCGACGACGTTATCACTACGGGTGCGACGATGGCCGCGGCTTCGGCGGAACTCAAGCGCGCCGGCGCTGCGGCCGTTGATGGCCTCGCTATCGCACGCGTTTGGTAGGGGTGGTTCAGATGGCAATAAAGATCGGGCAGCGTGGCAAGCCTGCAAGCGAGCAGCTGGCTGCTTCCGTAATTTTGACGGGTGCCTCGGCGCTGCGCATGATGCGCGCCGAGCGCCGGCAGATGGGCTACATAAGCTGGAAGGACCTTAATCCCGATGAAGAGCGCCGTGTGCTGCGCACGTCGTCGCCCTCGACCGAGGACATCTATCTTCCCGATTTGGTGCGGATTGGGGCCGCAAGCGGCGAGGTGCAAGAGGATTTGTGCTTGCTGGTAGGATCTGCAGCGCAGCGCCGCCGTATTCTTGGCGTGAGCTGGTCCGTATGCTCCGAGTTGCCCGCCGGCTCGATTCTAGAGGTGGAACGGGGGGTGTACAGTCTATCTCCCGAGGCCCTTTGCGTAGCCGTCGCGCGCGAGGTCGGCTGCATCCAGGCATTTGCCCTGGCCCAGGAGCTGTGCTCTAAGATTTCACTGAGTGACCGCGGGAAGTATCTGCCTCCCTACACCTCGCCTGTCGTGAACAAATTGGCAAAGGACAAAGACCAGCCGCCAGATGTCGGTTACTTTGAGGTCGAGTCCGTGCTGACACCCGATTGCCTGGTAGATTACCTCGCGGCATGCAAGGGGAATGTGGCCAAACAGCTGCTGCGCCTGTGTCCCTACCTGTCAGAAAACCTGCGCTCGCCCATGGAGTGCATCATGCTCGCTCTGTTTTCGCTTCCGTTTTCCTATGGCGGATTTGCCTGCGGTCCCTTTAAGACCGACTACAAGATCGAGTTCGATGACCGCGCGCAGACAATCTCGGGGATGCCGCATGCAGTTTGCGATGCGTATCAGGAAGCAGCCCGGTTTGACCTGGAATACAACGGTGAGCTGGGCCATTCCTCCCGGAGGGGACGTATCCATGATGAAAAACGCAACACGGGCTTGATTACTATGGGAATCGAGGTCGCGACGGTCAATAACGAGATGCTCTGCGACATGGAGGCAATGGAGGCACTCGCATGGCGCATCCATCAGCGTATGCGAAAGCGGTACCGGAATCGTGTCGATGCCCGCAGGAAAAAGCAAGAGGCGCTGCTTAACACGCTGCGGGCGTGTTTTGGGCTTAAACCCGCCTAACAATGCTCTGAAACAGAGGGTTGGATATATGCTCTGGCCAAAATATAGCAAATATGAGTACTGCTACAAATTCAGTAACAGCAAAATCAGGGATTTTGGGACTGGAAGAGGGGGTAAATTAGAAAGTTATTAAACAAATGTGGAATATCCTGGCATCAATCTGACGTTATAGAGCGTGAAAACAGCTTGCAGAGCCAAAAACTCCTGCTACTAAATTGGTAACAGTACTCATATTTGCTATTTTTTGGCCACGGCGCCCTAAGACGGGTGTGTTGGGGCTTTCCATAGGGGAGCGACGGGCTCAATCAGAGCACGTGCGGTCCGTCCTGACCTGCGAAATCTGTACTCGCGATGCGAATGACGCCCCTAACCTTAAACTTTAGCTTGAACTTAGCTATAATGCGCTTCGTTCCTACCAGGCTGTGGTTGCGGACGGACGAAATGCCCGTCCTAGTCCAAGGCAGACGCGGTCAAAGGGATCCACGTAAGCGACCGCGTGCGCGCGGCGCGATCATGGCGCGTCCTAGATGTAAGCCGCACCGTCCGTTCTACTTTCTTTGGGGCAATACCGCCTCGCGGGCGAGCGGGTCAGTCGTGAAGGTGGCTGCGGCCTCCCGAGCAAACACCCCGGTGCGCAAGTGTGGGGTCAAATACCAGGTCAGCTGGTGGGAACAACCTGATATTCCGCGCAACGCACGGATCGTATACGACACAGAAGGCAGGGTAGTGGACATGGTGAGGGGCAGCTTGATGCACGCGGCTCGGTTAGGTGCTGGGACCGCAGCGGTCATCGCCGTTTTGGGCCTGAGCGGATGCGCGTTCAAC
The DNA here is from genome assembly GCA_048373195.1 of Collinsella sp. GTDB lineage: Bacteria > Actinomycetota > Coriobacteriia > Coriobacteriales > Coriobacteriaceae > Collinsella. The sequence continues at coordinate 7,706 of DBGDZK010000082.1, forward strand.
CCGCTGTCTACGTTCACGACTCCCACGATCGACCAGATCGAGTACGAGACCGTCACGCCGGCGGTGTCGGACGATGCCCTGGTCACTCCCGGAACCCTGACGGTCGCCCTCGATACTTCCGATGCGCCGCAGGCCATGCAGGACGCCGACGGCGAGCTCACGGGGTATGCGGTTGACGCCGCCCGCGCCCTCGCAAGCCGCATGGGCCTTAAGGTCGCCTTTGTCGATGCGTCCTCGGCAGGTTCTGCGCTCGGCGACAAAAAGGCCGATATCTTTATCGGCGAGATTAACTCCACGGACGGGGACATTAGCTCGCTCGGCACCTGCCTGTACGATGCCACTTCCGTGTTCGGTAAAACTAGCGATGGTGGGTCACTAAACGTTTCCACCGATACCCTTAACACGTCCACCCTGGGCGTTCAGATGTCCTCGGCCTCGCAGGAGGCACTCGCCAAGCAGAGCATCACCGCCAACCAAAAGACCTACTCCAACATCAACGAGTGCTTTGAGGCGCTCGAGTCCGGCGAGGTCGACTATGTGATCTGCGACTCCACGGCCGGCGGCTACCTTGCACGCTTGATGAGCGAAGTCTCCTATGTCGGTTCGCTCGAGGCGCCCTCGACGCTCGGTGTTGCGGGCCTCTCGTCCAATGACGAACTGTGCCGTGCCGTGAGCGATGCCCTCGACGGCATCACGGTCGACGGTACGCTCGAGGCAGTCCACTGCGTCTGGTATGGCACGATGCCCTACGACCTCACCACTAAGACGGTTTCGGGCGCTAACGTGCAGCCGGGCGACTCTGAGTCCAGTGAGACCACGTCCTCCGGCAGCGAGTCCTCCGATTCCAACAATGAGACCGCAACCTCCGAGGATAAATCGTCCAGCCAGGAGGGCACTATCACCGACGACGACATTAACAAGCTCAATAGCTAGTTATTGCTAGGGGTGGCGTCTCCTAGGCGCTAGGAGAGACGCCTCTTCACGGTTTCAACACGCATTGCCGGGCTTTCCCAACAGGGGAGCCCGGCTTTTTCGTTTCCATAAAACCAGCAGGTCAAAGACATTTTTTAGGTGCAAAACTTAAGTCGCCGTCGCCCTCCCATAGCGCACTTTGCCACAGAAAAGTGCGAGACTTCGGTATGCGGTATCAAGCAATCGTTATTCGGGTCTTTAGGAATCCGCGTGATTAAATGCACGGCAATGGGTACATAGCCAGTACAGTAAGTCCCCGAGGCAGATTGGAGCCACGTATGGATATCAAGGTTTCTGGACGCAAGACGACGGTAACCGATGCTCTGCGTGCGCATGTGGATGAGAAGATCGGCGAGGCGCTCAAGGTTTTCGATATCGAGCCCATGACGGTCGACGTTGTACTTCGCTATGAGAAGAACCCCTCGAACCCCAACCCGGCGATCGTCGAGGTTACGGTTCGTGCCCGCGGTTCGGTGATTCGCGTTGCCGAGCACGGTGCGGATATGTACGCCGCCATCGACCTCTCCGCCGATAAGGTCACCCGCCAGCTGCGCAAGTTCAAGACCAAGGTCGTGGACAACCGCCAGGGCGGTGCCAGCGCAGCGGATGTCGCGCCGGTCGAGCGCGTCGAGGATCTGGCCGACCTGCTGCTGCCCGAGGAGGAGGACGACCTGCTCGTCCGCGAGAAGGTCATCGATGTCACCCCGATGACTGAGGAGCAGGCGCTGGTGCAGACCGATCTGCTGGGCCACGACTTCTACGTGTTCGAGAACGCGACGACTGGCCTCATCAATGTGGTGTATCACCGTAAGAATGGTGGATATGGCATCATCAAGCCCCGCATCGAAACACTTGACGAGTAAAATACGTTAACTTGCATGAGTTAACGGTTGGCGGCCATCCCATGCGGGTGGCCGCCTTTTTACGTAAGGAGTCGCTTTGATGGACAAGGCCGCATCCGCCGGTCATTCGGACCGTTGCCGCATCGTCGTCGATACCTGCTGCGACTTTAGCCCCGAGGTCGCCGCGAACCTTGATGTCGATATCCTGGGTTTCCCCTTCATTATCGATGGCGAGGAGCGCACGGACGACATCTGGTCGAGCATGAGCCCTAAGGAGTTCTACGACCGCATGCGCGCTGGTGCCCGCGTGTCCACCTCGGCTGTGTCGCTCGGTCGCTATATCGAGTTTTTTACCGAGTGCGCCAAAGAGGGCACGCCCACGGTCTACCTGTGCTTTACCTCGGCGCTGTCGTCGAGCTACAACTCCGCGTGCCAGGCGGCAGATGTCGTGCGCGCCGAGTATCCCAACTTTGAGCTCTACGTGGTCGACAACGCTCTGCCCTGCGCGACCGGTGCGCTCTTGGCGCTCGAGGCCGTGCGCCAGCGTTCGGCGGGACTGACCGCCAAGCAGCTGGTCGATTGGGCAAACGAGGCAAAGACCTACGTGCACGGCTACTTTACGCTCGAGAGCTTCGACGCACTGGCTGCCGGCGGCCGCATTCCTCCCGCGGCGGCGCAGCTCACGGCAAAGCTCGACGTCAAGCCCGAGCTCTCCTACGACCTGGCCGGCTCGCTGTCGCTGATCGGCGTCAACCGCGGCCGCAAGAAGGCGCTCAAGTCCATCCTCAAGTCGTTCCGCGAGAACTACGTGCCCGATCGCACCATGCCCATCGCCATCATGACGGCCGATGCCGAAAAGGATGGTGACTGGCTCGAAGCCGCCATCCGCAAGGAGGAGGGTTGCGCCGACGTCACGATCATTCGCGGCTCCGTGGGTCCCACCATCGGCTCGCACGTGGGCCCCGGCATGGTGGGCTGCGCGTTTTGGGGTAAGAACCGCGCCGACAAGGCGTCGCTTTCCGACCGTATCGCCCGCCGCGTGCGCGGTCAGTAGGCAAGCGCTGCGTCCGTAATCGCCCTCGACTCACAGCCCAAACGCTGGCACCGAGTATTCAACCTGGTAACAACACCCAACCCAAAAGGAAAGGTTTCATGGCAAACAAGCTCTCCGTCGCATTCATCGGCACCGGAATCATGGGTGCCCCCATCGCCGGCCACATTCTGGACGCCGGCTATCCCGTCACGGTCAACAACCGCACCAAGTCCAAGGCGGCGGCGCTTATCGAGCGCGGCGCCGTCTGGGCAGATACGCCGGCCGATGCCGCGGCGAACGCCGATGTCGTCTTTACCATGGTGGGCTATCCCTCCGAGGTCGAGGAACTCTACCTGGCGGGCGACGGCCTGCTCGCGTGCACTAAGCCCGGCGCGGTCTTGATCGACCTCACCACGAGCTCGCCCGAGCTTGCCCGTGACATTGCCGAGGCCGCCCAGGTTTCTGGTCGCATGGCGTTTGACTGCCCCGTCACCGGCGGCGAGTCGGGCGCTATCGCCGGTACGCTCACGGCTATCGTGGGCGCTACCGAGAACGACATCGCGCCGGTCCGCGACATCCTTGCCACCTTTGCGGCCAACATCTGCTGCTTCGACGGCGCCGGCAAGGGCCAGGCTGCCAAGCTCGCCAACCAGGTGTCGCTGGGCGCCTGCATGGTCGGCATGGCAGACGCCATGGCATTTGCCGAGCTGAGCGGCCTTGATCTGGAGAAGACCCGCCAGATGATCCTGGGCGGTACCGGCAAGTCCGGCGCCATGGAGAGCCTGGCTACCAAGGCGCTCGACGGCGACTACAAGCCCGGCTTTATGGTCGAGCACTTTATCAAGGACCTGCGCTTGGCGCTCGCCTATGCCGACGATCGCGAGCTTGCGCTGCCCGGCGCCGACGTGGCCTTTACGCTCTACGACATGCTCGATGCCATCGGTGGTGCCAAGCTGGGCACCCAGGCCATCACGGTCCTCTATAAGGAGGAGGCCGACGCCATCGCCGCCGGTCTGGACTGGTCGCAGTATCGTCCCGAAGAGCACGGTGCTCACGAGGACGGCTGCGGTTGCGGCGAGCACGGCGACGACCATGAGTGCGGTTGCGGCCACCACCATGGCGAGGACCACGAGTGCTGCGGCGGCCACGGCCATGATGATGGCCACGAGTGCTGCTGCGGCCACCATCACGGGGAGTAGCGCCCATGAGCTGGACGTTCGTGGTGCTTGCGCTGGTGCTCTTTCTCTTCGCGATCTACATTGGCTTTTTGTGCGGCCAGTGGGCGTGCGAAAAGCGCGTCATCACCAAGCGCGACTACTGGATTGCCAACTTTGCGGGAGCTGCGGCAGTCGTCCTGCTGACCTGGGTGTTCTCGCTGTTCCCGCTGGTGCAGTTTGCGCCGATCGGCTGGCTCGGCGGCTTTATCGCCGGCCTTAAGATGAGCTTTGGCGAGTCCGTCGGTCCGTGGCGCAAACACGACGAGGTCTTTAACGTCAACAAGGCTCATCGCGCCGCCGCCGACGCGGGCGACGCTGAGGAACGCCGCCGTGCGCGTCGCAATGGCGCGGCCGACCGACAGCTCATCTCGGTCACCGATGACAACAAGGGTGCTGGCAAGCACGCTAAGTAATAGTAAGAAGAGGTAACTATGGCAGAAAACAAAGACGAACAGCTCACCGACGAGGAGCTGGCACAGCTTCAGCTGGCAGAGGAGAACGAGAACGCCGTCGACCGCCTGGTTCAGGAGCTCGGCTGCCCCACGCGCCGCATCCGCCAGTTTGCCGCCCGCGTGCTGCATCTGCTTGCCGAGCGCGATCCCCAGCGCGTCGTGCCCTGCGTGCCCGCGCTGATCGAGGCGCTCGACCGCCCCGAGGCTCAGACCCGCTGGGAGGCCCTCGATGCCCTGACGGCGCTTGCCACCACCTGTCCCGAGCAGCTGGGCGATGCCTTTGAGGGCGCCGAGACTGCACTGTTCGACGAGATTTCCTCCACGCTGCGCTATGCCGCCTTCCGCCTGCTGTGCGTGTGGGGCGCCACGAGTGTCGAGCGTTCGCGCGAGGCTTGGCCCATCCTGGACGAGGCCATTCAGTGCTACCACGGCGACCTCGAGTATCGCGACATGCTCGGTTGCCTGTACGAGTTTGGCCAGGGCGAGATCGACGCCGAGGTCGCCGAGAAGCTCGCGTTGCGCCTTAAGTTCGATGCCGAGAACGGCAAGGGCAGCTATCTCAAAGCCCGTTCGAGCGAGATTTGCGAAATGCTTGTTAAACGCTTTGACCTTGATCTCTCCAAAAAGAAGAAGCGTGCTAGCGTTAAAAAATCTGACGCCGCCGAAGACGAGGAGTAACAGATTATGGCGCACGATGTAGTCCTGATTCCCGGTGACGGTATCGGTCCCGAGATTACGCAGGCCATGCGCCGCGTGGTCGAGGCCACCGGTGTCCAGATCAATTGGAATGTCCAGGAGGCCGGTGCCGGCGTCATGGACGAGTTTGGCACGCCGCTGCCCCAGCATGTGCTCGATGCGGTCGCCGAGACCAAGGTTGCCATCAAGGGCCCCATCACCACACCGGTCGGCACGGGTTTCCGCAGCGTTAACGTGGCCCTGCGCAAGCATTTTGACCTGTACGCCTGCGTGCGCCCCTGCCTGTCGCAGCCGGGCGATGGCTCGCGCTTCCGCGACGTCGACCTGGTCATCGTGCGCGAGAACACCGAGGACCTCTACGCCGGCATCGAGTTCGATGAGGGCGCTGCCGAGGTCGAGGAGCTCTCGCAGCTTGTCGAGCGCTCGGGTCAGAAGACCTTCGCCGCGGATTCCGCCATCTCGATCAAGCCGATCTCCATCGCCAAGAGCCGCCGCATTGTGGAGTACGCCTTTGAGTACGCCCGCCGCTGCGGCCGCAAAAAGGTGACGGCCGTGCATAAGGCCAACATCATGAAGGCGACCGACGGCCTGTTCCTGCGCGTGGCGCGCGAGGTAGCCGCCAACTATCCCGATATCGAGTTCAACGACAAGATCGTCGACGCCACCTGCATGGGTCTGGTCCAGAACCCCAACGACTTCGATGTCCTGGTGCTGCCCAACCTGTACGGCGACATCGTGAGCGACCTGTGCGCCGGCCTAGTGGGTGGTCTGGGTATGGCCCCTGGCTCCAACATCGGTGCCGACTGCGCAATCTTTGAGGCAACGCACGGATCCGCGCCCGATATCGCGGGCCAGGATATCGCCAACCCCACGGCCGAGATCCTCTCTGCTGCGATGATGCTCGATCACCTGGGCGAGAACGACGCTGCCAATCGCATTCGCGCCGCCGTGTCTGCCACGCTCGACGAGGGCGAGCAGGTTACCGGTGACGTGCGTCGTGCCCAGACCGGCTCCGTTGAGGGCGCTGTGGGTACGCAGGCCTTTGCCGATGCCGTTATCGCGCACCTGGCCTAAGGCATGCAGACTGCAAACGCCTAAATAGTACTTAAGTGTTTGCGTATAACCTAAGAATCAATACGCCCGGCGCTCTGTCGGGCGTATTCTATTGCGGACTATGTTTCCTAACAAGGAGTAACTGATATGGGTCTGATTCAAAAGAAGGACGAGAAGGACGAGATCGACGGCATCCAGATCATCGAGCGCGGCGAAGGCCCCGACGGTGATGAGGAGGAGAAGATCGATCTGGTCGCCGGTACGTCTGCCGAGCACATTGCTGCCGGTACGACGGCCGAGGAGGAGGACGCTCGCCTGGAGGCAAAGATCGCCGCGGACGCCGCCGACGAGAACCTCATGCCCGAGGAACAGGACGAGGACGATGACTCCGACGAAGACGACCATGCATCCAGGCACAAGAAGACGATGATTGCCGCCTTTGTGGTCGCTATCGTGATCGCTGCTGTGGTCGGCTTCTTTATCGGCAACGGTGGTTTTGGCGGCAAGGGCGTCGGCTCGGCGACCCTCACCGAGGACCAGCTCGATTCGACCGTGGCAAGCTACAGCTACAACGGCAAGAAGAGCGACATCACCGCGCGCGAGGCCATTGAGAGCCAGTACAGCCTCGACACCGTCAAGGATGGCGATGGCAACTACACCGCTCCCTCTGCCGACGTCATTCTGTCCTACGTGCGCAACAAGATTCTGCTCGATGCTGCCGAGGACGAGGGCATTACCGTCTCTTCTAAGGAGATGAAGAAGTACGCCGAGGATTCCATCGGCACCTCCGACTACAAGACCATGGCCACGCAGTATGGCGTGTCCAAGGACCAGGCCAAGCAGATCGTCCGCCAGTCCGCGACGCTGCAGAAGCTCTACAAGAAGAAGGTCGGCGACAGCTCCGCAAGTATGCCGACCGCCCCGACCGAGCCTGCTGACGGCAACGAGGAGACCGCGAGCAAGGACTACGCCGACTACATCATCAACCTTGCCGGCGATGAGTGGGATAGCTCAAAGGGCACCTGGAAGGATGCCGACAGCACCTATGCCAAGGCCTTTGCCGATGATGCCTTTACGACCGATAGCGCCACCTACAAGCAGGCCATGACCGCCTACTACACTGCCTATCAGCAGTATTCCTCGCAGGCTTCGAGCGCCAGCTCCAAGTGGACCGAGTATGCTAATGGCCTCTACGCCAAGGCCAACATCAGCATCTACGGCCTGTTTGCGTAAGGTTTGTCCGACCTTTCGAGTGCGAAGCTGAAATATCTGATGAAACCCCCTAGAACGGACATCGTTCTAGGGGGTTTTGCGTTGTAGAGCCATCTGTTGAGATTGGAAAGGTAGATTGTGTGATCGCGCAAGCGCTCCATCGCGTTTCCCCGATTCATATGGGAAAACAACTGCAAACGATTACAAGTAACCGGTGAACGGTCGAAAACTACCGTTCACCGATAATCTCAAAACTGGTTCTAACTGGTATTAAGTCAAAAAGACCAATTCACATATCTTCACAATGACCTGCAATTTTTCTACACGCTATTTTTAGCCGCCCTGCGTTGTTTAGACACAGGAAAAGATCCGATTTTTTGCCAAAGCATTTCGAAACGGTTTCAAAACCGCAGGTAGAAGTGTTAACGACCGGTAAACGGTCGATTTATCACCGTGAGCGGTGCAAAAACGTTTTACCGTATGAATCAACGAAAGCGACCTCTTCTGGGGTGATATAGTGACAACAACACATCACGTGGTTACTACCAGTTTAGAAACCACTGGTCTTCAAAGAACGCTTTCTAAGAAGCTTTAAGGGCGAGTGCCCGCTGGCTTCCGAAAATCATCGGACTCAGATTGTACACACCTTCGGAAGGGAAATTTGAATGGTTGGCTTTATTCTTACCGGTCATGGACAGTTCGCACCCGGCCTTGCAAGCGCTATCGCTATGGTTGCCGGCGACCAGCCTGCTTTTACCGTCGTTCCTTTTGAGGGCGACCAGGCCGCATCCTACGGTGAGGATCTCCGCGCCGCTATTACCGCCATGCGCGAGGAGTGCGATGGCGTGCTTGTCTTTACCGACCTGCTTGGCGGCACCCCGTTCAACCAGTCGATGATGATTGCCCAGGATGTCGACAACGTCGAGGTTCTGACTGGCACCAACCTTCCCATGGTTATTGAGCTTCTGTTTCTCCGCGGCAATGCCACGCTCGCCGAGCTTGGCGAGCAGGCCGTGACCGTTGGCCAGACGGGCATCACCGCCCAGACGGTCGCATCCGTTGCCGGCTCCGAGGAAGAGGATATCTTCGGCGACGAGGACGGCATCTAATGGCCGATTTCGGAGCCAACGTCCTGAGCTCCTCGGTCGCCCTTTTAGGCCTGCTTGTCATCATGGGCTTGATTTACACCATCTGGTCGCAAATCAACATGAAGAAGAAGCAGAAGTACTTCAAGGAGCTGCACACCGAGCTCAAGCCGGGTCAGGAGGTTCTTTTCGCCGGCGGTATCTACGGAACCGTCAAAGGCATCGAAGGCGAGAAGGTCCAGATCAAAGTCCGATCCGGAGCCGTCGTAGATGTTTCGCGTTACGCGATTCAGGAGATCAAGTAACTGTCGTCAGCAAATATCGAAAGGAAGCTGATCAACATGGCAGAACCCAACATTCTTCTTACCCGCATCGATAACCGACTGGTTCATGGTCAGGTTGCAACCCAGTGGAACTCCACCTTGGGCTCCAACCTCATCCTCGTCGCCAACGACGACGTGGCGTCCAACACCATGCGCCAGAACCTCATGAAGATGGCCGCTCCCGCCGGCGTCGCTACGCGTTTCTTCTCCCTGCAGAAGACCATCGACGTCATTGGCAAGGCGAGCCCGCGCCAGAAGATCTTCATCGTGGCCGAAACACCGGAAGACGTGCTTACGCTCGTCAAGGGCGGTGTGCCTATAAAGAAGGTAAACATCGGCAACATGCACATGTCGGAAGGAAAGCGCCAAGTCGCCACCTCCGTCGCAGTTAACGACGAGGATGTCGCTGCGTTTAAAGAGCTGCAGGAATTGGGGGTGGAGTTGGAGATCAGGCGCGTTCCGAGCACGCCTGTTGAGGACACGAGCAAGCTCTTCTCGTAATCCTCGTGATCCACGTTGTCAGGAGTGAAACCCTGACGTTCTGTACGTGATATCCAAAGTGCGTACATACATTTTGAAAGGAGGAGCAAGATGGAATACTCGATCATCCAGATCGCTCTGGTCTTCGTTGTTACGTTCATCGCGGCAATCGACCAGTTTGACTTCCTCGAGTCTCTCTATCAGCCCATCGTCACCGGCGCCGTCATCGGTCTTATCCTTGGCGACCTCAACACCGGTCTTCTCGTGGGTGGTACCTATCAGCTCATGACGATCGGCAACATGCCGATCGGAGGCGCTCAGCCGCCTAACGCCGTCATCGGCGGCATCATGGCAGCCATTCTCGCTATCGCCACGGGCCTCGAGCCCAACGCGGCAGTCGGCCTCGCCATTCCGTTCGCTCTGCTTGGCCAGCTTGGCGTTACCCTGGTCTTCACGCTTATGTCCCCGCTTATGTCCACGGCCGATAACATGGCTCACAACGCGGACACCAAGGGCATCGAGCGCCTGAACTACTTCGCCATGGCTCTGCTCGGCCTGATCTTCGCTGTCGTCGTCACCCTGTTCTTCATCGCTGGCGCTACCATCGGTCAGACCATCGCTTCTGCCATCCCGACTTGGCTGCAGACCGGTCTGTCCGCTGCAGGCGGCATGATGCGCTTCGTCGGCTTCGCCGTCCTGCTCAAGGTTATGATGAACCGCGATATGTGGGGCTTCTTCCTCATGGGCTTCGGCCTCGCGCTCATCACCGTTGCCAACGATTCGCTGGCAACCCCTGCTCTGCTCATCCTCGCTCTCATCGGCTTCGGCATCGCTTTCTGGGACTTCCAGCAGCAGACCGAGCTGAAGGGTGCAGCTGTTTCTGACGGAGGTGACTTCGAAGATGGCATCTAATGAGTATGTGATCCCGGAGCACTACGAGGATCTCACTCCTGCTCCGCAGCTCGACCAGAAGACCCTCAACAAGATGGCTTGGCGCTCCTGCTTCCTGCAGGCATCGTTCAACTACGAGCGCATGCAGGCCGCTGGCTGGCTTTACTCCATCATCCCCGGTCTGGAGAAGATCCACACCAACAAGAACGACCTCGCGGCTTCCATGAGCCACAACCTGGAGTTCTTCAACACCCACCCGTTCCTCGTCACCTTTGTTATGGGCATCGTGCTTTCGCTCGAGCAGAACAAGGTTGACATCCCCACGATCCGCGCCGTCCGCGTCGCCGCAATGGGCCCGCTCGGTGGTATCGGTGACGCCCTGTTCTGGCTGACGCTCGTGCCTATCACGGCCGGCATCACCTCCAACATGGCCATCAACGGCAACGCTGCTGCGCCGATCATCTTCCTGGTGATCTTCAACGCCGTCCAGTTCGCTCTGCGCTTCTGGCTCATGAACTGGTCCTACAAGCTTGGCACCAGCGCTATTGACGCTCTGACCGCCAACATGCAGGCCTTCACGCGTGCCGCTTCCATCATGGGCGTCTTCGTCGTCGGTTGCCTGGTCGTCACCATGGGTGGCACCCAGATCAACCTCCAGATCCCCAACGGCACCACCCGTGGCCTCTCCGCTACTACCGTGATCGTCTCCGAGAAGGAGGCCGAGAACTTCACCGGTATGGAGGGCATCGATACCGAGACCGCTGAGGCCGGTACCATCGCCATGACCGATAAGGACGGCAACGCCCTTACCGCTTCCGATGCCGACGGCAACGCTGTCGAGTGCGGCGTCACCGATCTGGGCAACGGCATGGAGTCCGTTACCTACGGCACCGTTACCGAGGATCCGGTCAACTTCTCTGTTGCCGACACCCTCAACACCATCGTCCCGAAGCTCGTCCCGCTTATGCTTACGCTGCTGCTTTACTACATGTTCGCTAAGCACAGCTGGACCCCGACCAAGGGCATTCTCCTGCTCTTCGTCCTTGGCATCCTGGGCGCTGGCCCGCTTGGTCTCTGGCCGAGCATCTGGTAAGGCTCTAGCTTGAGGGGTGTGTCCCTACGCGGCTCACACCCCGACCCCTTAAGCCATGTGTATGTTAAAAGCCGCGTGCTCGAAAGAGCGCGCGGCTTTTGTTTTCTTGATGATTCGGGTGTGGCAGACAGATAATGCTAAACACCCTAGGTAGTTAGCCGAATTCGAGCAAAAGGGAGGATAGGATGGCGATCGGAGCGCGTAAGCAACCGCTGTACGATCAGCTGGTCGATATTCTGACCGAAAAGATCGACCATGAATATCGCGCCGGTGACATGATTCCTTCCGAGCGCGAACTTTCGGAGCGCTATGGTCTCTCGCGCACTACGGTACGCCTGGCTCTGCAGGAACTAGAGCGTTTAGGACTGGTGGTTCGGCAGCACGGTCGCGGTACCTTTGTGACCGACCGTTCGGCAAAGGCAACCAATCTTATGCAGTCCTACAGCTTTACCGAGCAGATGCGCGCGATGGGTCGCGACCCCGAGACCACGATTCTCGAGTTTTGCGAGATGGAGGCCGATAAAAATCTGGCCGAGCATATGGGATTGCGTATAGGTGATCGCATTTTTAAGCTTAAGCGCCTTCGTTCTGCCGACAACATGCCCATGATGGTCGAACGCAGCTATCTACCAGTTCGTCAATTTCTGTCCCTAAAGCGACCGCTGCTGGAGCGTAAGCCGCTTTACGATGTGATTGAGCAAGACTTTCAGCAAAAGATACGCGTGGCCGAAGAGGAGTTCTATGCGAGCATAGCCCGTCCCACCGACGCTCACCTTTTGGGAATTGTCGAGGGCTCGCCTGTGCTCGATTTGGTCAGGACTACGTATAACGAGTCAAACGAGGTTGTGGAGTACACACTCTCGGTTGCTCGTGCCGATCAGTTTAAATACAAGGTTTACCACCAGCGTAGCGACTAGTGTTCGCATCGTTTCCATATGATGATTTTTTGCATTTAACTGGTTACTACCAGATAACCAACCGAAGTGTATAATTGCACGTCAGAGGATTACTTCTAGAGAGAGGTATTAGAAATGTTCGAGAAGAGTGTCGAGGAGCTCACCGAGCTCGGCGCCCAGATCACCACGGCCGAGATTGCTCAGCAGCCCGAGCTTTGGCGTGATACGCTCAACATCTATCGCGAGAACAAGGAGGCCATCGAGGCTTTCCTGGCCGAGGCTCGCGCTATGGGCGAGGGTCGTCTGTCCGTTGTCTTCACCGGTGCCGGTACGTCCGACTACGTTGGCGATACCTGCGCCCCGTACCTGCGTCACGCTGGCAACACTGATCTCTACGACTTTAAGCCCATCGCCACGACCGACATCGTGAGCGCTCCGCGCGACTTCCTGCGCGCCGAGGATCCCACGCTCGTGGTTTCCTTTGCCCGCTCTGGCAACAGCCCCGAGAGCCTTGCCGCCGTTGCCGTTGCCAAGGAGCTCGTCCACAACGTCAAGTTCCTCAACATCACCTGCGCTCCCGAGGGCAAGCTTGCCGTCGAGTCTGCCGATGATCCCAATGCGCTGACGCTGCTCATTCCGCGCGCCAACGACAAGGGCTTCGCCATGACCGGTTCTTATTCCTGCATGACCCTGCTCTCCACCCTTATTTTCGACACTGCCTCTGACGAGCAGAAGGCCGAGTGGGTCGAGACCATCGCCAAGATGGGCGAGGAGGTCATCTCCCGTGAGCCCGAGATCGCCGATTACCTGGCTGGCGACTTCAACCGCGTGACCTACTTGGGTTCTGGCTCCTTCGGTGGCCTTGCTCAGGAGAGCCAGCTCAAGATCCTCGAGCTCGCTCACGGTCTGGTCGCTACTTCCTACGACACCTCCATGGGCTATCGTCACGGACCTAAGTCCTTCGTCGACGATAAGACGCTCGTCTTCGTGTTCGTCAACAACGACGCCTACACCCGTCAGTACGACATCGACATCCTCAACGAGATCGGTGGCGACGAGATCGCTCAGCACACCATCGCCGTTCAGCAGGAAGGTGCCACCGTCTATGAGGGTGAGTCCTTCACCTTTAAGGGCTACGAGGCACTTCCCGAGGGTTACCTTGCTCTGCCGTTCGTGATGTTTGCCCAGGCTATCAGCCTGCTCAACTCCGTGCGCGTGGGCAACACGCCCGATACGCCGAGCCCCACCGGCACGGTCAACCGCGTGGTTAAGGGCGTGACGATTCACCCCTTCACCGCTTAATCGCGTCCCCCTGTAAGGGCGCCCGTCCGCTCATAACGGCGGGCGGGCGCTTTTTGTTTTACGTGAGCTGGGTATAAGCATCACCACAGTCAACTGCTTTAGAAGCAAGGAGTGCATATGAGCACGTACGCAATTAAGGCTGACAAGTTCTTCTTGCCGGCAGGCCCGCAACTGGGCGGCTATCTTATGGTCGAGGACGGCGTCTTTGGCGCCTGGCAGGCCGACGAGCCCTCTTGCGAGATTAAGGACTACACGGGATCGTGGATCGCACCGGGTATGGTCGATACTCACATCCATGGCTTCTACAACCACTCAACTACCGATAACGATCCCGAGGGCATCGATATCAGCTCAACCGAGCTCGCCCGTCGCGGTACCACCAGCTGGCTGCCCACGACGTTCACCGATGGCGTCGAGCAGATCAAGGACGCCTGCGCCGCTATCGCCAAGGCGGACGAGGGCCGCGGCCCCGACTTCTGCGGTGCTCGCATTCAGGGCATCTACCTGGAGGGCCCCTTCTTTACCATGAAGCACGTGGGCGCGCAGAACCCCGCTTATCTTATCGATCCCTCCGAGGAGGTCTTCGATCAGTGGCAGGAGGCTGCGGGTGGTCGCATCGTTAAGAGCGCCATGGCGGCCGAGCGCGACGGTGCCGCTGCTTATGCGGCTGCTCTGAACGCCAAGGGTGTGGTGACCAGCATCGGTCACTCCGACGCCACCTACGATGAGTGCATCGCCGCCATCAACGCCGGTGCCAGCTGCTTTACGCATACCTATAACGGTCAGCGCGGCCTGCATCACCGTGAGCCCGGTGTCGTGGGCGCTGCCATGTCCACGCCCGAGACCTACGCCGAGATCATCTGTGACGGCAAGCACGTAAACCCTGCCGCCATCAAGGCACTGCTGCAGGCAAAGGGCTGGCAGCACACGGTGCTCATCACCGACTGCCTGGGTTGCGGCGGCATGCCCGAGGGCAGCTACACCAGTGGTGGCATGGACGTCATCATGAAGGACAACCTGTGCTGGCTCGCCGACGGCAAGAGCATTGCTGGCTCGGTGCTCACGCTTGCCCAGGGCGTCAAGAACATTGTCGATTGGGGCATCGCCAGCGCCGATATCGCCATTCGCATGGCAACCGAGGTGCCGGCTCGCTCTGCACACATCGAGGATAAGTGCGGCAGCATCATGCCGGGTCGCGACGCCGACTTTGTCGTGTTCGACCATGAGCTCACCCTCGTCGAGACGTATGTTGGCGGCCAGAGCGTCGGCAACGCCTTTACCGAGTAACGATAGAAAAAGACGGCGGGCCCGAATCTGCTCGGACCCGCCGTATGGGTTAAACGCTCAATAGCACCTTCACAGTTACAGCTTGTTAGCAATCTTCTTTGCCGTGCGCTTAACGCCGGCCACAAGACCTCCCGCAGGATGCTCCTTCTCGTATGCTAGGCGCTTCTCACGCTTGGCGTACTCTTCGACAATGATGTCGCCATATTCGTCTTCGATCTTGTCGAAGAAGTCGACGGCGCCCTTAATTTCCTCAGCGGTCGGGTGTCCCTTTTGGACACCGCCGGTGAGTTTGAACGGTCCCCACGTATCAAAGCCGGGGCAGCCGTAGACACCCATAAAGATGGCCTGCCTCATGCGGCAGATGCCATCGATATCCTTGCCGTACCACTTGTTTTTGCCACCGTAAGTCATAAGGCCAAACACCTTGTCCTGCGGCTGCAGCACGTTAGTGAGCACGCGTGCCATGTCCTTGTCGATCTCGGAGTAATAGATTCCCGTGGCGACACCGATCAGATGATATTCGTGCAGGTTGGGATACTCGTTTTTACCGAGTGACTTCACGTCGAGGGTATCGATCTCGGGGTGTGCCTCGACGATGGCGTCCACGAGCTTTTTCGTATTGCCGTGATGGCGCGAGGCGTAGAGGATGATGGTTCGCATAAGAAGGCCTTTCAGCTGTAATTGCATCAATGTCTGTATGGTACCCCGTTGCATGGCTGGGATACCGGACGCATCGATGAACGTGCGGGTTTGTCCTTTGGTCAGGGCCGAGACGGGTTCTTGCGAGCAAAAAAGCAGTTGTTCGAAAGGATGGGCAATGGAATACGCTCTCTCCAACGATTCGATTTCTATTAAGGTGTCCACGGCTGGTGGTTCGTTTACCTCGATTGAGGCCGGAGGTCGCGAGTACTTGTGGCAGGGCGATCCCGCCGTGTGGTCCGGCCAGGCACCGATTTGCTTCCCGATTTGCGGAGGCTTGCGCGACAACAGCGCCATGACATTTGCCGGGCATCATGTAAAGCTCGCTCGCCACGGGTTTGCGCGCAAACAGGAGTGGAAGCTGCTGAGCCAAGGCGAGAACGAGTTGGCGATGTGCCTGGCTTCGGAGGATAACGCCGCGCTGCTGAGCGATTATCCGTACCCGTTTAAGCTTGTCGCTCGTTATACGCTTGAGGGGGATGCCGTGCGCGTCTCCTATGAGGTGACCAACGAGGGAACCGAGGACATGCCGTTCTTTATCGGCGGTCATCCCGGCTTTAGGTGTCCGCTCGATGAGGGCGAGGCCTATACGGACTACGAGTTGCGCTTTGAGAAAGACGAGGCTGCGGAGCTCTGCACCGCCGTTCCCTCGACTGGATTGATTGACGTGGCAAACCGCTCCAAGAACCCCATGGTGGGAAAGACGCTGCCCCTGTCGCACGAGCTCTTCGATTTTGCGGAGACCATCTTTGACGTGCTCGAGAGCCGCCAGGTCACGCTTTCTAAGAAGGGGGAGGACAAGGGCGTTCGCCTGAGCTTCGAGGGCTTCCCGTATCTCATTGTGTGGAGTAAGCCCGAGGGCGATTTTGTGGCAGTTGAACCCTGGGGCGGCCTCTCGACCTGCTCCGATGAGGACGACGTACTTGAGCATAAGCGCGGCTGCCTTGTCGCCAAGCCCAAGGAGACCGTCGTTCGCTCGTTCACGATTGAGATTCTGTAATTCCGTTTTGTCGACTCGTATCGCGAGGCACAAGGAGCCTGCGAGATAAGGAGCTAAAAATGATCCTCACCGTTACGATGAACCCGTCTGTCGATACGCGCTATCAGCTCGATGAGCTCATTATCGACGACGTTAACCGTGTGACGCCCGAAAAGACCGCTGGCGGCAAGGGCCTCAACGTGGCCCGTGTGCTGGGTCAGCTGGGCGACGACGTTGTGGCAACCGGTCTGCTCGGCGGCCACATGGGCGCCTACATGGCTGAGCTCATGGACGCCAACGGTATTAACAACGACTTTGTGCCCATCAAGGGCGAGACTCGAATTTGCCTCAACATTCTCCACGCCGGCAACCAGACCGAGCTGCTCGAGAGCGGCCCGACAATTGCCCCCGAGGAGCTCGATGCCTTTACCGCCAAATTTACTGAGCTTGCGGGCAAGGCCGACGTTGTCACCATTTCGGGTTCTCTGCCCCGCGGTGTCGAGGCAGACTACTATGCCAAGATCACGGGCATTGCCGAGAACGCCGGCGCCAAGGTGCTGCTCGATACCTCGGGCGCTTCGCTCGAGGCCGCCCTTAAGTCCGAAATTAAGCCCGAGCTGGTCAAGCCTAACCTGACCGAGATCAACGGCCTTCTGGGCACGAGCTTTACCACCGACGATGTGGACGAGCTCCGCGCCGCGCTCGCTTCTGACGCCCGCTTCTCCGATATCCCCTGGGTCGTCGTGTCCATGGGCGCTGCCGGCTCCGTTGGCTTCCACAATGGCCGTGCGTTCCGCGCAAAGACGCCCGATATCCCTGCCGTTAACGCAACGGGCTCTGGTGACTCCACTATCGCAGGCTTCGCGCATGCCATCGCTGCTGGCGCAGACGACGAGACGGTGCTGCGAACCGCCAACACTTGCGGCAAGCTCAACGCCATGGATCCTATGACCGGCCATCTGGTCATGGACCGTTGGGACGAGGTCTACAACGGCGTTGTCGTGACCGAGCTGTAAGGGCTTGGGCGTCGGTCCCGGCATCGCTTGCTAGCTCATGTCGACGACAAGTGCGATAGCATTATGTCGGGGCGCGACGCCGACGTTGTCGTGTTCAATCCCGACCTTACCCTGGTCGAGACGTATGTGGGTGGCAACAGCGTCGGTAACGCGTTTGCCGAGTAGCCGCCAAAGAAGCGATCCGAGAGGGGATTTAGATGATTTACGGTGCATTGGGCGATATCGAGGAGTACCGCGGAATGCTCAAGGGCCTCGATGTGCTGATCGACTGGCTCGAGGAGAACGACCCGGCGCAGCTCGAGGTCGGCAGCCATCCGATTCTGGGCGACAAGGTCTTTGCGAACGTCATGGCCCCCACGACGCGTCCGGAGGCCGAGGCCCACTATGAGACGCATCAGCGCTATCACGACCTGCAGATCGACGTCGAGGGTCGCGAGGCCTTTAAGGTCGCCACGGGCAGCCTGACGCTGGTCCAGGAGTTTGACGAGAAGGACGACTACGACCTGGTCGATTCAGACGCCTCGATCCCCGGCGATCTTGCCGACGATAAGTTTGCACTGTTCGTTGCCGGCGAGCCTCATATGCCCACGCTCGAGTTCCCGGACGATGGCGCGCAGCCGGTCAAGAAGATCTGCTTTAAGCTGCTTGCAGATGCTTACTGGGAGGAGTAGCGAGCTGCTCGGCTGAGCTGTTCGTCTGATGGCGTGATTCCTCTAGGGAAGCGGACTTGAGCCCCGCTGATCGCGGTTCCTTTTGGGATTGCGGTTGGCGGGGCTTGTTGTTGAGTAGGGGAGTTGCCGGCGGCGTTGTGCTTGGATTGGCGGATGCGTGCTAGAAATCGGCAACAAAAAAGCCGCCCGAAGGCGGCTATCTTGTGCAATGGAGCCAGCGACCGGGCTCGAACCGGTGACCCCCGCTTTACGAGAGCGGTGCTCTACCAACTGAGCTACGCTGGCGGCCATGTGATGACGCAACTGAGGCGTCAACGGCTGTCTATGATACGGGACATCGCACATCCGCGCAAGTGCTCTGACGGCTTTTCTCACTTTAAATGCACTAATATTGGAGACGTGATGTCTGCGACGTCCATTTGGCGCTTGACCAGCTGTTGGGTTGGTGGCTGACGTCCCGCTCGTATGGGTCTCAAACAGAATGGGGCAGCCATGGCTCAACCCAAGATCCTTCTCACGCGTATCGATGACCGTTTCATTTACGGGCAAGACGTTGAGCTGTGGAACGAGGCCGTGGGCTCCAACCTTGTCCTAATCGTCAACGATGAGATCGCGGCAGATTCGCGCCAATGGGCACCCATGAGGGTAGCGGCGCCAGAAGGCGTTTGGACACGGTTTTTCTCGGTGCAAAGGACCGTCGACATCATTCATACCGCAACGCCGCGCCAGTTGATTCTGATCATGGTGGCCTCACCTGCCGATGCGCTCGCGCTGGTTAAGGGCGGTGTGCCGATTACCAAAATCAACATTGGCCATATGCAGACAGGGGAGGGCAAGCGCCCCATAACGCCCGCGGTTGCCGTGAGCGACGCAGACGTTGCTGCCCTCAAAGAACTGCAGGCGCTCGGCATAGAGCTAGAAATCCGCTATCTCCCCAGCTCCAATCCCGACCCCATCCAACTAGTCATGTAAGAACGTCCCCAATGACTAGGTAGCAAAGCGCCCGTCGGCGGTGGTGCCGGCGGGCGCTGCTGTGCGATATGTCGCGCTGTGGGCTTAGTGCCTCATAAAGTGGTATTCGATCACATTGCTGTAGGGGTGACCCGGGCCCACAATGCCCTGTGGGAACAGCGGCTGGTGCGGCGTGTCGGGGTACATCTCTGCCTCGAGGGCAAAGCCGGCGCCCCAGCCATAGTTGGCATCGTCCTTGGCGTGCTCGTCGCCCAGCCAGTTGCCGGTGTAGAGCTGCACGCCCGGGGCGGTGGTGTAGTAGTCCAGCTCACGACCGGTCCACATCTCCTCGACGTGCAGGGCGCGGCGCAGATTGCGGCCGTACTGATAGCCATCGATGCACAGACAGTGATCGTAGCCACGGGCCTGCTTAATCTGCGGATCGTCGGTCTCCATGCCAGGCGCGACGGGGCGCAGCTCGCGAAAGTCAAACGGCGTGCCCTCGACCGGAGCAATCTCGCCGGTGGGGATGTTCTGCTCGTTGATGGGCAGGTAGTGGGCAGCGTTGGCAACAAAGAAGTGCTCGCAGTCCATGCCGGCGTTATGGCCGGCAAGGTTAAAGTACGTGTGGTTGGTCATGGACACGTAGGTGGCGCGGTCGCTCTCGCAGCCGTATTCGATACGGAAGCGGCCGGTGCGTGTCACGGTAAACACGGCCGTAAAGGTGCGGTTGCCGGGCAGGCCCAGCTCGCCATCCTCAAGCGAGGTGGTCATGCGCACGGCATTGTGGACCTCGTCGAGTTCAACGTCCCACACGCGCTTGTGCAGACCATGCTCAAGGTCGCTGTGCAGGTTGTTGGCGCCTTCGTTGGCCGGCATATGCCAGTCCGTGCCAGCGATAGTGATCGTGGCACCTGCAGTGCGGTTGGCCACGGGGCCGATGGTCGCGCCAAAGCAGGCGGGGTTGTCAAAGTAATCCTCGAGCTTATCGAAGCCCAGCACCACATCGCGCACGTTGCCGGGAATGTCGGGCACATCGATACCCAGCACGGTGGCGCCATAGTCCATAATGCGAACGCAGATCTCGGGCCCGTTGAGGGTGTAACGATGAACGGGGGTACCGCACGGCGCGGTGCCGAAAAGCTCGGAAGTGATCATTTGGTTCCTAACATCGAGGTATTTCCGACAAACTGTAGCGCGAACACGCGAGATTATCACTACACCCCACTAAAGCAGGGGGTATTTTTCTCAAAAAAGTGATGATTGGAGCTGTGCGGGCGTTCATTTCTGACGCGCGCGAGTCTGATACAATTTGTTCGTTATTGTTTGAATTGACGTGAGCGTGGAACAGCGAGGACTCATCGTGATTAAAGCGGAGCGACAGGATAAGGTTCGGCAGCTGCTCGAGGAACAGGGAACGGTCTCGGTCAAGGAGATTTCGGATGCGTTAGGTGTCTCGGATATGACGATCCGCCGTGACCTTGAGGAGCTTGCGAGCCTGGGCGAGATCGAGCGCGTGCACGGCGGAGCCCGCAGTGCGCAGGGCCGTCCACACGCTATGCTGCGCCATGAGTATTCGCACAGCGAAAAGCGCACGAAGCATGCCGAGGAAAAGTTGCAGATTGCGCGCCGTTCTGTGGAGCTTATCGAGGAAGGCTCGACCATCTTTTTGGGCACGGGCACCACGGTTGAGCAGATGGCCTCGATGCTGCCGGCGTTTCGCCTGCGCATTGTGACCAATTCGCTTTCGGTGTTTAACCTGCTCGAGGCGCGCGAAGACTGCGAACTGTGCCTGGTGGGCGGCGTGTACCGCCGCCGCACCGCCGCCTTTGTGGGCCCTACGGCCGAGGACACCTTGCGCGCACTGGGGATCGACGCAGCCTTTATCGGCGCAAACGGCATTCTGGACGGCGACGTGTCCACATCCAACATGGAAGAGGGCCGCATCCAGCAGCTCGCCTTTAGCAAGGCCGACTCGCGCTATCTGATCGCCGACTCCAGCAAGATCGGCAAGCGCGACTTCTACACCTTCTGCCGCCTGGACAGCCTGGACGCCGTAGTGTGCGAGCCGAGCATCTCCGCCGAAGACCGCGCCGCCATCGAGGAGCACGCGCAGGTCATTTGCTAACTAGCGTAGCAGGCGATACTTCTGCCCTCTGCCGGTGCCTTCAACTGTCGCCAGGCCTGTCTCAACGAGTTTTTTGAGGATGCGAAGAAGCTTCGAGCGACTAAAGGTGACTTTGGCCGCAAGCTCGCTTGTCGATTGAGGGTGTACTCCGCTCAGCAGTCCGAATACGATAAGTTCGTCGCCTTTGAGCCCCGGGTTATCCATGAGTAGGGGAAGTGTTACCACAATGGCGTTATCCGAAACTTGAAACCGGGGCTTTCTGACGCTGTCCTTATAGGTATCGCGAATTCGCATGATGCCCGTTCCAAAGGCTTCGATAAGACCCAGGCGCAAAAAGACTTCGGCAAGAATACGATTGCGTCTAACGGATAGCATGTCGGACAGATATTCATCGACGGTCATGCTTGCCGGCAAGCCGCCGGGCGAAGCGACTTCCACACGGTCGTCGAACATCGAGATGCGGATGTGTGCGGGCGCATCCCAAGTCCTATGAACGACTGCATTGGTAATGGCCTCGCGGAATGCTTCGAGCGGAATGAGCTCCTTGCGGATCCGCTCCATCCCCTGGATCTCTTCGTAGCAGTACTGGGCTTCGAAAAGCTCAAGGGCTCCGTCAATTTCCGCTAGAACGGATGCATGTTCAAGAGTCTTGCGCTGCTTAATGAGGTTGATAGTTTCACCAAACACTGCGATGTCGATACCCGGGAAGCCATTCTCGTCCGCGAGCAGTTCTGCCGCGTTGTTGTAGGTTCCGGTTTCATCAAGCAGGCCAAGGGTTTTGAGAGTATCGGTTGTGAATGACTGAAGCGAAAGTTTTGCTGTTAGACGATTCTCTAAAACGGTGAAAGATAAATCTTGTTTGTTTGCCGGGAGCTGCTCAAAGGAGAGGTTTTGACCCTCGAGTACAAGACGCGAAAGGCCTAGGGTATCAACTGGAATGGTCGCGGTGTCATTGCGCTTGTATGCCTTCGAGCGGTATAGGTAAGGCTTCGATCTGCCGGGAAAGACCGTAAGCTCCACGGTTGCATCGGGCTCGTCGATCTTTAGGGAGTAATCGGGCTGGGGGATGATCGAATCGTTAATCTTGTTTTCGATATCCAGGCAGGTCTGCTTGGGGTCATCGAGGCCAACGGCTTCTCCGTCGTCGTTAATTCCAAATAGAACGCGTCCTCCCGTGCCATTTGCATAAGCGGAGACGGTTTTAAGGAACGAATTGGTGACGCATTCCTTGAATTCAAGATCTTTGGATTCTTGCATTGTGATGCTCCGTTTCGCTTCAATTTGACGTGAAAAATAACACGTAAAAATTTTACACGTCATTTTACGCGTCAAAATTATGACACGAAAAAATTTGCGTGTCATTATGCGCGTCAAAGTGACGCGAAATGACGCGCAAACGCGAATGCATTGGCATTCTGAACAATAACGGAGTTTGTAAGCCTGGGGCTTGATTGGGCTAACGCATGGAATTATCCGTATTCTCGAACACGCTTTCGGTATCATTTTGGCATTAAAAGATACCGAAGTGTGTTCGTGATGCCGATAATAATTAAGAAAGAGGAGCGCTTCGTAGCTGCCTGGAAAGTGAGGATTTGACCATCTGATTGTCTCGATCTGTAACAACTAGGCGATCAAATGCTCGTTAGATGTTACAGATTTAGATTTTCTGCCTGGCCGATTCCGTTTGTCTCAATCTGTAACAACTGGGACCGAAAAGCTCGGCTAGATGTTACAGATTGAGATTAAAGGGATTGACCTGTGGCGTTTGTCTCGATCTGTAACAGTTAGACGGTTAAAAGTGGGCTACGTGTTACAGATTGAGATCTTTCAGCCCTGGTCGCCCGTTCGTCTAAATCTATAACAGTTAGGATTGAAAATCCCTGCTAGATGTTACAGATCGAGATAAACGGCCCGCACGGGCTCACCAAAAACAAAAAAGGCCGCATGCGAACCCGTGGAGGGATTCGTATGCGGCCGACAGGGGGTATGCGGCAAAAGTTAGGCCATAAGCAGGCCGGTCTCCGAGACGTTCTTGTACCAGTACGCGCTCGCCTTGGGATAGCGCTTCTGGGTCTCAAAGTCGATGTAGAACAGGCCGTAGCGCTTGTTGTAGCCGTTGGTCCAGGAGAACTGGTCCTGCAGCGACCACACGAAGTAGCCGTCGACGTTTACGCCGCCGTCAATCGCCTTGAGGATCCATGCGAGATGCTGACGCATGTAATCGATACGAGGGGCGTCGTCAATAAAGCCGTCCTCAAAGTCGTCCTTATAGCCCATGCCGTTCTCGGTAATGTAGATCTTCTTGTAGTTGGGGTAATCGTTCTTAATGCGGAGCACCAGGTCGTAGAGGCCCTCGGGATAGATAATCCAGTCCCAATCGGTGGTGGGAACGCCTTCACGCACGCATGCCTCGCCCACGCCCTTGAGGAACCAGCGCGAGGAGCCCTTGTCGCCGGTGCCATTGTGGTTGATGTCGTTTTCGCCCTCGGCGGCACGCAGGAACTGGCACTTGTAGGTGTTGACGCCCAGGCAATCGTTGTAGGGGAGCGCGGCGGTCAGCGCGGCGATGTCCTCGTCGCGGACGTCGAGCTCGCCGCCGGCGATAGAGGCCAGCTTGGTCGCAGCCTCCATGGTGTCGGCTGCATAGTGGCCGCGGAAAGTGGCGTCGAGTACCCAGCGGTTGTTGATGACGTCGGCCATGCGAGCTGCCTCGCAGTCGGCGGCGTTGTTGGGATCGAGGGGATACTTGGGCTCCAGGTTCTGGACAATGCCGATCTCGCCCTCAAAGCCGCCCTCATGGAAGGCGACGACAGCCTTGGCGTGGGCCACCATCATGTTGTGCATGAGCTGGAAAGCCTTGTCCAGGCGATACTTCTCGCCGTGCGGCCAGTTGCCGACGATAAAGCTGCCCTCGGCGGTCGCGGGAATCTCGTTAAACGTGAACCAGTGCTTGACCTCGGTGAACTCGGCAAAGCAGAACTTGGCGTACTCGACAAAGGCGTCGATCGTCGTGCGCGTCAGGAAGCCCTCGCCGCCGTTCTGGTAAAAGGCCTCGGGCGTATCAAAGTGATCGAGCGTGACATAGGGAATAACGCCAGCATTGTTGCAGGTGGCAAAGAGCTCGTGATAGAAGGCGACACCTTCGGGGTTGATCTCGCCAGTGCCGTTGGGGAAGATGCGGCTCCAAGCGATGGAGACGCGGATACCGTTGATGCCGAAGCGCTGGCACAGGTCGATATCGACCGGGTACTTGTTGTAGAAATCGCTTGCGGGATCGGGGGAGAAGCGACCCTGAGCAGCCAGGAAATCGTCCCAGGGCACTTTGCCCTTGCCGTGCGTACGGGTCTCGCCCTCAACCTGGTAAGCAGCGGTGGCGCCGCCAAACACAAAGCCGTCGGGGAACTGCATGGGGTTGTTCATGAGTCATCCTTTCTGTGGGATTCGAATAGGGAGGGGTGCCCGAACTGGGGATCCGGGCACCAACAGAGGGAGGAAACTAGTCGAGGTTCTCGCGGAGCCACTTGATGGCGCCAGCGGGGTCGCGGGTAAGGTCGATATATTCCTTACCGCGCGGGGCGAGCAGCTTAATGCCCAGGCGATCGGTGTCGGCCTTCATGTCGTTGTAGTAGCTACGGACCTGCGGGGCAAGCACGATAACGTCGTACTGATCCATGATGGCAGTGTGCTGGCCATAGGCGCCTGCGGAGGAAGCGATGTTCTCTCCGGTCTGCGCAGCACCTTCCTTGATGGCGTTGGCAAGCATGGCAGAGGTGCCGGCGCCGGCGCACAGGACGAGGACCTTCAGGCCATCGACGTCCTTCTTAGCGGATGCGTCGGCGGCGGGCTCGGGCTGATCGGCGACAGGCTTGCTGTCGGCGGCAGCGGCGGTCGGCTCGACGGAAGCGGTAGCCTGCTCGACAACGGGCGCAGGGGCGTTGGCGGCGATGGTGGCAGCACCATCGGACTCAAGACCCAGCTCGGCGGCGCGTTCGGCCTCCTGGTCGCAGAGCAGCTTATCGTATGCCTTCAAGAACGGCAGGTAGATGATGGCGTCCAGCAATATGATGATTGCGACAAACACCAGGGCGATAAGCTGGAAGTTCGTGGTGATGAAGATGCCGATGGGGGCGGGGGTGGCCCAAGGCACCACGAAGGAGAAGCCGTTCATGCCCACGTTATCGATAAAGAACTTGGCAACACTTACGTTGACGCAGCCGGCGGCAACAAAGGGGACGAGCATGTAGGGGTTAAGGATCATCGGCGCGCCAAAGAGCAGCGGTTCGTTGACGGCGAAGGCAACAGGAACAATCGAGGCCTTACCGACGGCTTTGAGCTGCTTGGACTTCATAAAGAGAATCAGCAGAAGCGGCACGATGAATGTGGCGCCGGTGCCGCCGAACTCACCCACGAGCGACATGTTAAAGGTGAGGGAATGGGCGGGGTGACCACCGGCCAGCAGAACCTGCAGGTTCTCGGCCTGGTTGGCAAGACGGATGGGGTCGATGCCCGGCTGGACGATCGAGGGGCCGTGGACGCCGATGAACCAGAAGAACGCGGTGGCCGCCTGGATAAGGATAAGGCCAGGATAGGTTTCTGCAGCGGTAAAGAGCGGGGAGAGCAGTTTGATAAGCAGCTCGGAGAACGGAACGCCCATGAGGTTACGCACGACGACATCGATGATGCCGCAGATGATGACGGCGCCGCCAAAGGGGATAATGTCGCGGAAGTTCTGAGCGATGGCGCCCGGGACCTCCTTGGGCAGCTTAATGGTCAGATCGCGCGAGACACAGAACTTATAGACCCAAACGGTAATGAACGCGGCGATATAGGCCGAGAACAGACCGCGCGTGCCCATGCTGGTGCAATCGAAGACCGAAAGTTCGGAGCCGTTGAACTTGGTGGTGAACTGCGTAACAGCGAGCAAAAGCATGCTGCACTGGGCGGCCACCATGGTGGAACCGTCGTTGAGCACTTTGCCGGCGGGCATACGACGGTTCATGGATGCCGTGAAGTTCTTGGCAGTGGTGCCGGCAACCATGATGCCCATGACGCCCATGGTGAAGTTGTAGAGCTTGTTGCACCAGTCGATGAGCGGCTGGGGCAGCGTGATGCCGACTACGCCGGGAAGGGTGGCAATGAGCAGAAAGATCGAAGAGGTGAGGACAATGGGCATGCACCCAAGGAATCCGTCCTTGATGGCCTGGAGGTAGATGTTCCTCGAGATCTTCTCAAAGAACGGTTGATGCTTTTCGAGCATCTTTACGATGGCGTCCATAGAGCTCCTTTGCTACTTAATGCGCGATGCATGTGGATGGAACTGATCGTCGATGGATGGTCAGGACTGCCCGGAAACCTTCCTGCTTAAGGAAGGCATTGCGAAATGACAACGTAGGACATTTCGTTAATGACAACGTAAGACATTATTGGAAGAGCAACAAGGATTTACGGGTGAACGGTCGATATTGTCCGATAAACGGCTGATTTGTCAGTCGGGCAGGTAGTGTATGCTAGAACGCAAAAAACAAGCGATGCGAAACCGACTGGAGAAGTAATGGCAACGATGGACAAGAAAAATGTCTCAATGAACGATGTGGCGATTGCCGCGGGTGTTTCTCTCAAGACGGTTTCGCGTGTGATTAACGAGCCCGGTAGCGTGCGAGAGTCGACACGCGATAAGGTCCATTCCGCAATGGAAGCGCTCGGGTTCCGGGCGAACTTTGCCGCGCGTTCGCTCAAGTTGGGCCGTTACGGGTGCATCGGCGTGGTGCTGTTCCACTTGTCGGGCGGTGCCGTGGACATGATTGACGGTATCGCAGATGCCGCCGAAGAACGCGGCTTTGCGCTCACGATGATCAAAAAGCGGGCGGGGGAGAAGATGACCCTTGCCGAAGCGGCGCGTAGGATGTCGCAGCTGCCTGTTGATGGCATGATCTTCAACCTGCGTCAGATGGTCGATGACTTTGATACTTTTGAGGCACCGAAAGACCTCAAGACGGTGATTATCACACCGATGGAACATCCTACCTGCTCCACCGTCAGTGACGATCAAGAGGGCGGCGCGCGCATGGCGTGCGAGTACTTCTTGAATCACGGGCACAAGAACGTGTACTTCGTCTCTGGTAAGAAAGAAGCGCTGTCGAGCCAGTGCCGTATGAAAGGTTGGCGAGCGGCACTCGAGGCGCATGGCATTGAGCCGCCCGAGCCTCTGCAAGGCGATTGGAATGCGGATAGTGGCTATGCCGCGGGCCTTGTGCTTGCCGATAAAGCCGATTGCACGGCGGTCCTCGCTGCTAACGACTGCATGGCAAACGGCGTGATGATGGCTCTACGTGACAAAGGGCTCAGTGTGCCCGACGACGTGTCCGTGATCGGCTTTGATGACGAGCTTTACAAGACGATTCCCAACTCGATTCTGACGTCGGTGAAGTTCCGTCACCGCGAGCTGGGCGTCCGTGCGCTTAATGAGGTCGTCGCAGGTCTGGAAGCCCCGAGCTCCAGAAGCCGTACGCTCGTCTCGGGCGTGTTGGTCGAGCGTTCCAGCGTAAAGGATCTGCGGGCGTAGACGTGCTCGGCCTGCTCGTCTAAATCTGTAACAGGTGGGACCCGAAAACTCGGCTAGATGTTACAGATTTAGACAATTCGGCCCGGCTTATTCCGTTTGTCTCGATCTGTAACAGTTAGGAGTGAAATGACCAGCCAGGTGTTACAGATCTAGATTGATTGGATTGACCCATCTGTTTGTCTCGATCTGTAACATCTAAGCGGTCAAAAGCGGTCTACATGTTACAGATTGAGATTTTCGGCTTGGCCTGTGCGTTCATCTCGATCTGTAACAGCTAGGACCGAAAAACTCGGCTAGATGTTACAGATTGAGATGAACAGGAGGACGGGTGCGGTCTAAACAAAATGGCCCGCGCATCACACATCGATGCACGGGCCATTTATTGTCTGCAAGCGGCAGGTGGTGTCAGCGTCTTATGCCTCGAGGTTTTCCTCGATCCAGGCGACGGCACCCTTGGGATCCTTAGTGAGGTCGATGTACTGTTTGCCCTTGGGCGACAGCAGCGTGATGCCCAGGCGGTCGGTGTCGGCCTTCATCTCGTTGTAATAGGTGCGAACCTGCGGAGCCAGGACGATGACGTTGTACTGGTCCATGATGGCGTAGTGGCTGCCGTAGGCACCGGCGTTGGCGGTAATGTCGATGCCCAGCTCGTCGGCGCCTTCCTTAAGCGCGTTGGCGAGCAGTGCAGAGGTGCCGGCGCCAGCGCACAGAACCAGAACCCTCAGATCCTTGCCCTTAAGGGCGGACGGAGCTGCGGAGGCCTCAGTGGCAGAAGCGGTCTCGACAACAGGAGCCTCAACGGCGGGGGCGGCAGCGGTCTTGACGGCCTTGGTCTCCTCGGCCTCTTCTTCGGCCAGGGTCTCGGCCTCCTGCTTGCACAGGACGTTGTCGTAGGCCTTGCAGAACGGGTAGTAGATCAAGAAGTCAACGACCAGCAGGACGACAACCAGGACCAGAGAGATCGGCTGGAAGTTGGTGTCGATGAAGGTGCCGATCGGTCCGGGGAGTGCCCACGGCATGGCATAGATAAAGCCGTTCATGCCCAAAAAGTCGATGAAGAACTTACCAATGAGGACGTTGGCCACGGGGGCAAACAGGAACGGGATCAGGAAGTACGGGTTGAGGATGATGGGCGCGGCGAACAGCAGCGGCTCGTTGACGGCGAACATCACGGGCACGACAGAGGCTTTGCCGACGGCCTTGAGCTGCTTGGAGCGCATAAAGAGCAGGAAGATGATCGGGACAATGAACGTGGCGCCGGTGCCGCCGAGTTCGCCGATGTAGTTACCGAAGTTTTCGGTCAGGGCGAGGGCGGGGTGACCGCCGGCCTGCAGCGTGGCGAGGTTGGTGGTGATGTTGCCAAACAGCGCGGCGTTGAGGGCAGGCTTAACGACCGAGGGGCCGTGGATGCCCATGAACCAGAACAGCGGGATCATGAACCAGATGAGGGCGAGGCCGGCGTAGGAATCGGCAGCGGCGAACAGCGGGCTCACCAGCGTGGAGATGACGTTGGCAAACGGGACGGCCAAGCAGGTGCGGCAGATAACGTCGATGACGGCGACAAACAGGATGGAGAAGCTGAAGGCGAAGATGTCGCGGAAGTTCTGGGCGATGGCGCCGGGGACTTCTTTGGGCAGCTTGATGGTGATGTCTCGCTTAATGCAGAAGGCATAGATGTTGACCGTGGCAAATGCGGCGACAAAGGAGCTCAGCAGGCCCTTGGTGCCCATGTTGTCGGTAAAGAACACCGAGACATCGGCGCCGTCGATCTTGGCACTCGTCTGGGTAACGGCCAAGATGAGCATAGCGCACATGGCGGCGACCATGGTGCTCGTGGCGTTGATGGCCTTGCCGGCAGGCATGCGGCGGTTCTTGGAGCCGGTCAGCGCGCTTGCGGTGGTGCCGGCGACCATGATGCCCACGACGCCCATCGTGAAGTTGTAAACCTTGTTGCAGAAGTTCACGACGTCGACGTTCCACCAGTCGGGCAGCGTAAAGCCGCCGACCGTGGCGACAACGCCCGGCAGGGTCGAAATAAGCAGGAAGACAGAAGAAGACAGGATAATGGGCATTGCTGCCAAAAAGCCGTCTTTAATGGCCTGAAGGTAGATGTTCTTAGAGACCTTGTCGAAGTACGGCTGACCTTTCTCCAAGAACTTAACGATCGATTCCATAGTTCACGCTCCTCTTTGCATGAAATCTTAATGGCATGGACGTTGAAAACCTATATGGTCTCCCGCTTGCTAAAAGCCCGGGTGCAGGCGGGGCCGGTCCCAGGGGGAGAGAGGGGAGCGGCTGGGTTTGTATCGCATAGGGCCGCTCCCTTCTCGGGGGAAAGCGAGGCGATGCGCTACTGCGCGTCCGCCATAGTGTCGGCGAGCTCCTTGTACCAGAGTGCCGACTGCTTGATGTAGCGTTTTTGCGTGTCGAAGTCGATGTAGAACAGGCCGTAGCGCTTGTTATAGCCATTGGCCCACGAGAACTGGTCCTGCAGGCTCCAGATAAAGTAGCCCTGGACGTCGACGCCCTCGGCGCGCGCCTGGAGCACCTTCTCCATGTGCTGGTCGACAAAGTCGATGCGCTCGGGATCGGCGACGATGCCGTTTGCGTCGGGCTCGGGGTCCTTGTGGCCCAGGCCGTTTTCGGTGATATAGATGACGGGGAGGTTGGGATAGGTGGCGCTGATGTGCTTGAGCGTGTCGTAGAGGCCTTGCGGGTAGATGAGCCAATCCCAGTCGGTGGTGGGGATACCCGGCATATCGACCTGCTGCCCGACGCCCTTAAACTTAAAGCACGAGGTGCCCTTGTCTCCGGTGCCGTTAAAGCTGTTGGTTGACTCGCCATCGTAGGCGGCGATAAACGCCGACTGATAGTAGTTGAGGCCGAACATATCGTTGCGGGGCGCCGCCTTGGCGAGCTCCTCCATGTCGCTGTCCTCAACCGTAAGTGTGGCGTTGTTGGCACGCAGAATCTCGTTGATGAGTGAGAGGGTGCGCGCGGAGTAGTGACCCAGGAAGGCGCCGTCCATGATGAAGTCGGTGTAGAAGGCGTTGTACAGGTCGGCGGCGTGCTGGTCGGCGGGCGAGTCTGTGGCAGGATATGCCGGCGTCAGGACGTTGACCATGCCAATGCGTCCGCCCAGGTGCTCGGTCTCGTCAAGATCCTTATACAGGTTGACGGCGCGGGCGTGGGCAACGAGCTCGTTGTGCTGGCTCTGGATGCCGCTCGTCACATCAAAGTGATGGTTGGGCGGGAAGTTGCCTTGGATGTATTGGGAGTGCGAGAGGCTGATGAGCTCGTTGATGGTGAACCAATTCTTGACCTCGCGGAACTCGCGGAAGCAGAACTCGGCATAGCGCACATAGGCGTCGACGGTCTTGCGGTTGAGCCAGTCGCCCTGGTTGAACAGGGCGGCGGGGGAGTCAAAGTGATGCAGGGACACATAGGGCTCGACGCCATACTTTTTGCAGCAGGCGAACAGCTCGTGGTAGTGCTTAACGCCCTCGGCGAGGGGCTCGGCATCGTCGCCGTTGGGGAAGATGCGGGTCCAGGCGATGGACACACGAATGGCGTTGAGTCCATGCTCGGCAGAAAGGCGGATATCCTCCTCGTAGCGGTTGTAGAAATCACTGGCCGGGTCGGGCAA
The DNA here is from genome assembly GCA_048373195.1 of Collinsella sp. GTDB lineage: Bacteria > Actinomycetota > Coriobacteriia > Coriobacteriales > Coriobacteriaceae > Collinsella. The sequence goes on from DBGDZK010000082.1 coordinate 39,192, forward strand.
AAAGCGACCCTGGGCGACAAGGTAATCGTCCCACATGGTCTTACCCTTGCCTGCCACCTTCGTGGAACCTTCCGTTTGGTACGCGGCGGTTGCGGCGCCCCAAACAAAGCCCTTCGGCAGCTGCTGTACGCGGTTTAGCAAAGACATATGCATACACCCTCTCGTCTCGCTGTTCGATATTGTGCGTTTGCGCTCAGGAGGCTCCCTGGTTAGCGTTCAGCGGTGAAAAAGCCCGATAAACACTATCTTAAAATGATTAAAACCAAAATGAGCACGTGAACATTTGACAATGAGCACGTTAGCATCCGGCTGGGATGTATAGAAACAAAACAACTTCAAACAGCCGCGAACGGTTGTATTTGTTCGGTAAGCGGTTTTGATTGACAGAAGTTTTCATGTTGTGGTATATGGCTCGGGTATCATGAGCACGTTATCAATGTATGTACGATGCGCCATGGGCGCGGGGAATAGTTGGGAAGCAGGTTAGCGTGGAAGGCATGGATCAGCAGACAAGGAATGGTCGTTCGGCGAGCGCGGCAGAGGTTGCGGCGCTCGCTGGCGTGAGCCGCCAGACTGTGTCTCGCGTGGTCAACGGTATGCCCAACGTGACGGAAAAGACGCGCAAGCGTGTGCTGGCCGCCATGGAAGAGCTGGGCTTTCGTCCCAATTTTGCTGGAGCGGCGTTGCGCGGCGGGTCGTATCGTTCTATTGGCCTGTGCATGTACAACATCACACGTGTCGGTAACCTGGCGACGCTCGAGGGTATCATGCAAGCGGCGCGCGAGCACGATTTTGCCGTCACTATGATCGAGATGGGCGGCGACAAGCCCTATGCACTTGCCGATGCCTCGCGCCGCATGGTCGAGCGACCCGTCGACGGCATGATTCTCAACATGAACCGCATGGCTCCCGATTTTGAGGAGTTTGTTCCCCAGCCGGGAGTGCGAACGGTCATCCTGTCCATGTATGCGCATCCGCGCTGCACGACGATCGACTCCGACCAGTATGGTTCGTGCGAGCTGTTGACCAATTATCTGCTGGAACATGGTCACTCGAATATGCGGTTTGTGGCGGGTCCGGAAAACTCGATTTCCTCGCGTTTTCGTGAGGCCGGTTGGCGCGATACGCTGGGTCGTGCTCATGTCGATGCCGCTCCGATGCTGCGTGGCGATTGGAGTGCGGACAGTGGGTACGCCATGGGCGAGCGGATTGCGGCCGAGGTGCTTGCCGGCGGGTCGCAGACGCCGACTGCCGTGCTTGCGGCAAATGACCAGATGGCGCTGGGCGTTATCGCCGCGCTCGAGAACGCGGGCCTGTCCGTGCCCGACGACGTGAGCGTGGTTGGTATCGACGACGCACTCGAGGGACTTGTTCCTCACAATCGGCTGACGACGCTGCGATTTGATTTGCGCGGTGTCGGTAAGCTTGCGTTTGAGGCGGCGATTGGAGAGAGCTCGTCTATCGAGGCGATTCATGTGCCGAGCACGCTGGTCGAACGCTCGACTGTTAGGGACATACGGGGTTAGGTCCTACTCCGTTTGTCTCGATTTGTAACAGGTAGACGGTCAAAAGCGGGCTACGTGTTACAGATTTAGATTCTTCGGAAAGAGCAATCCTGTTCGTCTCAATCTGTAACAGCTAGGACCCAAAAACTCGGCTAGATGTTACAGATTGAGACAAACGGACCCCGAACCGCCCAAAAAGGCCGGGGGCGGCGCGCCGTGTGACGTGCCGCCCCCGGCTGAGAAATGGGGAGCAGGTTATGTGAGCGGGGCAGCCCCGCGAGCCGCTAGTCCAGACGACGGGTCTCGGCTACGTGCTTATACCAGTATGCGCTTGCCTTGGGCGTGCGCTTCTGGGTTTCAAAGTCAACGTAGAAGAAGCCGTAACGCTTGTTGTAGCCATTGGTCCAGGAGAACTGATCCTGCAGGCTCCACAGGAAGTAGCCGCCCACGTTGACGCCCACCTCCATGGCCTTGAGCAACCAGCGCAGGTGCTGCTCGATGTAGTCGATGCGCGGCTGGTCGTCCACAAAACCGTCCTTGTAGGGGTCTTTGTAGCCCATGCCGTTCTCGGTGATGAAGATCTGCTTGTAGTTGGGGTAGCGCTGCTTAATGTAGACGAGCAGATCGAACAGGCCCTCGGGATAGATGATCCAGTCCCAGTCGGTGGTAGGGATGCCGGGTTTGTTCACGTGCTCGCCAATGCCCTTAACGCGCCAGCGGCCGGTGCCCTTTTCGCCCGTGCCGTTGTGGTGCAGGTCGTTCTCGCCATCGTAAGCCTTCAAGAAGCGGCACTGGTAGTTGTTAACGCCCAGGTAGTCGTTGTAAAGCGCGGCTTCGCGCATAATCTTGAGGTCCTCGTCCAGGATTTCGATGGTGCCGCCCGAGACGGCGGCCAGGCGGTTGGCGCACTCGAGGGTGTCGGGTGCGTAGTCGCCGCGGAAGGTGGCGTCGAGCAAAAACTGGTTTTGCAGCACGTGCTCGTTGTTGGCGGCTTTGATGTCGGCGGGGTCGTTCTCGTTGAGCGGATACTTAAACTCCAGCGACTGAATGACGCCGATCTTGCCCTTAAAACCGCCGTTGTGGAAGGCCAGTACTGCCTTGGCGTGGGCGAGCATCATGTTGTGCTCGCACTGGAAGGCCTCGGCCAGATGCGCCTTGACGCCACCGGGGAAGGTGCCCTCGATGTAGGTGTTGGAGGCGTCGGCCCAGATCTCGTTAAAGGTGAACCAGTAGGTCACCTGGTCGGCGTACTCCTTAAAGCAGAAGGTGGCAAAGTCCACAAAGGCGTCGATGGTCTCGCGGTTGAGGAAGTCGCCCTTCTCAAAGAGGGGAAGCGGCGTATCGAAGTGATGCAGCGTGACAAACGGCTCAACGTGGTGCTTGTGGCACTCGGCGAAGAGATCGTGGTAGAACTGGACGCCCTCGGGGTTGATTTCGCCGGTGCCGTTGGGGAAGATGCGGCTCCAGGCGATGGAGAGACGAATGCCGTTGATGCCGAACTCCTCGCACAGCTCCAGGTCGACGGGGTACTGGTTGTAGAAGTCCGAAGCGGGATCGGGGGAGAAGCGCCCCTGGGCCTCCAGAAAGTCGTCCCAGGCAACCTTGCCCTTACCGTGAGTGCGGGTCTCGCCCTCTACCTGGTAGGCAGCGGTGGCGCCGCCAAAGACAAAGTCCTCGGGAAACTGCGCGGGCGGGTTGGTGACGCTAGCAGGATTAACGGACATGATGATCCAATCGTCTAAATCGAAGGGCCAGCCGGTCTTGGATGGTCGGCTGGCCCTGGGCGTTACTTACTTCGAAAGTTGCTCACTCACGAAGGCGAGAGACTTGTCGCCGTTCTGGGAGAGCTCGATGTACTGCTTGCCACGGCAGGCGACGCACTTGTTGCCCACGCGCTCACAGTCCTTCTGCAGGTCGGCCAGGTAGCTTGCGGCCTGCGGGGCCAGGACGACCAGGTCAAAGTCGGGGAGCATGTCCACGTGGTTGCCATAGGCCTCGGCAGCGGTCTCGAGGTTAATGCCGCGCTCCTTGGCGGCCTTGGCCAGCGCGTTGGCGAGCAGGCCCGAGGTTCCGCCGCCCTGGCAGAGCACGAGCACGCGCTTGCCGTTGAGGTCGCTGGCGGTCGTTGTCTCGGCAGCGGGTGCTGCGGAAGCGGCGGGGGAGTCGGCCTTCACGGCCTCGGCAGCAGCGCCGGCGGCAACGCTCTTGGCGTCAGCCTTGCCCTGGAAGGCATCGTTGAGCTTGGCGGCCTTCTCGGCGTTCTTGGCGGCGAGCTCCTCCTGGGAGATCTCGGCCTCCTCGGCGCACTTCTGGGCGTCATAGGCACGGAAGAACGGGTAGTACAGAACGAAGTCGACGACCAGGATAAGGGCGAGCATCACAAAAGCGAGCGGCTGGAAGCCCAGGCCCATGATGGTGCCGATGGGGCCGGGGACGGTCCAAGGCAGGGTGTACATAAAGCCGTTCATGCCCAAGAAGTCGATAAAGATCTTGAGGATCCAGATGTTGGCGATCGGGGCAAAGACAAACGGGACAAAGAAGACGGGGTTGAGCACGATGGGCGCGGCGAACAGCAGCGGCTCGTTGACGGCAAAGCAGACGGGGACGATGGCGGCCTTACCGACGGCGCGCATCTCCTGAGACTTGGCCAGGAAGCAGAACATAAAGACCAGGACGAGCGTGGCGCCGGTGCCGCCCATGCAGACGACGAAGTACTGGGCACCCTGGGTCAGGACAGCGGAAGCGTGCTGGCCGGCCTGGAACGCAGCCAGGTTGTCGGTCATGTTGGCAACGAGGGCGGCGGCGATGGCGGGCTCGACGATCGAGGGGCCGTGGACGCCGACGAACCAGAACAGGCTCATAGCGCCGTAGATCACAGCGAGGCCGATGTAGCCGTCGGCAGCGGTGAACAGGGGCTGGAACACCTGGATGACGCCCTGGGCAAAGCAGAAGCCAAAAGCAGCGCGGAAGGCGATGTCAAAGACCCAAAAGACGGTGATGCAGACGGAGAAGGGGATGATGTCCTTAAAGGTCTGCGAAATGTTGGGCGGAACCTGCTCGGGCATCTTGACGGTGATGTTGCGCTTAATGAAGAACTTGTAGATGATGCCAGTCACAAACGCAGCGATGAAGGCGGTCAGCAGGCCTTTGGAACCAAGGTAGGTGGTGTTGAAGCCGCTGGCAGCGTCCGTGGCGATCGTGTCGCTCGAAAGGAGCAAGAAGCCGATGATGGCCGCGCACATGCACGAGATGAAGTTGATCTGGTTGTTCTTGGGCAGATCGCGGTTCTGAGCGTCGGCGAAGTGCTTGGCCGTGGTGGCGGCACAGGCGATGGCCAGGATGCCCATGGAGTAGTTGTAGCACTTCCACAGGGCGTTGTTGATGTCATCGGGCCAGTAGAAACCCCAGATATTGGGAACCGAGGCTACCAGGCAGAAGATGGACGAGAAGATGATGATGGGGATGACGGAGATAAAACCGTCGCGGATCGCCTTGAGGTACTTGTTGCGGGCGATCGCGTTGAAAAAGGGCTGCCCCTTTTCGATGATGGCGATGAGTTGCTCCATGCAAAGCTCCTAAGAGTCGGTGGGTTGGCAACGATGGTAGCTTTTGACGTTTGGTTGCCAAAAT
>DBGDZK010000083.1:0-4493 GCA_048373195.1 Collinsella sp.
GCCACCGCACACGCACCGGCAAGCGCATTCGGAAACCGCCGCTCACGGGCATCAACCACCGCACCGGCAAAGATGCAAATCCAAAATGGGATGTAGGACATCGTGCACCTCCATGGACAGCTACTCAAACGCAAAAACCACCACAAAGGTGCCTGTCCCCTTTGCGGTGGTTTTGGTGATGGTTATTTGGCGCCTTGCATGACCTCGTCGAGGGTAACGTTGACAGCATGCTGCGTCGGGACCCAGTCGACCTTCAGGAACAGGGCTGCCACCGTGATGGGAATATAGCTGAACATAAAGATCGGGAAGGTAAACAGGTTGGTCACCAAACGCCACTTTTGCGCGCAATGAATGTGCTTGTACTCGAAGATGGTCGTGAGTAGCGCCAGGATAAAGAAAGTCTGGTACATCATCACGAAGGTCATAATGAGCGAGGCGGCACAAGCCTGCATCTCGACCTCGGTGGCCAAGAAGCCATGCGAAAGTCCGCCCACGATGAGGAAGGTCGCGTTGGCGAGCATGGAGATCAGGGACAGCAGCATGCCCGGTGCGATCGTCATAAACATGTCGTAGGCAGCAAAGCGATGATAGCGGAACGTCGATTTGACAAGATGCTTGCCGTAGGTAAAAAAGACCTGGTAGAAGCCCTTGGTCCAACGCATGCGCTGTTTCCAGGACGCCTTAAACGTCACCGGCTGCTCATCAAAGAACTCCGCCGGCGCATAGCCAATGCGAATGCCGTGAATGGCGCAGAACGTGGTGAACTGGATATCCTCGGTCAGCGTATGGAACTGCCAACCGTGCATGCCCTCGATAACGCTGGCGGAGATGAGGTAGCCCGAACCCGAGACGGCGCAGGACGTCTTGCAGATATTACGCGCGTTGTTGAGGAAGCGGGCCTCGCGCAGATACCAGGTGGCGTTAGCCGCAGAGATCCACGAGCTGCCGAAGTTCTTAGAGTTGCGGTAACTGGTGACCACATGAAAGCCCTGGTCAAAAGCATCGTTCATCTTGGATACGTAATCACGGGAAATGACGTTATCGGCATCGAAGATAAAGTAGCCTTCAAACGTATCGGGATACTCGTTAAGGATGCGGTCGAAGCCAAAGTCCATGACCCAACTCTTGCCCTTGCGGGCAAGGTCATTGCGCTCATAAACGATGGCGCCCGCCTCGCGCGCGAGCTGCGCCGTATTATCGGTGCAGGCATCGGCGACCACGAAGACCTCGATAAGCTCGGACGGATAATCCTGATCCTTGATGGAGCGAACGAGGTTAGCGATCACGGCCTCCTCGTTATGCGCTGCAATAAAGAAGGCATAACGATGCAGCTTTTTGGCCTTAGGGGGCGCGACCTCGCCACGAAGAGCGCCGATGACAAAGAAGACCACCTGGTACAGAAAGCAGACCGTGAGCAGCGTGACGACAATCTGGTTGAAAATCACGATGGGTGTGTTGGTTTGTAAAAAGGCGAGCATGCAGGCTCCCAGGAACGCGTTACGTAAACAATCATATATCTTACCGCAGGCTTACCGAGTTCAAGAAACCACCTAATACCGGCTAGGCTTCGAGCAGGCCGAGCTGCGGGACGATGTCGTCGCCAGCGGCAGTGCGGCCGAGCGAACGCGGGGCCAGATCATCCAGAACCGCCGCAAGATCCCACGGCAGCTCATCACGGCACTCAATGCGCTCCCCCGTCACGGGATGGTCGAATGCGACGCGCCAAGAATGAAGAAATTGCCTGGTCAGGCCATGATCGGCGCGTGCATCGCACTTGCCGTAGAGTGGATCGCCCACGCAGGCGTGGTTGATATGGCGCATATGCACACGAATCTGATGCGTGCGACCCGTAAACAGGTGGCACTCGACGAGCGTATAGCCGTCGTCAAATCGCGTGGAATCGAAGCGCTCGAGGACCTTAAAGGTCGTAATGGCCTGGCGCGCGAAAGGGTCGTCCGAAACCGCCATCTTGACGCGGTCGCGCGTCGATCGGGCGATACCGGTGTTGATAGTGCCCTCGTCCATGGCGATGTGACCGTGAACGAGCGTAATGTAGCGGCGGTCGAGCGTGCGTGTGCGGATAAGATTTTGGAGCGCGCGCTGGGTGTCGTCGTCCTTTGCCGCAAGCATGAGACCCGAGGTATCGCGATCCAGACGATGCACAATACCGGGGCGGTCCTCGCCCTGCACGGTGCCCAGATGGTCGATACCGCAGTGATAAACCAGGGCATTCGCGAGCGTACCGCTCTCATGGCCATGCGCAGGATGGCACACGAGACCGCGCTGCTTGGAGAGCACGATAAGGTAGTCGTCCTCATAGCGGATATCGAGGGGAATGGCCTCGGGAATCACATCGGTGGGATCGTGCGGCTCGGGCAGGTCGACCGAGATGCGGTCACCGGCGCGTACGGGATACTTTTTTGACAGACAGGTCTCGCCGTTCACGATTACGGCGCCGCCCTCGATCAGATGCGCGCAGGCAGAGCGCGTGGGGCAGCCGTCGTTGGCACCCAGAAAGGCGTCGAGACGCTGGCCAGAGCAATCGTCGGCAACAAGAATATGGATGTCGGCCATTAACGCTCATTCCTTTCGCGAATCTTGCGGGCACGCTCCCCACGCTGCTTGGCTTTGCGCTTGGCGCGGGCCTCATCACGGGCATTGAGCTCGGCAGTCGCATCGACTTCGCGGGCAGCAGGGCTCAAGAACATGTAGCCGATGAGGGCAAGCACGACGCCTACGGTGATGCCAATATCGGCCACGTTAAAGACGGGAAAGTCGATGAAGGTGGTGGCAATAAAATCGGTCACGAAGCCAAAGGCCAAACGATCGATAGCGTTGCCGATAGCACCGCCCGAAACCATCGCCATGCCCACAACCTCAAGATGGGCGAGCTGGGGCGCACGAACGAGGTACACGGCAATAGCGATAATGACCGCCAACGCCAGCACGGCAAACGCGATGCCATGCCCCTCGCCCATGCTAAAGGCAGCACCGATATTGCGGACAAACAGGAAGTCGATCACGCCGGGGATGACGGTCAAATGCAGCGCATCGCCCACGGCACGAACCGCAAGCTTGGTCAACTGGTCAACAAGCAGCACAACCAGCGCCACCCCACCAGCAACACCCAACCGCCAACGCAAAGGCGGCGTCATATCACCAGTACGACCCAAAGAAATCCCCTACCCTCAAGAACATCGAATTCCGTTTAACGCAGAAGATAATCATACATTGACGCAAGCAAGAAGCGACAAATCTCCCAAGAACGGAAACACCGTAGGTAGAGCATAAATGAGCGAGCGGGTCGCATTTGAGACAAGTTGACGTGAAATGAAAGGGCGCTGACCTTTCGGTTGCGCCCTTGAAATTGAACGTCAGATTGTCCAAATGCGGCCCGCGCAGCGTCGGCAGGTCCGACGTTCGCCAGAACGGCGGAACCCCCAATTGCCGCTCTGGCGGGTTTGCAGCGTCAACCGGTTACGCGGTTTGGTAAAACCGCGTAACTACAAAGCGTCAGCGCAGCGCTTGCAGATATGCGCGTGGCCGTTGTACTCGCCGACGGTGGTGCGGTAGTTCCAGCAACGGTCGCAGCACTCGCCCTCGGCAGCATCAATGCAGACGGAAAGCTCTTCGCCCTGGGTCAGCTCAACATCGGAGACGATGTAGAACTCGGCCAGGTCGACCGCTTTGTCACCAGTCAGCAGCGCGTACATCTCGGCGGGAACGACCGCCTTGACGCGAACCTGCTGGCTCTTGGTGAAGGTGCCGGCAGAACGGGCATCCTCAAGGGCCTTGGTCACGGCACTACGGAGCTCAAGAGAAGCCTCGAGCACGCCCTCAAACTCGTTGGCCTCATCGACCGTGATGGGCGACTTGTACCAATCGAGCAGCGCGGCGTACTTCTGGTGATCGACGCAGCCGGCGGGCGCATATGCCATGGCCTCGTCGACGGTGTAGGACAGGATCGGCTGCAGGTCGCGCATGAGCATCGAGAAGAGCTCGGCCAGCACGGTCTGGGCGCTGCGGCGCTCGAGCGAGCCGGGCTTATCGCAGTACAGACGGTCCTTCAGGGCGTCGAGGTACACGTTGGAAAGCTCGGTAACCACGAAGTCATAAAGCGCACGGTAAGCGCGCGGGAACTCGTAGCAAGAGTAAGCGTCGTCGACCTCGGCCTGAACCTGGGTCAGACGGGCAACCATGAGCTTGTCGAGCGGCAGCAGGTCGACAAAGGCGACACCGTCGGTCTCAGGCTCAAACTGGCCCTCGAGCTCGGAAAGCAGGAAGCGCAGCGTGTTGCGGAAGCGACGGTAGGCATCGGACGTACGAGCAAGGATCTCGTGGTCGATGGAAACGTCGGAGCTGGTATCGACGGATGCAACCCACAGACGGATGATATCGGCGCCCATCTCGTCGCAGACCTTGTTGGGGTCGATGACGTTGCCGAGCGACTTGGACATCTTGCGGCCCTGGCCATCGAGCGTGAAGCCCTGAGA
>DBGDZK010000084.1:0-6470 GCA_048373195.1 Collinsella sp.
TCGGCCTGCGAGGGCTTCTTCGGGCGCCTCAAGAACGAGTTCTTCCACTACAGGGACTGGGAGGGCGTGACGGCCGAGGAGTTCATGGGAAGGCTCGAGGCCTACCTCGTGTACTATCGTGAGGAGCGGATCAAGAAGTCCTCGGGTGGCTGAGCCCGATGGAGTACCGCAGGAAGCTTGGATACGCCTAGGCGCGGTCCAAGAAATCGTCCGCACCCCCAAGCAGGAACTATTTCACCGCAATTGAATTTCAGGTCAGGCACCCGCAGCAAGAAGACGAATGGCCTCGGCCTCCCTAGTTGCCGCAGGAGACCCCAGGGCTTACCTCCCAAATCTTTCCGCAGGACGGAAGGACCCCGCCGCGCGCAGCGCGCAGCGGGGTCCTGACATGTCCGAGGACGATTTGGGAGGTAAGCCCTGGGGCCTCCGATGGGGCGGTTCCAGCCGAGGCTATTCGTCGCCGAAGCTGATGCCCAGCGCCTTGGCCTCGCGCACCAGATCACTCTGGGGGTCGACATACTTGAGCTTGCCGGCGACTTCCTCGAGCGGCATGTGGCACATCTTGCCGTCACGCAGGGCGATCATGTAGCCAAACTCGCCGCGTAGACAGCCCAGTGCCGCCTCGACGCCGCACTGGGTCGCAAAGATGCGGTCCTGGGCGTCGGGCTGGCCGCCGCGCTGCGTGTGGCCGGGGATGGCGACGCGGGTCTCGCGACCGGTCTTGGCCTCGATCTCCTTGGCGATGTCGTAGACGATCGACGGGCTCGTGCGCTCGGCGAGTTTCTTCTTGTACTCCTTCTTGGACAGCGCCGCGTCCTCCTTGGAAATAGCGCCCTCGGCGACGGCCACGATGGTAAAGCGGCTGCCGGTCTCCATGCGATGCTCGATGGTCTTGATGACGTTATCCATGTCGTAGGGGATCTCGGGAATCAAGATGACATCCGCGCCGCCCGCGACGCCGGCGTATAGCGGGATCCAGCCAACCTTGTGGCCCATGATCTCGATAACGAACACGCGGCCGTGGCTCGAAGCGGTGGTGTGAATGTCGTCGATGCACTTGGTGGCGACGTCGATGGCGCTCGTAAAGCCAAACGTCAGCTCGGTGCCCCAGGTGTCGTTATCGATGGTCTTAGGCAGGGCGATAACGTTGAGGCCCTCTTCGCGCAGACGGTTGGCGGTCTTGGTGGAGCCGTTGCCGCCCAGCATAAACAGGCAGTCGAGCTGCAGCTTATGATAGGTGTGGACCATTGCCGGCACCTTCTCGACGCCGTCGGCCTCGGGAATATCCAGGCGCTTGAACGGCGTACGGCTCGTGCCCAGGATGGTGCCGCCACGGGTAAGGATGCCGCTAAAATCGGCGGGCGTCATGACGCGGAACCGGCTGTAGATAAGGCCCTGGTAGCCGTCCTCAAAACCATAGATCTCAATAGGCTCTTCGCTATTGGTCATAAGCGTTTTGACAATGCCGCGCATGGTGGCGTTGAGCGCCTGGCAGTCGCCGCCACTGGTAAGAAGACCGATCCTAAGCATGATGAATCCTTCCGGGCAAGTTATAACATGCGCATAAGTTTACCCCCGCACACTGTTGATACGGGGGTAAAACGTGTTAGCTCAAGCGTATAGAAATGTAAACAACGTCAGGCGAGCGTAAGGTCGACGAGCCTGGGTCCTTACAGTGCGAAGGCGTCGACGTCGCCCCAGTGGCGGCGCAGCGTAATGGCGGCGGCGGGTTCGGTATTGTCAAAGACGACCGACCATTGCGTATTGCTGGTGATGTCTTTCGGATTGGGTTCTTGCGCTGCAGCGCGTAGGGCCTTCCAAGCGACTGCCTCGTCCTGGGCACCGACATGGGCGTCAAGGACATCGGCGATTGCGATGGCGCGCTCTTTACCATGGCCCAGCTCGCCATTCTTTTGGTTGGGCAGCACTTCGTCGCCATAGCAGGCGTAGAAGTTCGTAACCTGGCGTACAGGAGTCGCTTTGAAAGCACGGTCCGGATCGCGCGGATCCCACTCTACTACGCGCGCGTCACCGGCGGCGTCGTTGATAAAGAAGTGGTAATCGCGTCCTGCCATGGCGTGCATGTCGTAGGCGGAAAGCAGGTCGACAGCTTCTTGCGTGGTGGCGGCACGGTCGAGCACCAGACGGATGGCGAGCGAGGTATTGATGACGGGGCGTTGCGCGTCCTGGTCACAGGGCTTGGAATCCAGAGTGAGTACGGCAATGGACACGCCGCATTCGTTAACACCGTCGAGCTGGGCAAACGGGCCCATGAGTGCGGCGGCACGTCCGGCGACGGAGTCAAGCGGAGTGTTATCGCCCAGGTTGTTAAGGGCGGCAAACCCGATGGAGGCATAGCCGCCACGTGGGTGATTGCGCACCAGCAGCGCCGAGGTGTCGTCCTTAAAGTCGTAATTGCGACCGGTGCGCACGCGGCCTTCGGCATCTACGGCGACAAAAGCGCTGCAGGCAAACTGGGGCGCCTGGACATGTACCGGCACACCGGGCAGCACCTGCGCCACCACGGCATCGATGTAGGCCTAGTCGTCGCGCACGCCAGCGGCGATGATGCGATCAAGATCGTAGTCGTAGGCGATGTCGATTGCGTACAGGTCATAGCCATCCGCGTAGCCGGTCAAGCGTTTGAGCGACGCGGCGGACTTGATTTGCTTGCGGTAAACGATGCCGGCGGCAGCGGCAAGGCCGACGGCGACTCCCGCGACACCGCAGGCGATGGCAATGTTACGTGGCTTCATGACGGCTCCTCTCGTCCTGTTAGCGCAATTGTCGCAAAAGGAGCGCGGGCATGATGGCTCAACTTGGTGAGCGGCGCGGAATTAAGCACGGAATGAAGAGTGCGGCGCTGGCGTGGCGGGGTATGCTGGAGGGGACCATCAACCCAGCGAAAGGGGAGAGCATGACGGATCAGGAAACGCCCGAGCGCGTGCACGTGACGGCTGACGATATCGAGGCCGCCAACGACCTTGTCGACTTTATCGAGGCATGCCCCAGCATGTTCCATACGGCGGCGACCATTATGGCCGAGCTCGACGAGGCGGGCTTTACCTACCTGCCCGAGAATGCGGCGTGGGACATCGAGCCGGGCGGGCGTTATTACACGCAGCGCAACACCTCGAGCGTTATCGCCTTTAAGGTGGGCGAGGACCTGGCCGCGACGTGGGGCGAGGACGGCGTTGCCGGTGACTATCATTTTCAGCTCACGGCGTCGCACAGCGATTCGCCGACGTTTAAGGTCAAGGCCGTGCCCGAGCTTGACGGCGCGGGCGAAACGCTGCGCCTGAACACCGAGGCCTACGGCGGCATGATCGACTACACCTGGTTCGATCGCCCGCTGGCGCTCGCGGGCCGCGTGCTGGTGCGCGAGGGCGACCGTATTGAGAGCCGTCTGCTTGCCACCGAGCGCGAGGTCGCTATTATCCCGAGCCTTGCCATCCACATGAACCGCGGCGTTAACGAGGGCTTTGCGCCCAACCGCGCCGTCGACCTTTGCCCGCTCATCAGCGCCGGCGAGCTTAAGCAGGGCGACTTTGATGCTCTGATCGCCGACGAGCTGGACGTTGAGCCCGAGCAAATCTTGGGTCGCGACCTGTTCCTGGTCAATCGTCAGGATGCGCGCATTTGGGGCTGGGCCGACGAGTTTATCTCGACGCCCAAGCTTGATGACCTGGCCTGCGCCTACACCTCGCTGCAGGCATTTTTGGGTGCCGAGAACGCGCGCGACGTCTCGGTCTTCTGCTGCTTCGATAACGAGGAGGTTGGTTCCGAGACCAAGCAGGGCGCCATGTCGACGTTCTTGGCCGACGCGCTGCGCCGCATCAACGGATCGCTGGGCTTTGACGACGAGTCGTATCATCGCGCCCTTGCCGCATCGATGCTCGTGAGCTGCGACAACGCGCATGCCGTGCACCCCAACCACGCCGAGAAGTGCGATGCGCGCAACCAGGTTGTGCTCAACGGCGGCATCGTCATCAAGGAAGCCGCCAACCAGCACTACTGCACCGATGCCTTTAGCCGCGCGGTGTTCCAGGCTATCTGCGATGACGCCGATGTGCCCACGCAGGCCTTCGCCAACAAGAGCGATATGGCCGGCGGCTCCACGCTCGGTAACCTGTCCAATATGCAGGCGAGCATGCATGCCGTGGACGTGGGCCTGCCGCAGCTGGCCATGCACTCAAGCTACGAGACCGGCGGCGTGCGCGACGTGATGTACGCCATCCGCGCTCTCACCGCGTTCTACGAGCGTAACCTAACCATCAACGGCGCCGAAAGCGTAGAGCTCTAAAATCGACCAAAATGGGATGACAATTTTGGCAGGTTTTATCTGGGCAAATGCCACAACGCCAACGGCAAGACGGAACTGCTAAGGCTTGCAGATAAAGCTGGCGCCAGCGAAACGTCGCAGGTAGAGCAAAAGTCAGCGAGAGCCCGCCAGGGCGAGCAAGGTGACGTGAAAGAGGAGGGCATAGGCCTTTTGGCCATGCCCGACGATTGAACGTCAGATTGCCGCTCTGGCGGGCTCGCAGCGTCGAGTGGTTCCGGCGTTTGTTAAAACGCCGGAACAGATCCCCTAATGCTCGATCCAGCAGCGAAGCGTCTCGCCAGCTTGCAAGTGGCGCAGGTTTTCCGCGGCGATGTCTACGACATTGTTGAGCGTGGCTGCCAGGTGGAACCATCCGGAGACGTGTGGTGTGACGAGCATGTTGGGCGCATTCCACAGGGGGCTTGCCTCAGGCAGCGGCTCGGGGTCGGTGACGTCGACCGCGGCACCGGCAAGGTGTCCGGACTCCAGAGCGGCAACCAGATCGTCGGCAACAACAAGGTCACCGCGGCCGCCATTGGCAAAGAAGGAGCCCGGCTTCATCGCGGCGAAGAACTCGGCGTTCGCCAGGCCGCGAGTCTCGGGTGTGCTGGGCATAAAGGCTGCGACGATGTCAGCCTCGGCCAGGCGCTCGGGCAGGGCGTCCATGCCGTCCATGTCCTCAAACACAATGGGGTAGACGAGCGGATGGCGCTTGATGCCGCGGACGTGCGCACCCATGCTGCGGCAGAGCGTGGCAAAGTGGCCGCCGATATCGCCCGCGCCCAGCACCAGCACGTTGGCGTTTTTGAGCGAGGTGACCGCGCCCAAGTCCTCCCAGCGATGCTCGCGTTGCAGGTCCTGGTAGCCGGGCAGGCGTTTCATCATAGACAGCACCATGGCAAACATGTGCTCGCTTACGGCCTGGCCGTAGGCGCCTACCGAGCAAGACAGTTTGGCGTCGGCCGGCACGGTGCCGGCGGCCAAGTAGTCGTCATAGCCGGCGGTCTGCAATTGCAACAGCTGGAGATGTTCGCATGCCGTGAGCATGCCAGGGTCGATGTTGCCCAAGATCACGTCGGCATCGGCGACTTGCTCGCGCGTGGCGGCGTCGGAGCTCGTGTAGATAAAGTCCTCGCCCGGAGCGCTCGACTCAAGAATTGCGCGATGACGGTCGTTGACGGGCAACAAAACCAGGGTGTTCACAAGCAGTCCTCTCCGCTCGACCCGCCAAAAAGGGACAGGTTTATTTTGGCAGGTTTTATCAGGCAAAACGTTCAAATAAAAACGCCGGATGCAAGACGAGCGTGCCCGTCGGCATCCGGCGCATCCACGGCTACCAGCTCAGCAGTTCGTAACCATCCTCGGTCACCACGAGCTGTACCTCGCACTGGGCCGAATCACTGCCGTCCTTGGTGCGTACGCACCAGCCGTCGCCCTTGCTAATCTTAATGTCGGGCGCTCCGGCGTTGACCATGGGCTCGATGGTAAAGACCATGCCCGGAGCCATGATGGTGTCCACATCGGGCGCCTCGGTGGTAAAGCCCACAAACGGGTCCTCGTGGAACTCCTTGCCGATGCCGTGTCCGCCGTACTCGCGCACCACGCTAAAGCCGGCGTCCTCGACCGTCTTTTGCACGGCCTCGGCCATCACGGACAGCGGTAGCCACGGCTTGACGGCGGCCAGACCCGCCTCCACGCTGGCGCGAGTGACGTCGACCAGGCGCTGACGCTCGGCCGAGACCTCGCCGATGCAGAACATGCGGCTCGAGTCGCTAAAGTAGCCGTCCAGGATCGTGGAGCAATCGACGTTGATGATGTCGCCCTCGTGCAGCACGTCCGTATCACAGGGGATACCGTGGCAGACCACATCATTGATCGAGGTGCACACGCTTTTGGGGTAGCCCTCGTAGTTGAGATCGGCCGGCGTGCCACCGTGTTCGACGGTGTAGTCGTAGATCATCTGGTCAATCTGGTTGGTGGTCATGCCCGCGGCGATGTGCTCGCCCACATAATCGAGCACGCCCACGTTGATAGCGGCCGAGCGTTTGATGCCCTCGATATCGGCGGGCGTCTTGTAGAGCGTGCGGGGCAGGACCTCCCAGCCCTCCTCCCACAGGCGCTCGAGGCGCTCGTCGAAGGCGCTGTGACA
>DBGDZK010000085.1:0-2751 GCA_048373195.1 Collinsella sp.
AGCACGCAGGCCGAAAAATCGGGTCGATAGCCAACGTGCGACAGCAGCTTAAAGACATATGCCGCCACAAGTAGATCCATATGCGCCGTGTCGAGCCCGCTGCCCACCAGGGCAAGCGCTCGCTGCGTTATAGCAAAGGTAAACGGGTCCTCGGCGTCCTCGAACGAGCACTCGCGCGCGACCTCGGCGATCGCGGTTGCGGCGCAGGTCGTCTCGTAATCGGGCGCAACGCCGAGCGGCGCCTCCATAAGCTCGGCCTGGGAAACCACGTCGAGTGACCGTCCATGTGCGAGCAGCATATCTACCGTACAGAACAGCTCGCAGCGCGCAGCCAGGCGTCCGCCGGGTTTGCGGGCGCCCTTTGCCACGGCACGAACCTGCCGCCCCCGCTCGTCAAGCATCGTCAAGATCAGGTCGGTCTCTTTGAGCTTCGTCTTGTCGAGGACGAGCACCTTCGTGCGATATGTCCGGGAGCCTGCCATTGACGCGAACTAATCTTCCGCGTTGTACCCAAAGCGGCGAATCTGGGCCTCGTCGTCACGCCAGCCGGCCTTGACCTTCACGTCCAGCTCCAAAAAGACCTGCGTGCCAAAGATGCGCTCAAGATCGCGACGAGCGTCGATACCGATATGCTTGATCATCTCGCCGCCCTTGCCGATGATGATGCCCTTCTGGCCCTCACGCTCGACGTAAATGGTGGCGTGCACGCGTAGCACCTTCTTGGTCTGCTCGAGCGCATCGCAGATCACGCCAACGGAGTGCGGAATCTCATCACGGGTGCGGCGCAAGACCTTCTCGCGCACAAACTCGGCAACGAGCGTCTCATCGGAAGCGTCAGTACCCATGTCCTCGGGGAACCAACGCGGACCCTCGGGCAAAAAGTGCGCAACGGTCTCTATAAAGGCATCGACGTTGAAGTTCTTGACCGACGACGTCACAATCTCGTCGTCATATTCCATAAGCTCGTGGGCAGCCTTAAGCTGCTCCATGACCTGTGCGGGGTCGGCCTCATCGGCCTTGGTGAGCACCAGGACCTTCTTGGAACGAGCGTTCTTGACGCGCTCGGCAACCCAGGCGTCTCCCCTGCCGATCGGCTTGGTGGCATCAATCAAAAACGCGACGACGTCGACATCGTTTAACTCGAACAGTGCGCTCTTGTTGAGCTCGGACCCCAGGCCGTCCTTGGGCTTATGAATACCCGGGGTATCGACAAAGACCAGCTGGTAGCCGGGACGGTTGACGACGGCGCGCATGCGACGGCGGGTCGTCTGGGCCACCGGCGAGGTGATGGCGACCTTTTTGCCATAGCAGGCATTAAGCAGCGTGGACTTGCCGGCGTTGGGGCGTCCGACCAGGGCCACAAAGCCGCTGCGGAAACCGGGTTCCACGTCACCAAAGCCCGCGAGGTTCTCATCCTCGTCGCACAGGGCGTCGAGTTCCTCGTCGCTCATGCCCTCAAACGGGTCGAACTCCTCGGCCTCGTCATCCAAAATCTCATCGATAGGCTGCATATTGTCGGACATGGGAATCCCTTTCTAAATAAAGCCGAGCGCGCGGGCAAATACCAGCACGCCCACAATCGCGGCGGTGATGGAAAGAATGTATACAGAGGCGGCGGCGATGTCCTTCGCACGCTTGGCCAGCGGATGGAGCTCCTGGGTCGCCAGGTCGACGATGGCCTCCATAGCGGTGTTGCACAGCTCGCCGTGAATCACCAGGCCACAACAGATGATAATCGTGGCCCACTCGGCAATGTCGAGTCCCACGATGCAGCCGGCAATGACGGTACACACGCCCGCAACGAGCATGACCTTGATGTTGCGCTCGGTCTTGACGGCGGTAACGAAGCCCTCCATGGCGTAGGAAAACGACTTAAAGAAGGACGGATGGTCCTTGTTCGATCCGGGAATCATAGACGGCTCCTAGTCGTGGGCGTGGTTGGTGATGGGGCCGACGTGGACTAGCTTAGGGTCCTCGCCGCGCTCGAGCGCCAGATCGCGCAGGATGGCGTCCTCGCGGGCCTCCATGACCTCGGCCTCGTCGTCCTCGATGTGGTCATAGCCCAGCAGGTGCAGCATTCCGTGTACGAGCATCAGACGGCACTCGTCAGCGGGGCTATTGCCAAAACCGGGGGCCTGACGGGCAATAACCTGCGGGGCCAAGATAATATCGCCGAGCTCGAGCGTCTCATCGGCGGGAATGTCATCGTCAAAGGCCGAATCGCACTCAAACGAGAGCACATCGGTGGTGCGGTCGATACCGCGCCACTCGTGGTTGAGCTCGTGCATCTCGTCCTCGTCGACATACGAAAGGGAAATCTCGACTTCACGTTCAACGCCCTCGGCGGCAAGCACAACCTCGCAGATGTGCTCCACCTCCTGCGCGTCGAGCAGCGTATCGAGCTCGGCATCGTTGCTGATCAATACACTCAACGGGACTCCTTTCGGTCGCGCGGGCGCTGCTCGCGCACGTCATCATAAGCTTCATATGCCTCGACGATACGACCCACCAGGGCATGGCGCACCACGTCGGCGCGCTCCAGGTGCGCAAACGCCACATCGTCAACACGGCCCAAAATCTTCTCGACATCCGTCAAGCCACCACGACGACCCACCAGGTCACGCTGGCTCAGGTCGCCGGTAATCACGAACTTAGAGTTAAAGCCCAAGCGCGTCAGGAACATCTTCATCTGCTCGGGCGTGGTATTTTGCGCCTTGTCGAGCACCACGAAGGCATCACTCAGTGTGCGGC
>DBGDZK010000086.1:0-30781 GCA_048373195.1 Collinsella sp.
GCACGGAGAGCACATTAAGTGCTCTCCGGCTCGTGCGGAACTCGCGATCGACTTCGCATGCCGCCGGGCAGCCGGGGCCGACGCGGGGTTCAAAGGTTTTCAAAAAAGCGGTCGGCGCGCAGTGCGCCGACCGCCGATATATGGGGTCTGATATTTTCTAACAGTTAGGGCCTCTTACTCGTCAAGGAGATCTTCCGGCATGTCGTTGCCGTCGCCTAGATCGACAGGGGTTTCTTCGGGGGCGGAGCCGTTTTCTATGGCTTCGCCTTCGGGCCTCTCTTTGGCGGCCGTCATGCGGGCCACGGCGCAGATGCGGTCGTTGTCGTCGACGGTCATCATCTTGACGCCCTGGGTGGCGCGGCCAGTCTGGCTGATCTCGTCGGTCTTAACGCGAATGACCGTCGCGCCCTCCGTCACGATGAACAGCTCGTGCTGCGGGCCCACCGTCTTCATTGCCGCGAGGTTGCCCTTGCGCTCGGTCATTTGAATGGTGTAGACGCCCTGGCCGCCGCGATTCTGCTCCGGGTAGTCCGCGACCGGCGTGCGCTTGCCGTAGCCGCGCTCGGTGATGACGAACAGATCACCGTTGCCGTTAGTGACTTCCATGCCCAGAACGCTCACGCCGTCCTTCATACCGATACCGCGAACGCCGCTGGTATCGCGGCCGGTGGCGCGCACCTGCTCCTCGGAGAACATGATCGCCTTGCCTGCGGTGGTGGCCAGGATAATCTTGTCGCCCTCGCGCACGCGGCGCACATTCAGCAGCGCGTCGTCGTCACGCAGGTTGATAGCGATCAGGCCGTCGCGACGGCTGCGGTCATATGCGCTCATCACGGTCTTCTTGACCATGCCGCTCTTTGTGGCAAACATCAGGTACTCGTCGGCCGGGAACTCGCGGCAGCTGATGACGCTCGCGATCTTCTCGCCCTCCTCGAAGGGCAGCAGGTTGACGATCGCGGTACCGCGCGCCTGGCGCGTACCCACCGGCAGCTCGTGCACCTTCAGACGATAGACCTTGCCCTTGCTCGAGAAGAACAGCACGTACTCGTGCGTGGACGCGATGAACATCTCATCGATAACGTCATCCTCTTTGAGGTTGACGCCCGACACGCCCTTGCCACCGCGCTTCTGGGCACGGTAGGCAGCCACCGGGATACGCTTAACGTAGCCGGTGTGGGTGATGGTCACGACCATATCCTCGTCGGCGATGAGGTCCTCGACATCCAGGTCCTTCTCAACCTGGCTGATCTCGGTGCGGCGCTTGTCGCCAAACTTCTTGGAGATCTCGCGCATCTCTTCCTTGATGACGCCCAGGATCTTCTCCTCGTGCGCCAGCAGGTCCTCGTAGTAGGCGATGGCGCGGCGCAGGCCGTCCAACTCTTCTTGGATCTTGTCGCGCTCCAGGCCGGTCAGGCGGCGCAGCTTCATCTCGAGGATGGCCGTGGTCTGCTCGGGCGTAAAGCCAAAGCGCTCGATCAGGCGGCTGCTGGCCTCGGAGTCGGTCTGCGAGGAGCGGATGATGCTAATGACCTCGTCGATATGGTCAAGGGCCATCAGGTAACCCTCGAGGATATGAGCGCGGGCCTGGGCTTTCTTAAGGTCGAAGCGGGTGCGGCGGGTGACGACGTCGACCTGGTGGTCGATGTAGTGCTGCAGCATCTCGCGCAGGCTCAGGCATTTGGGAACGCCGTTGACGAGTGCCAGGTTGTTGGCGCCAAAGGTCGTCTGCAGCGAGGTGTACTTATACAGGTTGTTGAGCACGACCTGCGGAATGACGCCCTTCTTGAGCTCGATGACCAGACGGATGCCCTTCTGGTTGGACTCATCGCGCATATCCGAGATGCCCTCGATGCGTTTGTCGTTGACGAGCTGGGCGATCTTCTCCTGCAGGGTGCCCTTGTTGACCATGTAGGGAATCTCGGTAAAGACCAGGCGGTTGCGGCCGGTCTTGGTGGACTCCACATGTGCCTTAGCACGCACGGTAATGGAGCCGCGGCCGGTCTCGTAGCTCTGCTTAATGCCGGCGCTGCCCATGATGATGGCGCCGGTGGGGAAGTCCGGACCTGGCATGATCTGCATGAGCTCGTCAACGGTGGCGTCGGGGTTGTCGATCAGGTAGCAGGTGGCCTCGATCGCCTCGGTGAGGTTATGCGGGGCGATGTTGGTGGCCATGCCGACGGCGATGCCCTGGCTGCCGTTGACCAGCAGGTTGGGGAAGCGCGCAGGCAGCGCCACGGGCTCGGCAAGCGATTCGTCGTAGTTGGGCTGCCAGTCGACGGTATCCTTCTGCAGGTCGCGCAGCAGTTCCATGGCGGGCTTTGCCAGGCGGCTCTCGGTGTAACGCATGGCCGCCGCGCCGTCGCCGTCGATGTTGCCGAAGTTGCCGTGACCGTCGATGAGCGGCGTGCGCATGGAGAACCACTGCGCCAGGCGGACCATGGCCTCATAGACCGCGAAATCGCCGTGCGGGTGGTACTTACCGATAACTTCGCCGACCGTCCAGGCCGACTTCTTGTGCGGTCGGTTGGGGTAGATGCCGCTCTCGTTCATCGCGTACAGGATGCGGCGGTGCACCGGCTTTAAGCCGTCGCGCACGTCCGGCAGGGCGCGCGCCGTGATAACCGACATCGAATACTCGATGAACGACTGCTTCATCTCGCGACCGAACTCCGAAATCTGGAGCTGGCCGCCGTTGATATCCTCGCCGGCCGAGGCGCCGCGATCGACTTCGCCAAAGCTCTCCTCGAGCTCGGCGTCGTCGTCTTCTTCCTCATCATCATCGGCATCGGGGTTATAGGCGTCCGGATCGCCGTCCTCGCCCTGCTCAGCACGGGCAAGCAGGCGCTTCAGATCATCGGGCATACCGGCATCGCCGGCCTCGTCCATACCCTCGTTATTGTTGATATCGTCTGCCACGTTACCTCCTCATGGTTTGCGTGGTCTAATTAGTTCCCTACCACGGAGACGGCTTTTCCAGGTGCCGCAGATTCGCCCGAAAGAGGAGGGAAACGTACTTGGGTACGCGACCGACGATTGAGGGCGAAGGTGCGGTGGCTGGGAAAGCCGAACAGGTTAGGCATCTAAGAATCGTGCATCATGTGCATGCTTCTCGATGTACTCGCGGCGATAGCCGACCTCGGAACCCATCAGCTCGCGCACGGCGCGGTCCGCCACCACGGCGTCCTCGATCGACACACGCTGCAGGATGCGGGTCTTGGGGTCCATCGTCGTCGAGGCGAGCTGCTTGGGGTCCATCTCGCCCAGGCCCTTGTAGCGCTGGACGGTATAGCCCTTGCGCTTTTTGGTGATCTTGCCGTCTTTGGCCTTGCCGTCCTCGTCGTTATCGTCGGGGTTCAGGCCCAGACTCTGGATGGTGTCGCGCAGGATCTCGTCTTCGGGCTGGCGGCCGTTGGGATACACGTAGTGAATCTTGTTGCGCACCTTAATGCCAAAGATGGGCGGGCAGGCAACATAGACGTAGCCGGCATCGATCAGCGGACGCATGTACTTGTAGAAGAACGTCAGTAGCAGGATGCGGATATGCGCACCGTCGACGTCTGCATCGGTCATGATGATGATCTTGTGGTAGCGCGCCTTGGTGATATCGAAGTCGCCGCCGTCGCCGGCACTCGTCGTGACGCCGCAACCGATCGCGGTAATCAGCGACTGGATGGTGTCACTCGAGAACGCGCGATGGTCACCAACGCGTTCGACGTTCAAAATCTTGCCGCGCAGGGGCAAAATCGCCTGGATGTCTCGGCGACGGCCGTCCTTGGCCGAACCGCCTGCCGAGTCGCCCTCTACGATGAAGAGCTCGGTCAGCTCGGCATCGCGCACCGAGCAGTCGGCGAGCTTACCGGGCAGGGACGCCGTCTCGAGCAGGCTCTTGCGGCGGGTCGCCTCGCGCGCCTTGCGGGCGGCATTGCGCGCCTTGCAGGCCTGTTGCGCCTTCTTGACGATCTCGCGAGCGGGCTTGGGATGCTCCTCGAGGTAATCGGCAAGGCCGTCGGTCACAATCTTGAGTGTGAGCGCGCGCATATAGGAGCTGCCGAGCTTGGCCTTGGTCTGGCCCTCAAACTGCGGATCGGGCAGCTTGACCGAGATAACGGCCGAAAGGCCCTCGCGCACATCGTCGCCGGTCAGGTTGGCGTCTTTTTCCTTGAGCAGGTTCTGCTTGCGCGCGTAATCGTTGATCACGCGGGTGAGCGCGGTGCGGAAGCCCTCAAGGTGCATGCCACCCTCGGGGGTGTAGATGTCGTTGGCAAACGACATGACGTTCTCGCCGTAACCGCTATTCCACTGCAGAGAAACCTCGACCTCGCCCATCTTGGTCACAGGCGCGTCCGGGTCCGATTTGCCCTCGATGTAGATGGGCTCCTTAAAGGCCTCGGGGACGTCCTTGCCCTCATTGAGGAACTTGACGAAGTCGATGATGCCGCCCTCGTAGCAAAACTCCTCCACGTGGGGAGTCGCCTCGCGCTCGTCGGTCAGCACGATTTTGAGGTTCTTATTGAGGAACGCCGTCTCCTGCAGACGGTTGTGCAGCGTATCGAAATCGTAGATGCAGGTCTCGAAGATCTCGTCGTCGGGCCAGAAGGTGACGGTGGTGCCCGTCGAATCCGAGGTGCCCACGACCTCCATCTTCTTGACGGTCTTGCCGCGCGAGAACTCCATCTCGTAGGTGTTGCCGTCGCGACGAACCTGAACGACCACGCGCTTGGACAGTGCGTTGACGACGGAGATGCCAACGCCGTGCAGGCCGCCCGAAACCTTATAGGCCGAGTTATCGAACTTACCGCCGGCGTGCAAAATCGTCATGACGACCTCGAGCGTCGGGATCTTTTTAACAGGGTGCTCGTCGACGGGGATGCCGCGCCCGTTGTCGACGACCGTGATGGAGTTGTCGGCGTGGACCGTCACCTGGATCTCGGTGCAGAAACCGGCCATGGCCTCGTCGACAGAGTTGTCAACGATCTCCCACACCAGGTGATGCAGACCGCTGGCGCTCGTCGAGCCGATATACATGCCCGGGCGCTTACGAACGGCCTCGAGACCTTCGAGAATCTTAATCTCGCCGCCATCGTAATCGTTTTCGTTTGCCACACGTCCTCCTTCAGTCAAGAAAATGTGTACAGCCTTACTAGTTTATCGTAAAAAAATACCCTCGGGAACGAGGGTATTTGGCTCTACAAGGCCACCAGATGCGATTTAAGGCTCTTTTTTGCTTTGCACGCCCTTGGCCCACTCGGCACTGGCTCTCATGGCATTCTCGAGGGCCTCGCGCAGTTTTTGGTCTTCGATGGGCGCCACTTGGCGCTCAATCTCGGTGCGCTCGGCCTCACTTAGGTCGGCGTGCGGAGCCGGCGGGCGCTCGGTCGTCGCCGGACGCAGGCGCTCCTTGGCGGCGGGCGGCGTGTGACCGGGCGCGGTGGTTTTGAACACCAGGCCGTCCACATGCGCACCGGCGCGCTCCATGCGCGCGCGGATGATCTCGCGCAACAGCGTCATTTCCTGCGTCCACGAGGGCGAGTCGAGATATACCAGCAGCTCATTGGACTCGGGCAGGTAGCGCAAGCCCGTCACATGGCGCCCCTCGCGCGTGCCCGAGCACACCGCATTCCAGGCGCGATAGACCGCACGAGATTCCTCTGCAGCCTCCATCTGCACGCGGCGCTCAGGTGTCGCGGCCGCCAGGATGCGTTGACGCTCTGCGTTCAAAAAGCCACTGAAGGCGACCGTTTCGCTCTCGCGCTCGTAATTAGCACGTCTCACCCATGCTCACCACCTTGGCTCGATCAAGCAGGTCATCGGTAAAGTACCCAAGGTTGGTCGTGGTTATGACCGTCTGGATATCATCGCCGATCAGCCGCAGAAAAGCACCGCGGCGCTCGCCGTCGAGTTCGCTCATCACGTCGTCCAAAAGCAGCAGTGGGGCGGTGCCCAGGACATCGCGAGCCACGGCCACCTCCGCCACCTTCCAGGACAGCACCAACGTTCGCTGCTGTCCTTGGCTGGCAAACGAACGGGCGGAGCGACCCGCCACGGTAAACTCAATCTCGTCGCGATGCGGTCCCACCAGCGTCACGCCGCGGCGAATTTCCTCGTCGGCGTGCTCATCGAGGGCAGCCAGCATGCGCTCGTACGCCCAGCCCTTCAGCTCTTCGCGATCCTCGACCTGGGGCAAATCCCCCAGCGTGGACGCATAGGACACGTTGGCGGCCTCACCGGACGCCACTTGCCCGTAGGCAGCGCGCACATGGCCCGCCAGCCGGTCGAGTAGGGCCAACCGGTGCACGAGCAGGGCCGAGCCCGCGCGGGCAATCGAATCGTTCCACGCGCCGAGCATCTCGCGGCAGCACCAGGTCTCCTTGAGCAAGGCATTACGCTGGGTCACGCAACGCCCATAGGTATTCGCAAGATCGGCATAGCGTGCGCTCAGTTGCATGCCAAAGTCATCGAGGGCGGCGCGGCGCACACTGGCGCCTCGCTTAACCATGTCCAGATGGTCGGGGCAAAACAGTACGCTCGGCAGAGCCCCGCGCACACCGGCGGCAGAGCACCTCTTGCCGTTGCGGCTAAACGAGCGCTTACCGTCCTCCACGCTCAATCCCATATCAAGCACGCGGCCGTCGCCCTCGAGCCTCAGCTCGACCTTGCACGAGCCCACGCCGTCATGGATAAGCTCGGCTGCGGTCGGGTGCCTAAACGAAGCGCCGCTCGTCAGCAGCTGCAGTGCCTCTATGAGATTGGTCTTTCCCGCCGCGTTGGGTCCCGCAAGTATCGTCACGCCCTCGTCCAGGGCAAGGCGATAGCTATCGAAGCTGCGGTAGTGCGCGACGGAAAGATCGCGGGCGAACATGGTCATAGGGCAGTTGCTAGATGCGGACCGGCATGACCAGGTACAGGTAGTTGATCTTGTCGTAGGACTTGAAAATGCCCGCCTGCGAGTAGCTCTTGAGCTCCAGCGTGATCTCCTTCTCCTTGGACAGGGCATTGAGGCAGCCGAAGATGTAGTGGTAGTTGAAGGCGATGGTGCCCGACTCGCCCTCGGCCTCGACATCGATCGTCTCCTGCGCAAGGTCCTGGTCATTGGAAATGGAGGACAGGCCCATCTGCCCGTTCTCGACATCGATCTCGAACTTGACGGCGGGGTTGGCGCTCGCGATAACGGCCACGCGCTTGAGGGCGGCGTTAAAGGCGGCGACGTCGATCTTGACGCTCGTCACGCACGAATCGGGGATGAGCTGCTTGTAGTTGGGGTACACGCCCTCGATGCGGCGCGACACGTAGGTGGTGTTGCCGGCCTCAAAGACGACCTGGGTGTCGGTAGCCCCGATCATGATGGTCGCCTGGCTGGCCATGATGTTCAGCGCGTCGTTAAAGGCGTCGGCCGGAACGTTGAGCTCAAAGGAGCCCTCGAGGGTCGAGGTCTCGACCTGTGTATCGCACACGGCCAAGCGGAAGGAATCGGTCGCCACCAGGCGCACGGTGTTGTTCTCGACCTTCATGTGCACGCCGCCCAGGATGGGGCGGGCCTTGTCGGTCGAGGTGACGCGCCACACGCGGCCGACCATTTCGGACAAGATATCGGTCGGCAGTTCCACGGCGCTCTCGATGGCATAGGCCGGAAACTCGGGGAAATCATTGGCGTCGAGCGTGTTCAGGCGGAAAGAGCTCTTCTCGCAACTAATCAGTACCTGGCGCTCGGACAGCTCAAAGGTGACCGGGGCATCGGGGAGGGTCTTGGTGATATTGGAGAGCATCTTACAGGGGATAACCATCTCGCCCTCTTCTTCGACATGCGCCGCGATGCGATGACGGATCGAGATGGTGTAGTTAGAGGTCTGGAATTCCAAGATGCCGTCTTGCGCCTTGACGAGCACGCCCGACAGGATGGGAAGGGTGGATGCCGAAGCGACACCCTTCATAACGACGCCGATGGCTTGTGTAAGCGAGCTCTGGCTGACGGTGAACTTCATCTTTTAATACCTTTCTATAGATATAAATATCTTAATAATAGTAATAGCACTGACGAAACTGTTGATTACTCACAAAGACGCAGGTCAGACCCAGAAAGAGAATCGACAGCAACCTGTGTGCAACAGGGGTGGTTTTCCACGTTCAAAACCTGCGCAAAACTTTTCATCACCGCGGATTGGGTTTTAGACACCTTATGCCCGTGGTTTCGACAAGTTTTCAACAGGTGTCTCTATTTCCCTACGAGCGTAGTGTAATTTTATCGCGCAGCGACTTGAGGTCTTCGGTGACGGTGCGGTCTTCCTGGATCATCTTCTGGACCTTTTTGTAACTCGTGCTGACGGTCGAGTGGTTGCGGTTGCCAAATTCGGCGCCTACCGCCGTGGTCGTCATCTCGCACATTTCGATGGCCAGGTAGATAGCGATATGGCGTGCTTTGGCGATATTGGCGTTGCGACGCGGGCCGATGAGCTCCTCGTGCGTCACGCCGTACTGCTCTTCGATGACGGACTGAACCGTTTGCACGTTGATCTTTTTGGCCGATGTGTCGAAGTACTGGCTGGCGATGGCGTCGATATCGTCAAAGGTGAGCTCCCCGCCCTCGCGCTCGCGGTCGCCCGCCTCGCCGGCGCAGCGCTCGCAGAAGCTCTCGAGTTCGCGGATGTTGGTGCCCGACACCTCTGCCATGTGCTTAAAGTGCTCATCGGTCAGGTGCCCGCCGTCGCCCCCGTAGGCCGCCAACAGTGAGTCGTCGCCTGCCTCGGGAGCGGCGACGATGGTGTTCTCGTAATAGCGCTGCAAGATCTTGTATTTCATCTCGTAGCTGGGCTCTGCGACCAGGCAGAGCATGCCGGCGTTGAAGCGGCTGGTCAGGCGCTCGTCCATGCTCAGGTCCTTGGGGGCGCGGTCTGCCGCGATGACGACCTTCTTGTTGTTGCGGATGAACTCGTCCATGAGCTGGAAAAAGTAGTCCACGCTCGCGCGCTTGCCGATGATGTTTTGGATGTCATCGATGATGAGCACGTCCACGCCGTGGTACGCCTGCATGATGGGGGCGTTGCTCTTCTTTTGGCGGTCGAACTCGGTCATCAGGTCGTCCAGATATGCCTGGGAGTTGGCATACTTGACCTTGATCTCGGGCGACTTCTCGGCGAGCTCGTTTTTGATGGCAAGCAGCAGGTGCGTCTTGCCCAGGCCCGATTTGCCGTAGATAAACAGTGATGTGCATGTGCCGCGCTCGTCCGCGAGGGCGGCAAACTTGAGTGCCGAGCGATAGGCATGGCTGTTCTCGGGGCCGTAGACAAAGTTCTCAAAGGTAAATTTTGAGTTCGCGGCGAGCGGGGCTCCATCCGTATTCTGCTCGGCCGGCACGGTCGGTGCTGGCATGGGTGAAGCGGGGGTCGCAGCTTGCGTGGATTTAGTCGGCGCTCCGCCCTTCATCTGGTTCATCATGCGACGAAAATCGTCGGCCGAGAGCGTGTTCTTGATTGCAATGCCCGAATCCGCGCCCGCCGCTGCGTCGTGAGCGATGGGCATGTGCGTGACGGGTGCGTTCGTTGACGTCGCTACCGCGGTCGGCAACGGCGCCATGGTTTCACGGGAAACATCGCTGTGCTGGTGCTCGATTGTCGGCACGTCGCCTGCGGAGGCCGGCACCGCCGGGGAAGCAGCGGGAGCCGTGGCGGGCGCCGTCGCGGCAGCGGATTCCGTCGCGGCGCCTTGCGGTGCCACGATGTCGAGCGCAATCGGCGCAAAGGCGATTTCTTCCAGATAGGCCTCAATAGTCGGCTGATGCTTTTTGAGCTGCGCGATGGCAAAGCGCGAGGGGGCCTCGATCGTGAGCGTATCTTCGGTCAGGCTTATGGCGCGCGATTGCCCCAGCATGTTGATGAGGCGTGCATCTTGGCCGTCGCGCTGACAAAAGGCGATGGCATCCCCCAGGATGATGCTTGCTTCCTCGTCCACTGTCTCTCCCGTTCTTTAGCTCTGAGCTCGCACGCGAGCGGCGCCGAGTTCGGTCAGATGGTATTTCTGGCCATGCTTGATGACCAAGCCGGCCTGCGCCAAGTCATTGAGCGTGCGTGACCAAGTGGGGGCCGAGTTTCCAAACGTCCTCGCCAGATCGGTTGCACCGCACGCTTGATTTTGCGCCAGATAGCCCAGCGCGGCGTTGCCGCGATCGCTTACGAACACGTCCGGTTGTGGCTGCGCATACTGATTTGCTGCATTAGGATACATCATTTGAGCTGCTGGTTGTTGAGAACTCTGCATCGGCGGCATTTGCTGTTGAAAACTTTGAGGCCACTGTTGGTAAGGCTGTGGAGGCATCTGCTGGGTCCAAGGGTTGTACTGCTGCTGCGGCATCTGCTGGTACGGCTGCTGATATCCCTGCTGGTACTGCTGCGGGAACTGCTGGCCATACCCCAGTGGCGGCATCTGCTGATATGGATATCCCTGTTGGTACGGCTGATAGCCCATTTGCTGGCCACCCGGCGCCCCCGTCGCCTGCTGCATTGCTGCTGCATCCTGATCAGCCAGCGGCATGGCCTCTGGCATGTTTGGCGGCATCGACATAGATGCCGCCTGGGGTTCTTGTGTGGGAAGCATTCCGGGCTGCTGCATCTGTCCCACGGGGGGCTGCGTCTGCTGCGTTGCCACGGGCTGCTGCGCAAAAGCTCCCGGCAGGGGATATGTGGGCTGCTCCGTCTCGGGCCGCACGGCAGCGCCGCGTCCGCCGGCACGCTCGATTTCCTGCACGCGTTTAGGGTTCAGGCTTACCGTAACCACGGTGCCGTTGCCCATGTTGTCCTCGATGGATACGGCACCGCCGGCGTTTTCCAAATACTCCTGCACCATGGGAAACCCTGCTCCGGTTCCACGGATATAGCGCTTCATCTTGCTGTTTGCGCTGGTAACGCCAAAGTCGAAAGCACGTTCCTTGTCGTCGATGCCGGGTCCTTGGTCAGCAAAGCGGATGGTGTCTCCGCCGTCCAGAATCGAGATGATGGGCTCGGCAAAGTGTGCGTGGATAAAGTTTTCGACAATCTCGCGGATGACCATGAGCGAGATGTGGCCACCTTGTTCTTTCATGCACTGGTAGACGGTGTTGGTCGTCTCTTCCAAATACGTGCGGACATCTTGCGGATCAATGACGATCACACGCGGTGTCGACAGCATGTCGTCATAGACGGCGATGCGCGCGGCGTACATGGCTTTTGGCGCCTGCGTTGTCGTCTGTTCACCTTCGTCACGCTCTTCGCGCACGCCGGTGATGTGCTCGTTGTCGGGTGCCGGGTCTCCGGAATCGACCATGGTGTAAAAGTCGTCAGACATGCCGCTCGCAATCTTCCAAAAGGTTTCGAACAAATAGTAGCTCACCGTGCAATGTTTCTCATCTTTCGACAACTTTTCAAAACCTGTTGAAAACTTTGGAAAACGGACGAAAAGTTCTCAACATTGCCAACATGACCTGTTGAAAACTCGATGAAATATCGTGAAAAGTTGCCATGCACCGCTAAATCGAGCTTGGCTTATGGGGGAACCGTGTGAACTGCGCAACCTTTTACCTTTGATTTCTTGACATTTGAACATTGATTTCCCTACAATCTTCAAGCTCACGTGTCTATATCTGCGTCCGCGTCCCCGCGGACACTCGAAATGCAGCAGGAGGAACTTAAGATGAAGCGTACGTATCAGCCTAATAAGCGTAAGCGTGCCAAGACCCATGGCTTCCGTGCCCGTATGGCCACTAAGGGTGGTCGTGCCGTGCTCGCCCGTCGTCGCGCCAAGGGCCGCAAGCGTCTCACTGTCTAGCAGCGATACACACATCTCGCATGAAGACTATTAAGTCTCGGCAAGATTTCGAGCATGTGTTCAGTCAGGGGCGTCGTTTCAATCACCCTCTGATTCGAATGACCATATGTGAATCGGTTGGCGAAGGCGACTCCGGAAGGGTCGCCTTCGTTGGTGCTAAGCGACTCGGTTGTGCCGTCGTGCGCAACCGATCCAAGCGTGTGATGCGCGAGGCCGCCCGCAGCTGCGGATTTCCCGTTGCGGGTTATGACATCATCTTGTTCGCAACTCCCAAGACGAGGGTTTCCTCGCCGCAGGAGATGGACAAGGCGTTGCGTTCGCTTATGAAGCGCGCCGGCGTTGCCGGGGAGGAGCGATGAGCAATCACGTTTTGCGACGTGTTGCCATCGCTCCTATTCGCATATATCAACAGGTTATTTCGCCCTTATTGCCTGACGCCTGCATTTATTACCCAACGTGCTCGCAATACGCCGTCCAGGCGATTGAGAAGCACGGTGTTTTGAGAGGCTGCTGGCTTGCCGTGAGGCGCATCGCTCGCTGCAATCCCCTGCACGTCGGCGGTTATGACCCTGTGCCCTAGCGGGCACTCGCTATCGGAGGAAAACTTACATGTGGGATTGGATCGTTAACATCCTTTTCGAGCTGCTCAAGCTCATCCAGACCTTTGCGGTCGACTGGGGCCTGTCCATCATCATCCTGGTGGTCATCATCCGTCTGCTGCTGACGCCGCTCATGCTCAAGTCGACCAAGTCGACGGCTCGCATGCAGGTGCTGCAGCCCAAGATGCTCGAGATCCAGGAGCGCTATGCCGACGATCCCCAGCGTCAGGCTGAGGAGATGCAGAAGTTCTACAGCGAGAACAAGTTCAACCCCATGGCTGGCTGTCTGCCGCTGCTGATTCAGATGCCTATCCTGTTCGCCCTGTTTACATTGCTGCGCAACCTGCCGCAGTACTTTAACGACGGCACGTTCTCGTTCTTCAACATCCTGCCCGACCTGACCACCACGCCGAGCGCTTCCTTTGCCGATGGCTTTATGGTTGCACTGCCTGCGCTGGTTTGCCTGATCCTGTTCGCCGTCCTGACCCTGATTCCGCAGCTCTATATGTCGCGCAACCAGACCGGCCAGCAGGCTCAGAGCATGCGTATGATGGCCGTTGTCATGACGGTCATGATGCTTTGGATGGGCTGGAGCCTTCCCGTTGGTGTTCTGCTGTACTACGACGTCTCGTCTGCTTGGCAGGTTATCCAGCAGATTTTTGTGACGCAGAAGGTCATCGACAAGGCGAAGGCCGATGAGGAGGAGCGTCTTAAGAACGCTCCGCTGCAGGTTGAGGTCACTCGTCGAGAGAAGAAGCCGCGCCCGCACAAGAAGAAGTAACGGGATATCAATCTTATTTAGGTACCTAACTTTTGGAGTACGTTATGTCTGAAGAGATCATCGAGGATATGCTTGAGGAGGTTGCCCCGCAGGTCGCGGGCGATTATCCCGAGATTGCACAGCGCTACAAGGCTGGTGAAGAGCTGACCGATGAGGAGCTCGACACCATTGCCGATGTTGCGATTTCCATCCTGCGTTCCATCCTTTCGCACTTCGATGCCGCCAACTCTCCTATCGATGAGTATGAGGGTGACGAGGGTGAGCTGATTTTGGATGTAACGGCTCCCGACCTTGCTGTTCTCATTGGCCGTCATGGTCGCACCCTTGATGCCCTTCAGGTTATGTTCTCTTTGCTGGTGAGCCGCAAACTTGGCTTTAGGTATCCGGTTGTGGTGGACGTAGAGGGATACAAGAGTCGCCGTCAGGACAAGGTTGCTTCCATGGCCCAGTCTGCTGCCGAGCGTGCCATCCGCACTCATAAGAGTGTTTCGCTTCCGCCCATGAATGCCTACGAGCGTCGACTGGTTCACATTGCACTTCGTGGCAATGATGCCGTCGATACTCATTCTGAGGGTTCTGACCCTGATCGCCATGTGGTGATTGTTGCTCGATAATCTTCTCGAGCTTATGCTAAGGGGACGTGGTTTCCACGTCCCCTTTTTTTGTCATAAGTTCTCGATACACTGATTTTTGTCAGAAAGGAGCTTTCGTTGTTAGTACTTACTGATCAGCAGGCTGACGAGATGTTGAGTCGTCTAACTTCCTATTGCAAAGAGTATTCCTTGAGCGTAACTGATGTTAAGCTGAGGAAATGTATTCAGCATTTGGATTTGGTTCTAGAAACAAATAAGACAACCAATCTCACCCGTATTCTTAACGTAGAAGATGCTGCAGTACTTCATATCCTCGACTCACTTGTTTTGCTCCCCTATATCAACAAGGCTCCTGAGGGAGCTTTGCTCGATATGGGAACAGGTGCGGGCTTCCCTGGTATTCCATTAACCATAACCACGCATCGTAAAGCTACTTATATTGACTCTGTTGGCAAGAAGGTTGATGCGGTTAATTTCTTTGTCCATGCTCTTGGATTGAAACATGCTCATGCGGTTCATGATCGTCTTGAAGAATATGCTCGAAGCCATAAGAAGCAGTTCTCCGTTGTAACCGCCCGCGCACTGGCCCCTCTACCGATTCTTGTTGAGTATGCGGCTCCGTACCTGAAGGATGGAGGGCTATTTGTTATCACCAAGGGCAATCCTTCGGATGAGGAGCTTACTTCCGGTATGTCAGCAGCTAAGATTTGCGGCTTCACTTTGCTTCTGAATGACGCAATTGATTTGCCTGAAGGCTTGGGTCACAGGGAGTTCATTGTTCTTAAGAAGAGTCATTCAGCATCTGTTTCATTGCCTCGTGCAAATGGCATGGCAAAGAAGAATCCGCTTGCCTAGATGTTTCACGTGAAACATAATAGATACTAACAACTTGCAGTGTTTCACGTGAAACATGGCGGTTGATATTGAATCGGAATGTTTCACGTGAAACATCCTCCGTTTGACAGCTTCAATACACACCAGGAGGGACCGTGGGATTTCGCGACGTTAAGCGTTCTAAGAGCGCAAAAGACACGCGTATCATTGCAATTATCAATCAAAAAGGCGGCGTTGGTAAGTCAACGACGGCTGTAAACCTTGCGGCGGCACTGGGCGAGCAGGGTCGTAAGACACTGATTGTCGATTTTGATCCGCAGGGAAACAGCACCAGTGGATTCGGAATTGAAAAAGAAGACCTTGATCACTGCATCTATGATGCATTGTTGAATGATGTGCCGGCAGAATCGCTTGTTCTTGATACAAATTGCAAAAAGGTATTCGTAATTCCGGCTACAATTCAGCTTGCAGGCGCGGAAATTGAGCTCGTAAGCGCAATCGCTCGTGAAACCCGCCTCAAAGATTTGCTTGAGCCGATTCAGGATGAGTTCGATTTTATTTTCATTGACTGTCCCCCTTCGCTCGGCCTGCTTACTATCAACGCCTTGACCGCGGCAGACAGCGTTTTGATTCCGATCCAGTGCGAGTATTATGCACTCGAGGGCGTTACGAAGCTGCTTGAGTCAATGAAGATGGTTAAATCACGTCTGAACAAGGGCTTAGACACCTATGGTGTGCTTATGACCATGTATGACTCGCGTACTTCTCTATCGAATCAGGTTGTTGAGGAGGTTCAATCGTACTTTGGTGACAAGGCGTTTAAGACGCTGATCCCCCGTACGGTTAAAATCTCCGAAGCACCGTCTTTTGGAGAACCGGTAATTACCTATGCACCTCAAAATAAGGGTGCAAAAGCGTATATGAACCTTGCAAAAGAGGTGATCAAGCGTGCCTAGTGTAAAGAAACGTGGTGGATTGGGACGTGGACTCAATGCTTTGGTCTCAGAGGCCGAGTATGAGACCGGTGGTTCGGCTGCATCCGCGTCAAAGGCTGCATCTGAAACGAAACTACCTATTGAGGATATTGTTCCCAACCCTAACCAGCCGCGAATTCACTTTAACGAAACCGAACTTCGCGAGTTGAGCGAGTCAATCCAAGAACATGGCGTTTTGCAGCCGCTTTTGGTTCGCAAGCATGGAAACGGCTATGAGATCATCGCTGGTGAGCGTCGTTACCAGGCGTCAAAGCTTGCTGGTCTTGAAGAGCTGCCTGTCATCATTAAAGATGTTGATGATGAAGAGATGCTTGCTCTTGCTCTTATCGAAAACCTTCAGCGTTCTGATCTGAATCCCGTCGAAGAGGCCAAGGGCTATCGTCAGCTTATCGATGCCAGCGGTATGACCCAAGAGGCATTGTCGAAGGCAGTAAGCAAGTCACGCTCTGCAATTACAAACTCACTGCGTCTTCTCGATCTCCCCGAAGTAGTTCAGCAGATGATTTTTGAGGGCAAACTTACTGCTGGTCATGCACGTGCGATTCTTGCGGTTCCCTATGAAGACGCGCGTATTCGACTTGCAGAGAAAGTTGTTGCAGAGGGCCTTTCCGTAAGAGCGACAGAAAATCTTGCTCCGTTGTTTTCTGCCGGAGAGACACCTAAGACGCCGAGACCTGCAACGCCTCAGTCTTTTAAAAAGGCTGCCCGTGTACTTCGTCAGGTATTTAATACCAACGTGCGTGTGAAGAGCTCGCGTGGAAAGAATAAGATTGAGATTGAGTTTAAAGACGAGGAAGAGCTCTCTCGTATTCTTGGCGAAATGATTCAGTTTGATCAAGGAGGCCAAGATGAGGAATAAGATTTTAACAGCGATTGCATTGGCTACGACTGTCGTGGCTGGTGCCTTTGCTGGCTATAAGATCGCGACAGACGATGAACTGCGAGGTCGTTTGCTTCGTGGCGCGCAAGATATCGTCGATACTTCCAAAAAGAAAATGGATGTTATGACCGAAGATGTTGCCATGCGTACTGCTCAGGTAATGAAGAATCCCAAGATTAACCAAAGTTGGGTTAGCAACCAATGGGAAAATGTAGGTTATTAGGTACCTAACAATTACTCAGCATATTTTGAGGGGTCCTTGTCTGATTCACGAGACAAGGACCCCTTATTTTGGCCGTAAAAAATGGGACAGGTAGCAGCTGATTCAAAATTAATGTCAATAATTGAAACGACCCCGGTTGCATATTCTGCAACCGGGGTCGTTCGATGTTTCACATGAAACGTTTTGGGGTACAGCTCCCCTATGCGTTCTTCTGAACTTTGAAGCGCTGCTTAAGCTGTCCGCAAGCAGCGTCAATATCGTTACCACGGGAGTTACGAATCGTGGTCTCGATGCCACGGGACTCAAGACGACGCTGAAGATCCTCAACCTTATGAATCGGCGAAGGCTTGAGCGGGCTGCCCTCGATGTCGTTAAGCTGAATCAGGTTAACGTGGCACAACGTTCCCTCGCAGAAGTCGCAGAGCGCCTGCATCTCGGGATTCGTATCGTTGACGCCTTCGATCATGGCATACTCATAGGTCGGGCGGCGGCCAGTCTTCTCGGTGTAGAGTTGAAGCGCCTCGTGAAGGCGAAGTAGCGTGTACTTCTTAACACCGGGCATAAGCTTATTGCGTGTCGACTGGATGGCGGAATGCAGGGAAACGGCAAGCGTGAACTGTTCAGGGATGTCGGCAAATTTGCGAATACCGGGAATAACGCCGCTGGTAGAGACGGTGAGGTGACGAGCACCGATACCGATGCCATCGGGGTCGTTGAGGATTCGCAACGCCTTGAGAACCTCGTCGTAGTTGGCAAACGGCTCGCCCTGGCCCATGAAGACAACGCTCG
This sequence comes from Collinsella sp., assembly GCA_048373195.1. GTDB lineage: Bacteria > Actinomycetota > Coriobacteriia > Coriobacteriales > Coriobacteriaceae > Collinsella. The sequence continues at coordinate 17,485 of DBGDZK010000086.1, forward strand.
TGACGCGCTCGCCAAAGTCGTTGGATACATGAAGTACCTGGTCGACGATCTCTTGAGCGGTCAGAGAGCGCCTGAGGCCGTTGAGACCGGTAGCGCAAAAGGCGCAGCCCATGCCACAGCCAGCCTGGGTGGAAACGCAGACGGAAAGCTTGTTACGACGGGGCATACCGACAGTCTCGACGGAAACGCCGTCGTGGTACTCGAGCAGATACTTGCGAGAGCCATCTTTGGAAACCTGCTTGGTTAGTTCAGTCGGCGTGTCAAAGGCAAAAGCCTCTTTAAGCTGCTCGCGGAAAGCCTTGGGAAGGTTGGTCATATCGTCAAACGAACAAACGTTCTTCTCAAAGACCCATTCGATGAGCTGCTTCGCGCGGAAGGCTGGCTGGCCAAGTTCGGCCACGAGCTCGCGAATATCGTTTTGGCTCAAGTCGCGAATGTCCTGAGATTTAGTCCTGGGATTCATGGAAGCCTTTCGATTTTGGGGAAACGTAGAGGGTATCGCTACAATATGGTATCAGCTGCAGAAATTATAGAGGAGGAGTCTGCCCATGCCGGGTAAAAGCCTAGAGAACATGCACGTAGCGGTCTTGGCGGGCGGTCATTCCGCCGAGCGCGAGATCTCGCTCAATTCGGGAAAGAACGTTGTGGTGGCACTGAAGGAAGCCGGCTACACCTCGGTGGAGCTGCTCGACACGGCCGCTGATGATTTTATGGTAACCATGGCGACCGGCGGCTTTGACGTGGCGTTTATCGCCATGCACGGTGCCGGCGGCGAGGATGGCGCCATGCAGGGTGCCATGGAGACCCTGGGTATCCCCTACACGGCCTCGGGCGTGCTTGCCAGCGCCTGCGGTGCCGACAAGGAGGTCTCTAAGCTCTTATACGCCAAGGCGGGCATCCCCATTGCCCCCGGCCTTGCGCTCGAGGTGGGCGATGAAGTCGATATCGATCATATCGTCGAGGTCTGTGGCGAGCGCTGCTTTGTGAAGCCGGCCGTCAACGGTTCCAGCTATGGCATTTCCCTGGTCCATGAGCCCTCCGAGCTGCCCGCGGCAATTGCCAAGGCGTTTGAGTACGGCGACAAAGTGCTGGTCGAGAAGTGCATCGAGGGTACCGAGATCACCGTCGGCGTGTACGGCGAGGACGACGTGCGCGCCCTGCCGATTGTCGAGATTCGCAAGCCCGAGGACTGTGAGTTCTATGATCTGGACGTGAAGTATGTCGACCCTACGGACATCCATCGTATTCCGGCGCAGATTTCACCCGAGAATTACGCTCGCGCTCAGGAGCTTGCCTGTGCTGCTCACAAGGCCCTCGGTTGCCTGGGCATCTCGCGCAGCGATTTTATCGTGAGCGAGGACGGCCCCGTCATCCTCGAGACCAACACCATTCCCGGCATGACCGATACGTCGCTGTATCCGGATGAGATTCGCCACACAGACGACATGACGTTCCCGCAGGTCTGTGACAGCCTGATCCGTATGGGCCTTCGTCGAGCGGGCATTGCATGCTAATCGAGGACGCGGTTTCGTCAGGAACGCCGCAGTTTGTCATCGACTCCTATGCCACGCTTGCCGAACGCGCCAAAACGCAGTCCTTCGGCCTTATCGAGGAAGATGTGATTGTCCTCGATACCGAGACCACAGGTCTTTCGGTGCAGGACAACGAGCTGATCGAGATCTCGGCGGCCCGTCTTTCGGGCCGCGAGATCGTCGACCGCTTCGATACCTTCGTGCATCCCAAGCAGCTAATTCCCGCCGAGATTACCGAGCTCACGAGCATTACAAATGCCGATGTGGCAGATGCCCCGTCGGCCGCTGAGGCCGTCGCCGCTCTCGCCGATTTTGTCGGTGGTTGCCCGGTGATCGCACATAACGCCACGTTCGATCGCTCGTTTATCGAGTCGGTCAAAGGCGGCGTCAACGTGAGCGATATCTGGATCGATTCGCTGGCGCTGTCGCGCATCGCGCTTCCGCGCCTGGCCTCGCACAAGCTGTCTTTTATGGCCGATCTGTTTGGCTGTGACTCGGTATCACACCGTGCCAATGCCGACGTCGACGCCCTGTGTGGCGTATGGCGTGTGTTGCTCGTGGCGCTCACCGACTTGCCCCAGGGCCTCATGGCGCGCCTAGCCGACATGCATCCGGATGTGCCTTGGTCCTATCGTCCTATCTTCTCATTCTTGGCGGGGCAGAACCCTGGTTCTATCTTCTCTCTCAGCGCCGCTCGTGCTGACGTTCTCAAGGCCGATCGCGCCGACGATCGGGTGGACGCCGACGAACTGCCGGTCCTCAAGATGCCGAGTCGTGAGGAGATTGAGGCAGACTATGCGCCGGGTGGCCTGGTCAATCGCATGTATCCCACTTACGAGCCGCGTGATGAGCAGATCGCGATGGCGCTCGAGGTCCGCGATGCGCTGGTCACGGGCACACATCGCGTAATTGAGGCGGGCACGGGCGTCGGCAAATCGATGGCCTATCTGGTGCCTTTTGCCGAGGCAGCACGCCGTAACAACATCACGGTTGGTATTGCGACCAAATCGAACAATCTTGCCGACCAGCTCATGTACCATGAGCTGCCAAAACTTGCCGAGCAACTGGACGGTGGTCTGTCATTTTGCGCTCTCAAGGGCTATGACCACTATCCGTGCCTGCGCAAGCTTGAGCGCATGAGCCGAGGCCAGGTCGAGATTACCACCAAGCGCGATCCGGCGGACACGCTCACGGCGGTCGCGGTCATTATGGCGTACGTCTGCCAATCAGCCGATGGCGACCTCGACTCGCTCGGCATTCGGTGGCGCAGCGTCAACCGTCCCGACTTTACGACGGCCTCGCGCGAGTGTGCTCGTCGCCTCTGCCCGTTTTTCCCTGATAAATGTTTGGTCCACGGCGCTCGCCGTCGTGCGGCGCATGCCGATGTGGTGGTCACCAACCATTCCCTGCTGTTCCGCAATGTCGCGGCCGAGGGCAGGATTTTACCTCCGATTCGTCATTGGGTAATCGACGAGGCCCATTCCATCGAGCGCGAGGCGCGCCGCCAGTGGGCGCGCGTGGTGTCGGCGGACGAATCACGCGTTCTGTTTGAGCGCCTGGGTGGCTCGAGCACCGGTGCGCTAAGCCAGGTCTCCCGTGATTTGGCAACCTCCGAGGGCTCTACGCTCTATCTGGGCCTTACTGCCAAGGCGACGTCGACGGTTGCGCGCGCGAGCATGGCAATCGCCGACGTGTTCGATGGCGTTCGCGAGCTCGGCCGCCGTGCCCGTGGGGGTTATGACAATGCCAATCTATGGATTGGCCCCGAGCTGCGCGAATCTGACGACTGGCATGATTTCTTACAGTCGGCCTACGCTGCCATCGACGTATTGGAACAGGCTGACAAGAGCGTCGACGCGCTGGTGCAAGCCGTCGCCGCCGACAAGCCCGAGGTTGTTGTCGACCTGGGTGATATCTCGCGCCGCCTGCACGAGCTGGCCGAGAACCTCAAACTCATCATTGATGGCACCGATGAACACTACGTGTATTCGCTGCAGGTCAATCGCAGGCTGCGTGCCGGCGGAGAGTCAATGACCGCAGAGCGCATCGACATTGGCGAGGCCTTGGCAACCGAGTGGCTGCCCGAGGTTCACACGGCTATCTTTGCCTCGGCGACTATGACGGTGTCCAAAAGCTTTGAACACTTTAACCATGCGGTCGGCCTCGATCGCATCGGTGCTTCGACATCCTCATCGCTGCACTTGGACTCGAGCTACGACTTCGATTCGAACATGGCTGTAGTCGTTGCGGGCGATATCCCCGATCCGCGCGATCGCGAGAGCTATCTTACGGCGCTCGAGCGCGTGCTGGTCGACGCCCATCTTGCCATGGGCGGATCGGTGCTCACACTGTTCACCAATCGGCGCGACATGGAAGACCTGTACGCCCGCGTTGAGCCCAAGATGGTCCGTGCGGGTCTGGAGCTCAACTGCCAGCAGCGCAACTCATCTCCTCGTCGCCTGCGCGACCGGTTTATCAACGAGCCGACCTCGTCGCTTTTTGCGCTTAAGGCCTTCTGGGAGGGGTTTGACGCCAGCGGCGAGACGCTGCGTTGCGTCATCATTCCCAAGCTGCCGTTCTCGAGCCCCACGGACCCGCTCTCGTGCGAGCGCAACCTGCGCGAAGACCGCGCTTGGGCGCGCTATTCGCTGCCCGAGGCGGTGCTCGAGGTTAAGCAGGCGGCCGGCCGCCTTATCCGCTCGTCGACCGATTGCGGCGTGCTGATTCTGGCCGACCCGCGCCTGGTGACGAAGGGCTACGGAAAGAAGTTCTTAACGTCGCTGCCCACGAGCTCCTACCAGCGCATCGAATCGGCGCAGATCGGTCACTATCTGCAACTGTGGCGCGCACGTCACGAGCGGCGGCGCTAAAGCGGACAGACGAGGGTTTTTGCCATATCGCACAGACGCTTTGACAGGGCGGGGTCATCCAAGATGCGGATGGCTCCGCCCGCTGCGATTACCTGGCTCAGTAGCCAACGCTCGGAGCCGTAATGCACGGTTACCGTTGCCATGTCTGCCCCGCTGCGCTCGATTAGGGTGATGCCGGCCCAGTCCAGATGCTCCGCCATATCGAATGGCATCAGGAGCTTTGCGCTATGCTGCGTCCGGGCAAGGGAATCGTGGAGGGATGCGACGTCCGGTGCGTGAGACACGACGGAGTCTTCCGTCAAGGTGAGTCCCTCGATTTTATCCATGCGATAGGTGCGCTGCTCGTCGACTGCGATGTCCCAGGCAATCAGGTATGTTTGGTCGCCGTTTGCCGTAATGCGCAAGGGGTCGACCAGACGCTCGCGTGGCCGTGCATCGTCCATCGAGCGATACGAGATGCGGCAACGAACACCGTCCTGAATGGCGCAGCTCAGCTGCTGCCAGTGCGACCCGTGGTTGACGGTGTCAAAGACGCGCTGGTTATAGCCGAGCTCTTCGGGTAGAAGGGCATGTCGAATCCGAGCCGCCGCCTGGGGCTCAATCCCCAACGATTCAAGTTCATGGTTGAGCACAGTGCCCTCGGCGGCACTCAGGCGCAACGGTAGCACACGCCCGGCGTCACCGGTGAGGACCACACGCTCGCTGCGGCATTCGCAGATGATGCGCGCGCCCGATTCTCGGTCCGCGAGCGTCGAGACGATCTCGAGAATCTCGTCGAGCGACACCCCCGTGATGTCAAAGCGGCTGCAAATCTCGGTTCGTGTCATGCCGCTCTCGCCGGCGGCGTAGAGGGCCTCCATGATGTTGATGGCGCGCGAGAGTCTCTGCTCGCTGGTGAGTTTACGCACGGGCATGCTCGTGCACCGTCCTTTCGATGAGGTGGTTCCACGCCTGCTTGAGCGATTTGGGGGCCATGGGCCTCATGCCGTCCATGGCGTGGGCCATGCAAAATGAGGCGGCGGCTTCAAGATCGCGCACGTCAACGGTCCAGGTCCATCCCGCATCGGTGTGTGCGAGCTCACCTCGCCCGCGCGTGAGGCCGTTGATCATATCGATCTGCGTCTGAGGACCGAACGAGAACGTGGCTGCAACGGGCGGTCGGTCGGCAAAATCGAATTCAAAGAACAGATAGTCGTTGAGATTGAAGTCCGCGGGGATGACGTAGGCCTTCGAAGGACGCCAAGCGCGAACGATACGGTCGCAGCGGAATGTCCTGATGTCGTCGGTAACATTGTCGAGGCCGCAGAAGTACGCCACGCCCTCGCGCTCGAACATGCCGTATACGCAGACGGTACGTTCTTTCTGCTCGCCGCGTCCGTTCTGATATAAAAATCGCAGCGCGCATCGCTCGGCAAAGGCGCTCCATACCGCATCGACGGTGGGAGAGCGGCGGATCGGCGCCTCGTCCACCGTCGTCCTACCGGTGAGGTAGGCAATCTTGGAGCGAATATCGGCAAGCGGTGCGGCAAAAGTGGATGAGCCGGCCGCTAGCGTCTGGTCGATGGCGTTGAGCAGGATATCGGCGTCGTCTGTGGTGATGAGGCCGCCTGCAGCAAACGTGTGCTCGCGGTCGATTGTCCACGAGCTTTCCTCGGTCTCCTGCGCACCGGCGGGGCGAACCTCCTTGATTAAGATGCCACGCTCGAGCAGTTTGTCACGATCGCGCCGAAACTTGCGCTTATCCGAGTCGGTGTTGCCCGAGCCATATCCCAGGTCAGAATCCAAGACGATCTGCTCGGTCGTCAGCGGTTCGGGGGAGCTGTTGAGCACAAAGAAAAGGTTGAGGATGCGCTGAGCCGTTTTATCGAAACTGGGCTCCGAATTCCCCTTTTTAATTGTTGCGGTCGCGTCGCTTGCCGTCATAGAGTCCTCGCGTGAGAAGGTGGTTTGCTGCCATGATTTTAGTCCGATATGGAGATTAGGCTATATCCTTGTCCGCTCGGGACGTTAAGATGGCCCGAATTCGGTCGTTTGCGCTCGCTCGGGGTATACTTTCGACTATATACGGTTCTAATGTGCATGCATTGGGCCTATTTGTCGGATTATGGATGTGGAGCGCACATGGCGAACACCCAGAACTATATTAACCACCTGCTGCAGAACACCGGCATTACGCCAGCATGCAGCGAAGAAGAGCGCTTGGCTGCCGAGGATATCGCTCAGATCTTCCGCAACCACGGCTTTGACCCCGAGGTTCAGGAGTTCAATGCCCCGGCGCCCAGTAGGTTGGCATTTGCCGTTACCGGTATTCTTGCGTTTGCCGGCGCCCTGCTGATGGGCATCGGCGGCGGTATCGGCTTGGTCGGCACCTTGCTGGCCATTGTCGGCGCCGTTCTTTACGTGCTCGAACGCACGGGCCACCCCGTGGTTTCGCGCCTGGGCAAGACGGGCGTGAGCCAAAATGTCATCGCCTACCACAAGGCCTCGGGCCCGCTCGCGTCCCCGCGTAACCGCCCGGTGGTCGTTGTCGCACACTACGACTCTCCCCGTGCTGAGCTGCTCGCCCGCGAGCCTTATGCTTCGTATCGTGCGCTCATCGCCAAGCTGTTGCCCGTTGCCACGGTTGCCCCCGCTGTCGTTGCCATCCTGCGTATTCTGCCGCTCCCCGGCGCGCTCAAGGTTCTGCTGTGGATTGTCGCGATCCTCGCTTCCCTCGTTGCACTTGCCAACGCGGCAAACATCATCTCTAACCGCCACATTCTTCCCTATACGTCCGGCGCGGTGTGCAACAAGTCTTCTGTCGCCGCTATGCTCGGTGTTATGGACAACGTTGCTCCCTTCCAGGGCGAGAACGAGTTTCCCGACGATGTTCCGTTCGATACCTATTTTGGGGAGCAGAAACGTCGTGCCGAGGAAATGGCGCGCGCGGCGGCGGAGTATGCCGCGGCCCAGCAGCAAAACGACTACGGCAACACCATCGAGTACGAAGAGCCTACCTACGCCGAGGACGAGTTCGGTCAGCCGATTGCTCCCGACGCTCAAACCGAGCCCGAACAGGGCGAGGCTTTCGACGAGCAGATCGAGGGCTTTGAGGGTGCGTCTGCCGACGAGACGCTGATTGGCGCCATCGTGCCCGAGGATCAGAATCAGGCTGTCCAGGCCGAAGAGTTCAATGACGAGGTTCCCGCTGCTGAGCCGGCGGAGGAGCCTGCCGCGGCCGAGCCCAAGCTCTATCGCAACGCCGCCGGCAACATCCGCTTTGGTTCGGATGCCATCCGTGCGCTCGGAATGCTTCCCGAGTCCTGCACGCTCGATTACGAGGAGGGCGAGGAGCCGACGTTTGAGCCCGAGCCTGCGCCCGTTGTCACTGCGGATGATGAGTCTGCCGCGGTTACCGCTGCCGTTGCCGAGCCCGAGGCGGTGTCTGCGATCGATCCCGCGGCAGGATTGGACATTTTGGCTCCCGCCGCGCCGGCGCAAGACGTTGCGGACGAGTCTGACGACGATTACGTTGAACAGCCGAGGCGCGTGTCTTACGAGAGCGATACTGATTTCTCTGCCGAGATTCCCGCGGCAACGCCCCATGCCGATATTGCATCCGCGTTCTCTTCGATTGGCGCCAGCGCTTCCAGCTTCTTTAAGGGTGCGCTTGCAAAGGGCAGGAAATTTGTCGACGATTTCGAGGAGAAGCGCGCTGCCGCACGCGAGGCTGCCGAGCAGGAGGCTATCGCTCAGCAGCAGGCAGCCGAGGCGGCACGTGAGCGCGCGGCGCAAGAGTTTGAGCAGAACGAGGCTATGCAGTCCGGGCCCGTCGACGCTGCCGAAGCTACGACGTCCTTTGAGTCCCAGCAACCGACGTCAGCGGATGTTGTTGAGGCAACAACGTCTTTCGAGGCTCAGCAGCACGTCGATAGCACCATGTCGTTTGATGCCGCGCAGTTCGATTCCACGATAACGTTTGAAAAGCAAGGCACCGCAATTGCCGAGCCCCTTCCTGTTTCCGATGAGCAGGGCGACGCGGCGGGCGATGGCGAGCCCATTGATGCTGCCGAAATTCAGGATGCGACCGAGGACGAGTCCGTCGAGGCCAACTCTGACGAAGAGCAATACGCGGCAGCCGATCAAGGTGATTCGACCGAGGTCGAGCAGGAGGAAGTGCCTGCGGTTTCCGAGACTCCCGAGACGGATGAGTCGAGGCCTTACTCCACGCAGATTTTCACCATGCCGACCCCGAGTGGTTCCGGTGCCACGGTTGCCAATGTTGCTCCCACCCAGGACGAAACGGTCGATTCCCTTATGGCCCAGATTTCCTCCCAGGCATCGCCGCGTCCGCAGATAAATGTTCCCGATCCGGCGTCGGCACCGTCGCCTGCACCTTCCTCGTCTCCGCTGGCTTCGGTCCCCGATCCGTCGCTGCCGTCGATGAAGCAGGCAAACGTTGCGTCTCGCACGTCGCTGTTCGACCTTCCCGATCCCTCTGCCCAGGTCAACGACCCCTTTGCTACTGCCCAGGGTCCCGAACCCACATCGGCACCCGTTGCGCCTTCTATGCCCGTTGCGTCGGGCGCGCAGCCGATCGAGACCATTTCGGCTCCCGCCCCAGCGGCACCCAAGTCTCGCAAACGCGGCCTGGGTGGCCTGTTCGGTCGTAAAAGGAAAAACGAGCAGGACAGCATGAGTGATTGGCTGGGCGTCGAAGACGATTACGATGCCAAGAAGTCCGGTCGCGGTATCGGTTCGTGGGATAACTTCGAGGACGATAACGATGGCTGGAAGGGCGGCGCTACGTCCTCCGATGGCGCTTCTTCCGAAGATATGCTCTCGGCTGTCGCCTCTATGGGCGATGATGAGCTGCTCGGTCACGATATCTGGTTTGTGGCAACGGGCGCCTCGGATTGTGATGGCGCCGGCATGAAGGCCTTCTTGGCTTCGCATCGCGATAAGCTCCGCGGCGTATTCTTCATCAATCTTGAATCCGTCGGCGCCGGTAGGCTTTCGGTGGTGACGGTCGAGGGCGAACAGCAGCTGCTCAAGGGCGATCGCCGCATCATGAACCTGGTCAGCAAGGTGTGCAAGTCGTTCCATGTCGATTGTGGCGCGCTCGAGATGCCCTATGCCAAGACCGATGCCTATGCCGCGCTCGAGGCGAGCCGCCGAGCCCTCACCATCGCCGGCGTGGACGGCACGCGTCTGGCTTGCGCTCGTACCGAGGACGACCTGCCCCACAATGTCAACCCGACGAACATTGCCACGGTATCCGAGGTCGTGACCGAGGTTATCCGCCGTTCGTAGACGGAGCTCTAAGGAGTCAACGTGTTTTCGTATATTAAGCGCCATTGGCCTGTCTACGTGATTTTGACCTTGATTGCCATTGCGTTAGGATTTGGGGCTGCCTACATCGTGGGTGCAAAGGGCTCGACCCCCGCCTCCGCAATCAGCGAAGAGGTGGAGCAAGAACAGAGTACGGGTGCCGATGGGATTCCTGAGTCCGAGCAGGCAATCGTTGATGGTGGATCTTCGTCTGCAGAGTAGATACGGCGATTTACATGATTGAAAGCGGGCGAGCCAGGGGACTGGCTCGCCCGCTTTTTCATCGCGCTAGCGCTTCTTTGGGATCGACCTAAGGCGAGCGAACCATAGGGCTGCGGCACCCGAGGTCAGGAGCGCGGTGATGCAAGCGGCGATGGGAGCTGATCCTGTTGCCGGTAGGTCCTGCGGTAGGGTACAGCGTTGAATGATACGGTCATCGTCATGTGACTCAAGTTTATCGCCGCCGCCGTTGCGGCAAAGATCGACGTGTGCGCTGTTGGTGAGTGCGGTTTGGGGCGTATAAGCCGACGTCGCCTGCATGTGCACGATTGCGCCCCGAGCGTCTGTGCCAAGGATTGCTTTGGCATCGTCAAGATCGTCGTGCTCATCTTTGAGATCATCGCGGGTCCAAGAATCCGCATCGCTTCGAGTCGTAAAGTCGGCGGCTACCGCACCGTATTCAATTCGAATGCCCGTTACGACGGTATTGGATGCAAGGTCGAGCTCTTCCGCCTCGAGTGTGGTGGATTCCGTGGTCGAGACATCCGCCTTCCAGAGGCGCCAGCCGTCGTAATCGACGAGGCGACAGTCCTCACCAAGGCTCTCTTTTACTTCGTCGGACTCAAGCCAAGGATTTTCGTGCCCATCGTCAAGTGTCGCGTTTGCCGGCTCATCGACGTCTGTCGAGTCCAACGGCGTCGTGCGATACCATACGTTGCACAGACCGTTGAGGTCGCCGATGGCGACGGGGGTTTCGATTGAGATGAATCTCGCTGTGCCGTCTTTGGCGCACTCAAGATCATCGGTAATCGTAAACTCATCAACCCAAGTAGCGGAATCGTTTCGAGCATCGATGGTATAGGAGAAAAGCCCATCACTATTGGTTTGCGTCGTGGCGCGGTTTTTACCATCGCCGTTAGCCAACAGGCCCTTTTCGATAGGTTGGACAAGTTCCTGACGCTTGTCGACCTGTCCCTTGATCTCGATGGGCGCATCCTTCATCGCGACGGTTTGGACTTCTCCCGTATCCTTTATTTCAAACGTTATCTCCTCGGCAAGGTCATAGGTCCGCGGAGACATCATTTCGCGCAACGAGTAGGTGCCGGGTGCAAGATGTTCGACGCGATGCGGCTTGTCGGATGAGGTCCAGGAGTCTATTTCGGTTTTATCGGGACCATATAAGGTGAGCTGTGCGCCTTCCACTTCTTGCTCACCGCTTGCATCGACCTTGGAGATATCAACCTTGGTGTAATCGTCGGATACGTTAAGCCGTGCTTCTACAACGGGTGTTTTCTGGTCGGCATAAGTAAGGGCAACAATATGGGTTGTCTGATCGAGCAAGAAGCCTGCCGGCGCTTGAGTCTCGACAACCTCGTAGCGTGCGGTGCCAGATCCCAGTGGGAGGTTGTCCGCGCGTGCTTCTCCAGTTTCATCCGTCGTGACGGTCGTGACAGTCTCACCGTCGAGCGCGGCAATGCTACCGTCGGGGCGCACGATATCACCCGAGGCGCGGATCTCAAAGACGGCGCCCGCGAGGCTGCTGCCGTCTATGGCATCGGTTTTAACGATCCTGATGTTTCCGGTCGCGGCGTGGTCATAATACGAGGCGACTGCAACGGGCGTTAGGTTCATGTCGGCGGGTATGTTTACCTCGATCTCTTCGCCGACAAGATAGGGCTCTTTGGCCGAGGTTTCGCGTACATAATAGGTGCCCGGCACGAGCGATTCGGGCAGTGTGACGGTCCCGGTCGCGTCAGTCGTAAAGGTGTCCATTACGTTATGTGCTGGATACCAGCAAGTTTGTGAGACAGGTTCGTGATTGCTGTCTAGGAGTTGGAAGGTGAATCCGGCTAGTGGAACAGAAGCGCCTGTTTGGGCATCGCGTTTTACAATCTGGAGATGCGTCGACAGCGCGTGGTTGTCCACGATATATTGAAGCTCGGCGCCGTTGGAAATCTGATTGGCCCCGACGGTCCATTCCCCTGCACGTTTAAAACCCTCGGGGACGGTTTCCGGAACCTCGCGAATCGTGTAGCCGGCACGGTCGTATGGGACAGCTCCGTGGACACCGGCGGGTCGCTTGCCTGTGCCGAACCATGCTTCGGGCTGATCTTTGGTGGAGGCAAAGCCATAGATGTTTGTGGTCAGTGTGCCAACAACCTGCTGAGAACTGTTGCTGACAACCTCAAAGACAACACCACCCGCCGGTTGCTCCAGGCCGGATTGGTCGCTATTGCCGTAATCCTTGAATTTGGAAATCTCAAGGTCAAACGCAATGGAGATATCGGAAATGCGAGATTCGATCTCGACCACGCCTGAATCGCCGAGCTGGTCGGCTCCAACGGTATAGGTCCAGCTGTCGTTGGATGGCAGGTAGCCCTCGGGGGCTTTTGATTCGTAGATGGTAAAGGTTCCTAAGGGGACATCGGCGAGGGTGGCCTGACCGCTTTCGTCGGTCGTGAGGATTTGCGCCCATCCAGGGGTTGATTGCGACACACACGTGAACTCTGCTCCTGCGAGTGAAGAGCCTACTTGGGGGCCGGCATTCGTCGCGGTATCGAGTTTTACGATACGCAGGTTGATGGTGCCGGGCTGTTCATCAATGGCGACCTGTCCACCGTCATTCCCCGTGGTAAAGGCGATGCGATCGTGGCGGGGGACATAGCCGGCCGGCGCCTTCGTTTCAACTAGGTAGTATGCTGTGTTGGGCAGAAGTGTTGCTTGCGCTCGACCGTTGCTGTCCATCTGGATGGTGCCAACACGTGCGTCGCTGGCGCTCTCAAAAACATCGAATGTTGCCCCGGCAAACTGATAAGTATTGTTTCCGCTGGTAATGGCAGCGTTTGCAGACTGCTTTTGGAAGGAAACAGAGACCGCCGGCAGTACATAGAGCATGTCCTGACGTTTGCTGCCGCCCGATACGGCTCCTAGATAGCGCCGCGCGCGGTGCGGAGCGGCTTTGATGCTTCCTGATTTTGCGCTGTCGTGGAGCCACCGCGCAGCCGCCACGACTTCATTGTCGGCGGTAAAGTGTCCGCTCTTGGTTTTACCCTGAGCGGTCGTGTAGGAGTAGGTGCCGTCGACATGGGTAGTGCCGTTGAGCATCCATACGGCAAGCTGGGTGGCGGCGCGGGCGCGATCGGGTGAAAGATGGTAACCGCCAAACGACGTGGTGGTGGGATATCCGTGACAAACGATTGCCGCGAACTCGTCGTCGAGCCACACCCAGCCTTGATCAAAGTTGAGCCATGGGCCGCCCGGTTTGGTGGGGCCGGGGCGCTCCTGGTTCATGCAGTAGGCAATTGAGGCGTCTTGAGCTTCATACTTGCCGATAAAGAAGGGCCCACAATCATCGCTAATAGTGCG
>DBGDZK010000087.1:0-7765 GCA_048373195.1 Collinsella sp.
GACACTCAGATTCCAACTTTTTTATTGCCGACGAAACGGCCTGCGGACTCACGTGAACGGCGCGAGCCGCTTTGCGCACGCCGCCATAGTTCGCTACAGCTTGAAGGTATTCGAGTTGAGAAAGCTGCATAGATTACTCCAAAGGCAGCCAAGTCGACGGGCCGTGCGTCCTCAGATGAGGTTCTCGCCCAGGTTCTTGCCGCCGAGAACGTGCATGTGGAAGTGCATGACGGTCTGGCCGGCGTTGACGCCCTTGTTGGAGATGACGCGGAAACCGTCCTCCAAGCCCTTGGCCTTAGCGACCTCCTGGATGGCGTGAGCCATGGCGCCCATGGTCTCGGCCGGCACGTTATCGGCGATATCGCTGTAGTGCTTCTTGGGGATCACGAGTGTGTGGACCGGCGCCTGGGGGTTGAGGTCGTCGAAGGCGATGACCTGGTCGTCCTCATAGACAACGGTCGAGGGGATCTCGTGGTTGGCAATTTTGCAGAAGATGCAATCGCACATGGTTGGTTCCTTTCTCACAGACCAAGGTAATTATATTTGGTCGGGATGGTTAGAACGAGAGGTTGTCGTCCGTGTTGGCGGCTTCGCCGTCGGCAAGCACGTCGTTGCCGTCGACGTCCTTCAGGAGCACCGAGACCTTCTGCTCGGCATCGGCCAAGCGTGTGCGCAGGCTCTTGAGGAGCTCGACGCCGCGGGTGTAGCTCTCGAGCGACTCCTCGAGCTCCATGTCGCCCGACTCCAGGCTGCGGATGATGAGCTCCAGCTCCTGCGAGGCCTGCTTGTACGTAAGCTGCTCGACCGGGGTCTTCTCTGCCATATCTATTTCCTTTCCCAAAGGTTTATCACTGTAAAACGCGGTCTATTCGACCGTATTGACCGTTGCCGCAACGTTACCGTCTGCCATGCGCACACGGATGGCGTCGCCGGGCTTAAAGGTCTTGGCGCTCGTGGCCACACCATCAACGCTGTACGCGATGGAATAGCCGCGGGCGAGCACCTTGAGCGGCGACAGGGCATCGAGCGAAGCCGCTGCACGGCCCAGGTCGGACGCTGGCTTGCTGAGCATCGTGCGCCCCTGATGCTCCAGGCGGGAACTTGCGAGCGTGAGCGCATGGCGCTTACCATCGAGCCCCGAGGTGCTTGTAACCAGACGCTCGGGCAAACGCTCAAAGTTGGAGCGAAATGTCCCGACCGAGCGTACTATGGCGCCCGACAGGCGATCGGCAGTCAGCGCAAGCTCCGATTCGCGACGCTCGACCATAAATGTGGGGTCGTTGAGGCACGGGCGGCACGCGGCCGCATCGAGCGCATCGCCCAAGCGAGCCGTATAGGTATCCCAGGCACGGCGCCCGCGCTGATCGAGCATTTCCAGATCGACCTGATTCGACCCGATCATCGAAGCCATCGCGGCGCCCAGACGCTGATGGCGCGCCTCGAGCACGTCGGCCAACTCCGTCATAGCCGGCGCCACCGATTCGGCCGCCGCCGTAGGCGTGGAGGCGCGACGGTCGCTCACCATGTCGCAAATCGAGGTATCGGGCTCATGGCCAATGCCGGTCACCACGGGCACGGGACAAGCCGCCACCGCGCGGGCAAGCTCCTCGTCATTAAAGGTCATGAGGTCCTCAAAGGAGCCGCCGCCGCGCACCAACAAAATACAGTCGGGCGCCGGCGTAATGGAAGCGGCGCGGCGCAGGCCCTCAATGAGCTCTGTCGGCGCACCCTCGCCTTGTACCTTGGCACCCACGCAGACGAGCTCGACGAGCGGGTTGCGACGACGCAATGTGCGCTTGACGTCGTCGATTACGGCACCCGAAAGCGAGGTGACGACCGCCACGCGGGAGCAGAACACCGGGATGCGGCGTTTGCGCGCTTCGTCCATCAGACCCTCACGGCGTAGCTTTTCGGCCAGTTGCGCCACTTGTTGACGCAGCAGACCCTCCCCCGCCAGCGAAAACGAGCGAGCGACAAAGCTCATGCGGCCCGTAGCCTTATAGAGATTGAAGCTGCCCTTAAAGCTCACCTGCATACCGTCGCGCAGATCGAACGTGCGCTTGAGATAGGCACCCTTCCAAATGATGCAGTCAACGGCGGCCGAATCGTCCTTGATCTGGAAATAGCAGTGGCCGCTTCGGGCGTTAGGACCACGAAAACCCGTGACCTCGCCCAAGACGCTCAGCTGCGGAATGGCATCGAGCGCACCGGCGGCGATCTCCACCGCCTGGCTCACGCTGAGCTCCTTGCGCTCTTGCTCGTCCGAACCGTCGAACTCGGCGGAAACGGCATTACCGGTTAGGTTCCAGCCTGCCACGCAGCCTCCTTTCGTTATCGAGCACAGAGGCTCCGGCCCCGTGCGAAATTAAGTCCAACACATAGTACAGCGCCGCGAGGACACGAATCCCCACGGCGCCTGCCTGTCCCATTTGTTATCGGTTGGAGTTTCTGTTGTAGCGAGCCATAAGGTAGAGCAACTGAATGATCGAAGTGAGCGCTGCAGCCACATAGGTAAGCGCGGCTGCCGTCAGTACCTTCTTGGCGCCGTTGACCTGCTTGGAGCTCATGCCCGACTGCTCGATGTACGCCACAGCACGTCGGCTGGCGTCAATCTCGACAGGCAACGTAACGAGTTGGAACAGCACACTAAACGAAAAGAAGATCAACGCGAGGGTCGTGAGCCCGGCAATGTTCATAAACAGGCCCAAGAGTAACACGATGGTCCAGGTGTTCTGGGTAAAGTTGACGACCGGCACGAGGGCGGTACGCACTTTCATCATGGCATAGCCGCTTTGACGCTGGGCGGCATGGCCCGCCTCGTGGCAGGCGACGGCAACGCTTGCGACCGAACCGCCCGAACGGTTGGCATCCGACAGATACAGGTTGTTGTCCTGCGGGTTGTAATGGTCGGTGAGCTCGCCAGCGACACCCTTGATACCCACGGCGCTACAACCGTTGGCATCGAGCATGCGGCGAGCGACTGTGGCACCCGTATCGCCGTCCGAGCGAACCTTGGACCAGGTTTTGTACGTCGAGTTGATATAGTTCTGTGCGGCAAGGCCAAGCACCGTGCAGACAAGAACAACCAGCAGGTACAGCGGGTCGATGCCAAAGCCGTATCCATAGTAATAAGGCATGCGAATTCCTCCGAGTCGAGTTACACGTTGGAGGCATTTTACCCACTCAACCGGCTAGGCTTCCCTACAGGAGCTCGATTTTGCCGTCCTTCACCGTCAACCCCATATTGCCGGAAAGCAGATCGTCCAGGCGCGAGCCCACAAGCTCAAAGCGCCAACCTTCGCGCAGGCGGCTCTGCTCGGGATGCTCAATGTAGTCGGCCAGGTCATCGCGCGAGGCAATGACCGAGGTCGCAACGCCTGAGCGCTCGGCAACCAGGCGGATAAGCGCATACATAAGGTCAGTCACGCTCTCCAGCTCCGGCGAAATCTGACGATGTCCGCGCACCAAGAGCGGCAGGCGATCGTGCGGACAGCTCGCACCGCGCTTGATGGCCATGAGCGCACCGTCCACGTCGCGCTCCCCCAATTGATCGGTACCGCGAATGCTACGGAACTCCTCAACGCGCACGGGATTGCGCTTAACGAGCGCTAGCAGCGTGTCGTCGGACATGACCCACTTGCGTGGGATGTTGCGCCGCTCGGCGCGGTCCTCGCGCCAGGCGGCGAGCTCGCGCGCGATACCCAGCTGATGACGGCTGCACGAATTGATGCGCTTGACCTTGCGGAACGCCTCGTGGCGATCGGCGCGATAGTGTGACTCGTCAGCCAGCGGGCGCAGCTCGTCGAGCACCCAGTCCACACGGCCCAGCTCGCGCAGGCGGCTCATCATCTCGGTATAGGCGACGATCAGGTACTTGACGTCATCGATCGCATACTCAATCTGCTTATCGGTCAGCGGGCGGCGCGACCAGTCGGTCAGTGACTCGGTCTTGGGCAGCGATACGCCGCAGAACGTCTGAACAAGCGCGCCATACGAAATCTGCTGGCGCTCGCCCAAAAAGGCGGCGGCGACCTGCGTATCGAAAATCGGTCGTGGCAGCACGCCCACGGTATGGAGCATGACCTCCATATCCTGCGAGCACGCGTGGAAGACCTTGGTCACGCTCTCGTCGGCCATAAGCTCGGCCAGCGGCGATAGGTCGTCGATTACCAGGGGATCGACCGCGACGCTCTCAGCAGGGGTGGCAATCTGAACCAAACATAGACGCGGATGGAACGTGCGCTCGCGCAAAAACTCGGTATCGACGGCAATCGCGTCGAACTCACGGGCGCGCTGGCAAAAGTCGAGTAGAGCCTGATGTGTGGAAATGTACATATCAACCCATCGAATAAGGTTAGGCCCGAAAAACACGGGTAGGATATCGGCATTGCCTTACAACTATACTCGGTTAGTCACAGAACGGGAACGTAAGTATGCGCTGCCTTATCATCCACAACCCGGCATCGGGCCCCAGCTCAGATGAAATCTTCGCATTCACGCACGCCCTTGCACAGGGCGGCGACGAGGTCGTGATGCGCTTTATCGGCGATGGCATGGAACCCGAGGACGCCGTGGCAGACGTGCGCGAGTTTGACCGCGTGGTCGTTTCGGGCGGCGACGGCACTGTCTCCAACGTGCTCGACCAGATGCGCGGATGCGGTGTCCCCACGCTCGTCTTCCCCTCCGGTACGGCCTGCCTGTTCTTCAACAACATCGGCAATGCCCCCGAGGCGGCGGCGCTCGCCAAGGCCTGCCGTGCCGGTCGCACGGTCAAAGTCGACATGGGCGAGCTCTTTTGGCTCGACGAGAACGGCAACGAGAAGCGCCACGGCTTCATCATCATCGCCGGCTCGGGCTTCGACGCCGAGATCATGATGAAGGCCGCCCCCACCAAAAACGACATCGGCGAGATCGCCTACTTCCTCTCTGCGCTCGCCACGCCCAACCCTACGGTAGCGCACTTTACGATTGAGCATGACGGCATTGTCGAGGAGCTCGACGGCATCTGCTGCATGGCCGGCAACACCTCGGTCATCCAAAACGACATCAACCTGTTCCCCGACTGCCGTATGAACGATGGCATGGTCGACATTGCGGTCATCGAACCCGTGCGCACCGTGCAGCTGCTGCCTACCGTGATCACCGCCGCACTCGACCCCGCCGGCAAGGTACTCGGGCGCCCGCAGTTCAAGATCATCCAGACCAAGGAAGCCAAGATCACCTGCACCCCGTCGCTGGGCATGCAGTTCGATGGCGAGATTATCTCCAGCAACTCGGGCGTCTTTGGAGCCCGCGCGCTTCCACAATGCCTCGACCTCATCGTCGACGAATTCTCCCCGCTCGGAAAATAGGAGGACCCTATGAACGACAATCCCCTGCTCGGCTTCATCATCATCGTTTTGGCCATGCTCGTCGGCTATGCGATCAACGTGATCCACCGCCGGAAGAAGTAATTCCACATTGGTATGATATTCATCCAATTATCGTCTCCCCTGCTGTTTATGCATTTGCCAAACAGCAGGGGGATTTTCATTTCGGGCATTCCCAGCTACTTTATTCGGCTACAGTAATCACAGGGCGCCTTTATTAAAGTAAAGCTACAAACTGAGTATAATTAACCGCTCATCGCATATTTCATTACGCTTATCGAGTAAGTTTCTTTCATAGATGAATATTGTTTCCAGTTCGTTACGCAATGGGGTGTCTTTATTGGCTGAAGCCCTCTGGCAACGGAGGGCTTTCGCACGCTGGGAGGGAAAATGAGGAAAACTCACCCCGTCAACGCGCTCAAGAAGCTAGGCATAGGCCTCGCCTTTGGAGCTGCAACCATCATGTCCATGCCGACATCTGCGCTCGCCTGCACGCAGATATACATGGGCAAAAACCTTACGGCCGACGGCAACACGTACTACGGCCGCGCCGAGGACTTTGGCAAGCGCTATCTTAAGCACTACGGCATCGAACCTGCCCACGAACCTGGCTTTAAGTACAGCTCGATTGAATCTGCTTTTGAATACACTTCGAACAAGCCTACCTATCGCTACAGCCATGTACGCGACCACCCCTCCAACTGGATGGGTCGCACCGACGCCTACTCCGAGGCCGGCATCAACGAGAGGGGCGTCTCCTGCTCCGCCACGCTAAGCACCTCCTATAACGAGGAGGCCGCTGCAGCAGACCCCATCGATGAGGAAGTGGGTCTGGGCGAGTACAGTTACGGCAGCATCATCCTGGGCGAGAGCGCCACGGCCCGCGAGGGCGTCGAGCTTCTCGGCAGCCTGATCGATGATCAAGGCGTCTGCACCAACGACCAGATCATTATCGCCGACAACAACGAGACCTGGCTGTTCGCCACGCTTTCTGCCCATCAATGGATTGCCATGAAGCTGGCCGACGACGTCGCCTCACTCAACCCCAACATCGGCAGCCTCAACTACGATGTCGACCTGAACGATACTGAGAACTGCCTGCACTCCAAGGACATCGAGTCCATGCCCGTGGAGAAGGGTTTCGCCAAATACTCCGCTGACGGTAAATTCGATGTCGCCCAAACGTATGGCGAAAGCCTCGCCGATTCTGGCGTTAACCAATGGTCCCGCTATGTGCAAGGCCGCCATTATTTTGCTAGTCAGCTGACCGAAGGCACGGATTACGAAATTAAAACTATCACCGATAAGGATGGAAAACCCGTCCAAAAGGGAGCTATGGTCAGCGAAATCCAGCCTCTGTTCTTCAAGCCTGGCAAGTCTGGTTGGAGCACCTTTGAGCTGATTCGTGCCTTCGGCAACCGCGGAGAGAACGTCCCTGGTCTCAACGCGAACACTGATGGCGTTTATTGCATCGGCAGCGAGCGCAACACCGAGATCAATCTCTTCCAGATTCGTCGCGGGTATGATCCCGAAGTCGCTACCATCCAGTGGGAAATGCTCTCCCGTGCCGCGTACTCTGTCGCCATCCCGCTGTACTCCGCTCTGATAACTGAAGTTAGCCCCTACTTCAGCGATCAGACCGTCTCCTTCGACCACTGCAATGCGAAAGACGTCGTGTACAACGAGGAGCCCGAGAACTCCATTAACTACGTCCTCATGGACATCAGCTCGCTCTGCTTTGAGAACCCTGACACCCTTGGTATCAGCGTCCGTGCCTACCTCGATGCGCTCCAGAACGAGCTCATCGAGCAGAACAAGGAAGTTGACGCCGCCATGCTAGCCGAGACGACCACCGAGGGCCGCACTGCCCTGGCTAACAAGGCCGGCAAGGCTGCTACCGAGAACACCTACAAGAAGTGCAAGGCACTGCTCCAGGAGATGCGCGCCTATCAGAAGGCCGAAAACTTCGACCAGCCCTTCACCCCGAGCGACCTGAACACCGAGATCAACGGCCTCAAGGTGTCCATCACCTACGCCAAGGACGCTCTTGCCACCGACCCGGTAACCCCGGATCAGCCTGGTACTCCTGAGCAGCCCGGTACCCCCGAGCAGCCCGCTAAGCCCGAGCAGCCCACCACCAAGCCCGAGAAGCCTGGCAAGTCGGACACCACGACCACGGTAACCACCAACAAGACGAACACCAAGGGCGGCCTGCCCGCCACCGGTGATCGTTTTGATGGCCGCATGGTGGCCGCATTCGCCATCGCTGGCGTTGCCGTCATCTCCGCGGGCGGTTACTTCCTCTACCGTCGCAATAAGGAGTAACGTCTTAGCTGAGCGGACAAGGCAGCAATGGCAGCCTCGCCCGCTCAGCCCGCTCTTTTGACCGGCGGGAA
>DBGDZK010000088.1:0-5183 GCA_048373195.1 Collinsella sp.
GCAGGGCGCGGGGCATGGGGCACGGGCGGGCGCTCAAGGCCGTCGCGAGGAAGCGGCTCAGGGCGATATACGCCGTGATGCGCGACCGGGTGCCCTACCGGGAGTAGCCCCGACGGTTGACAAAACTATAGGAACACCCAACGACTACCCAGAATGAGAGTGGATAATCTCCCGTTTTTGGCCTATACCAGCGCTAAAAGTGGGAGATTATCCACTCTCATCGAGCAAGTGTCCGAAAATCCGCCCTCATTCCTTCTTAGGACCCTCCGTCCCCGAGGATTCGAGGCTCGCCTGCCGAATGGTCGATGCGGCCGTCCTGCGTCCATGTCACACTCAGGGGTGGCCTGACCCAACTTGGAAGGAGCCCCCATGAGCCTTGACAACGTAACTCTGCGTGCCGCCACGCTCGATGACCTGGCCGGCATCGCCGCCATCTACAACCAGCTGTGGTGCAACACGCTGCGCAACCGAGGCGACGTCGAAGCCGCCGATTTCTGTGCGCGCTTTAACATCGCCATGCAGCTGCAGCGCTCCCCCATCGCGCTCGTTGCCGAAGCTGAAGGCCGCATCATCGCCGCTTGCTGCATCGGTATCTTCGAAGACGGCAAACCACGCACCAATCCCACGTGGGAGCCCTGCTACAACGAGATGTTCGTCCAGGCAACCGAGATGGCAAAGACCGCCGATGCCAAGCTCGAAGGCTCGCTCTTTGGCGATAGCCGCGAGAAGGCAACAGCCGACCGCTTTGCCGCCACGGGCAACGAATATGCCCAAGGCCAGCTCAACCTGATCATCATCGTGCCCGAATGGCAGGGCAAGGGGCTCGGCCGTGCGCTCATCGACCTTGCGCGCGCCGAACTCGCCAAAGCCGGGTGCACCAAATTCTTCCTGATGAGCGACTGCAACTCCGACTGGCAGTTCTACGAGCACCTCAACATGAAGCGCATCTTGGAGGATCACAGCCAGGACACCGGCGACGGATTTATCGTCTATATGTACGGAGGCGACACGCAGGATTAACTTGCATGTCGCCTCACGGGCTTTCTACAAGACGGCCCAAACCATCAACCAAGACGAGTCAACAAGGCGCGCTCTCCTCGGCAGCAAGGGCATTCGTGCTGTAACGAGTGGTGGAGATGGCCACGCTTGCACACAACTGTCTCGGATAGATAGCGGTCGAGCAAGCGCGCCCATGTGCGTGCGTCAAGACGCTCCTCCGCCCTGCCATACAGCGATCGACGGAGTGCCTCGCCCATAGTGCCGCTAAAATCATCGAGCTCAAGAGCGTACTTTGGGACAACGTATCCGACCAACGTCCCCACAAACGGGCTGTGCCCATTACACACGCAGCTGTTTATCAATGGTGCAGGCGGAATGTCATCGTCGTCCAGGTCAAATATGTCCAAGTCCAGCTCACCAGAAGCGTATGGGTGTATTCCGCGGTTAAGCATCTTAAAGATATGGACCGCGAGTCCAAAGTCATCCGTCTGTGGCGTAAACACGGGGGCATTCGTGGACGCTGCCAAGCTCTCGAAATCGCTGATGCCGGCTATCTCCATGAGTTGAAGCACCTCGGGGGCAATATAGCCGGGAGCGGCGCACGCAGTCCTATGTGTCACATCCGAAAGCGTAAAGCTATACGAGCGCCTTGATGGTATCCATGCCCGCATGCGCCGAAGCCTCGCAACCCTTCTGCCCGTTGAGCACGCACTCGAGCAGCGTATCGTATGCGCGCTGGGCTTCGGGGGCCAGGTACGCCCTGTTAAACATGCCCTCGGGTCGCACGTTTCCCTTCGAGTCGATCATATAAGGCCCCAATCTGTTTGGTTTCCCCAGATTGTGTGCCCGCACACCCAAGCCGCACGGCCCGCCGTTCAGCTGAAACCACCACACAAAAAGTCCGCCGACCATTGAAGTCGGCGGACTTTCGCGTGCGGACAATCAAGCACTGTTCACCATGGAACTGCTATTTACAGCGCGCCTTGGGCTGCTGCTGGGTGATGCAGTGGATGTTGCCGCCGCCGTAGATAACCTCGCGAGTCATGATACCGATGACTTCACGGTCCGGATAAGCAGCCTGGATATCCTTGAGCGCCTGGGCGTCATTGGGATCGCCGAACTGCGGTACAAGCACTGCGCCGTTGATGGGCAGGAAGTTGAGGTAGCTCGGCTCGAAAGCATCCTCGGGGGTACGCGGCAGCACGCCCTCGACGGGGTCAATCGTGCTGGCCTCCTCCTCGGTCATATATACCGAGGTCGCAGGCATAATCACCTTGTGGATCTTGAGCTTGCGGCCACGGGCATCCGTCGTCTCGGAAAGCGTCTTATACGCCTCTTGGCACTCCTTGTAGAACTTATGGTTGGGATCATCGGTCCACATGCAGCAGACCTCGCCGGGCGCACTAAAGCATGCGACGTCGTCCACGTGCCCGTTGGTCTCAAACGGGTCGATGCCATCCTTGATCCAAATGACCTTCTCGATGCCCAGGTACTCGGCAAGCTTCTCCTCGATCTGCTCCTTGGTGTACTGGGGGTTGCGGTCCTCATTGAGCAGGCACATCTCGGTGGTCACCACGGTGCCCTGGCCGTCGCAGTTAAACGAGCCACCCTCGAGGATATAATCCTCGGGACGATAGCGGTTAACCTGCTCGAGCTGTGCCACCTGCAGGCCAATGGAAGCGTCCTTGTCCCACGGGAAATACAGGCCGTCAATGAAACCGCCGTAAGCATTAAAGTGGAAGTGCGAGAGTGCCACGTCCCCCTTGTCGTTGACAAGAAACGCCGGGCCGGGGTCGCGAATCCAGCTGTCGTTGTACTCCATGTGGATAACGCGCACGTTCTCAACGCCGTCGAAGATCTCACACACCGCGGGGAAGTCTTCAGTGTTGACGCCCACAGTGATGGGCTGAAAACGTGCAACGGTCTTAATAATCTCGGTAAAGACCTTTTGCGCCGGCTTGGCACCACAGCGCCACACATCCGAGCGATGCGGCCACAAAATCCAGGTGCGCTCCTGCTCTTCGTACTCGCCGGGCATGTAGAATCCGTCCTTCTTTGGCGTAGACTCGCTCTCGTAAATGGTCTTCATTTCAAGCTCCTAAATCTCGGTGCTTTTGCTTGACGAGACCATGATGCGGCCGCACCGAGATGTTCTCAATGGTCCCTCGAGCCCCTTTCAGCGACCGACGGTATACCATTCGCTGACCTAAAGTTCTATTCAGGCCGAGAACATGACATACTGGGTTCCACAATGGAAAGGATGCCCTATGCCCCCATGCAATAATCAGCAGACTATTGAGTTGGACAGTACGACCTGGACTGCTCTCAACGAGCTCGCGCTTGCAATCCACGCATCACACGGTGTCGATAAGCTGCAAAAGGAGACCCTCGAGGGAACGACAGGGCTCGTGCCCCATCGGATCGCCATGTTCGACCTGATCGAGGCAGCGGGCAGTGATGCCCCACGCTACGTCCACCCCGCAAGCAGCGGAATGGACGACCGCGCACTGAGCGACTACTACAACCGCTACGCCGCGATGGACTATACAACATGGAGCTTTGACTTACATAAGGTCGGCGTCTACCGCGACCTCGACCTCGTCGACGTCGAGCGACGCGATGCCACGCCCATCTATCGCAAATGGATGGAACCGCAGGGCGTCTACTTTGGCTGTACGGCCACGCTCGCGCACAACGACAGCCCGCTAGGAAGCATCACCCTGTTTCGTGAACGCACGGCCGGAGACTTCACCGACACCGAGCTCGCAATCCTGCTCGAAGTCGCTCGGCACGCGAGCCTCGCGCTCGCCAACCTCTATCCTCGGGGCATTAAACTCACCCAGACAGAAGACACAAACCAGCTAAATGCTTTCATTACAGAACACAATATCCAACCGCGCGAAGCCGAAGTCATGCGGCTCATGCTCGACGGCAAAACGAACAAACAGATGGCAAACGAGCTATTCATAAGCGAGTCAACCGTCAAGAAGCATGTCAACGCCATCTATCGCAAGCTCGGCGTCAGCAACCGCCTGGGCCTCATGACTGCCACGCAAAACATCCCGCGATAAAAAAGGGCGCCCTCCATGCAGAGAACGCCCTTTGATTTCGCCATTTGAATTAGTGTCGGCTCTGGCTCAAAGAGTAGACAGGTTTATTTTGGCAGGTTTTATCTGGGCAAATGTCAGCCGCCGCGAGGGAGCTGCCTTCCCTCGCGGCGGTCTTCTAGCAGAAAAACCAAGTGAGTAGGCTTTTTGCAGGAGGTCAAGCACGCCCCAAAACGCCACAGCTCTGACCTGCGGTTTTATTGAGTATTTGTTGCGATGTGCTCGGCATATCCAAATAAGTCTACTCACTTGCATCTAAGACGCACCAGATAGGCAAAAACCGCCGCAAAAAGGGGGCCGGTTCCCTTCGCGGCAGCCGTTAATACGCCGAGCTTGTTATCGTAAAAGCCAATCACGCGCCGAAACCACACTACAGTCTTTCGACTCATACGTTGAGTCCACGCGGGCCACAACATAGCGCGCATCTTTTGCAATGTCGATCTCATCGCATACAGTCTGTAGATGGCGGGCGTACTTATCGTGATACGTTCTGGATGATTTTATTTCGATAGCCTTGGGACTCCCTGAGTTTGTACAGTCGAGCAAATCGATTTCACGCTTGCTGTCGTCCCTATAGAAATACAGCTCGGGATTCTCGCCCACGTTGAGATGGCTCTTCGCCGTTTCGGAAACGATGAGGTTTTCGAAAACGGCCCCCAGATAAGGGCTCTCCAATAGTTGCTCCAGTGATCCAATTTTGAGCAAGTAGCAGAGCAGCCCCGTGTCGTAAAAATAGAGCTTGGGCGTTTTAGTTAGACGCTTCTTGGCATTTGCATAATAGGGCTGCAGCGAAAACGTCAGGTAGCTCTGCTCCAGAATGGACAACCAGCTTTTAATGGTCGATACGCTCACGCCCGTATCTCGAGAAAGCGAGGATATATTGATGAGGGCACCGACGCTCTGAGCAATTATGGACAGAAACTTATGAAACTCCGCCTTATTGCGCACATCAAGCAAGCCCACAACATCGCGCTCAACATAGGTATCGATATAGCTGGGAAAATAAACCGAGGACGGCATTCCGGCGGAACGCAGGCGAGGGTATCCCCCTTCGAGCGCGAACAAATCCACTTCCAG
>DBGDZK010000089.1:0-31559 GCA_048373195.1 Collinsella sp.
CAGGGTATCGGGTTCCCACATTCATCCGCACATGTGCGGATGAATGTGGGAGGTGTTCGGATAAAGTTGGTAATCAAGGACCTGCGTAAACAATGTGAGTGAAATATGAATCTCGATGGATACGCCCGCAGCCGTGTATACTAAACAGCTGTGTGAAACCAGGGGAGTATTCTGGCTGGACAAAATGCCTGCTTAATAGGGTTGTCAGGTAGTCCGGACGCTATACAAGGCTGGGGAGCACGTCGTGTAAGTAGTGGTCCTCTAGGGGCGTACGCTCGGTGGTGTACGCATTGTCCCAAGACCACGCGAGAGTTGGGATCATATCTTGATCAGCATGATTCTCGGCCGCAAGATTGGCATGACCCAGGTTTGGGACGAGGACGACAACGTCGTTCCCGTCACGGTCATCCAGGCTGGCCCCTGCGCTGTCTCGCAGGTTAAAACTCAGGCAACCGACGGCTATGACGCCGTCCAGATCGGTTTCGGCGACATCAAGGCCAAGAACGTGAACAAGCCCATGGCTGGTCACTTCGCCAAGGCTGGCGTCGAGCCTGTCCGTTTCCTTCGTGAGGTCCGCGTCGAGAACGGCGAGGAGCACAAGGTCGGCGAGGTCGTCACCGTCGCTGATTTCGCTGATGTCGAGAAGGTCGACGTCATCGGTACCTCCAAGGGTAAGGGCTTCCAGGGTCGCATCAAGCGCTGGGGTCAGCGCCGCGGTCCTATGACGCATGGTTCTCACTTCCAGCGTCACCCCGGTTCTATCGGTCAGTGCGCCTATCCTGCGCGCGTCCTCAAGGGCGTCAAGATGGCCGGTCACATGGGTAACGAGCGCGTTACCGTCAAGAACCTTTCCGTTGTCCGCATCGATGCCGAGCAGAACCTCATCTTGGTCAAGGGCGCTGTCCCGGGTGCCAAGAATGGTCTCGTCGCCATCCGTATGGCCTAAGGGCCCAGCCCATTTAGCCCAGCGTCATACCAAGGAGAACACTTAAATGGCAAAGTTTGAAGTTAAGAACAGCGAGGGCAAGAAGGTCGCCGAGGCCGAGCTCGCCGCTGAGGTGTACGGCATCGAGCCGAACATCCACGTTATGCACCACATCGTCAAGTGCCAGATGGCCTCTTGGCGTCAGGGCACCCAGTCCGCTAAGGGCCGCTCTGAGGTTTCCGGTGGCGGCAAGAAGCCTTGGCGTCAGAAGGGCACCGGCCGTGCCCGCCAGGGTTCCATCCGTGCTGCCCAGTGGCGTCACGGTGGCGTTGTCTTCGCCCCCAAGCCCCGTTCCTACGCCAAGCGTATGAACAACAAGGAGGTCAAGCTGGCTATGCGCTCCGCGCTGTCCGCCAAGCTGGCCGATGGCGAGCTCGTGCTCGTCGACGACTACGGCTTCGAGAAGCCTTCCACCAAGGCTGCCGTCGCCATGCTCAAGGCTCTCGGCCTTGAGGGCAAGCGTCTGACCATCATCGTTCGCGATGAGGACGTCAACGCCTACCTGTCGTTCCGCAACATTCCCAAGACGTTCATCATCACCGCTGACGAGGCCAACACCTACGATCTCGTCAACAACAACGCTGTGCTGATGCCCGCCGACATCGCCGCTCACTTCGGGGAGGTGCTTGCATAAATGACCGCCCACGAGATCATCATCCGTCCGATCGTGTCCGAGCGTTCCTTCTCCGGCATGGAGCTGAACAAGTACACGTTCGAGGTCGCCAAGGATGCTAACAAGTATCAGATCAAGGACGCTGTCGAGGAGATCTTCGGCGTCAAGGTCGTTCGCGTGAACACCCTGACGGTCAAGCCCAAGACCAAGCGCGTGCGCTATGTCGCCGGCAAGACCCGTTCTTGGAAGAAGGCCATCGTCACGCTGGCCGAGGGCGACACCATCGAGGTCTTTGGCAACCAGGCCTAAGACTCGCTGCTGTTGAGTGAGCTCATGCCTCCCAAATAGGGGAGGCGGGAGCTCAAGGTTTTGGGCGTATAAAATGGACACGCCCGGAACCGTGTATACGTCCGGTGTCATCGCACCCGAGGCAGAACCTCGAATCCCTGTCTGCGATGGCTAACGGATTCCTATTGAAAGGGATTGTAATGGCTGTAAAGCACCTTAAGCCGACCTCCGCTGGTAGGCGTTGGCAGACGATCTCCGACTTCTCCGAGATCACCTGCACCAAGCCCGAGAAGTCTCTTCTCGAGCCCCTGCCCAAGAAGGCCGGTCGTAACAACAACGGCCGCATCACCACCCGCCACCAGGGCGGCGGCGTGAAGCGTCGTTATCGCGTGATCGACTTCAAGCGCAACAAGGACGGCGTGCCCGCCAAGGTTGCCACGATCGAGTACGATCCGAACCGTTCCGCTCGCATCGCTCTGCTGCACTACGCTGACGGTGAGAAGCGCTACATCCTGGCCCCCAAGGGTCTCGAGGTCGGTCAGACCATCATGTCCGGTTCTGACGCCGACATCAAGCCGGGCAACGCTCTGCCCCTCGCCGACATCCCCGTCGGTACGCTCATCCACGCCGTCGAGTTCCAGCCGGGCAAGGGCGCTGCTATCGCCCGTTCCGCCGGTAACTCCTGCCAGCTGATGGGTAAGGAGGGCAAGTACGCCATCGTCCGTATGCCTTCCTCCGAGATGCGCCGCATCCTCGTTACCTGCCGCGCCACCGTCGGTGAGGTCGGCAACGCCGATCACTCCAACATCGTCATCGGCAAGGCCGGCCGTAAGCGTCACATGAACGTGCGCCCGACCGTCCGCGGTACCGTCATGAACCCTGTCGACCACCCGCACGGCGGTGGCGAGGGCAAGAACCACACCTCTGGTCGTCCCTCCGTTACCCCCTGGGGTAAGCCGACGAAGGGCCTTCGTACGCGCAAGAAGAAGAAGGTCTCGAACCAGCACATCATTCGTCGCCGTAAGAAGTAATTTCGGATACCGAGTTTTAGGAGAAAGCACTTATGAGCAGAAGTCTCAAAAAGGGCCCGTTCGTGGAGACTCGCCTTCTCTCGCGTATCACCGCGATGAACGAGGCTGGCAAGAAGGACGTCGTGAAGACCTGGTCCCTCGCGTCCACCATCTTCCCCGAGATGGTTGGTCACACCATCGCCGTCCACGACGGCCGCAAGCATGTGCCCGTGTATGTTACCGAGTCCATGGTTGGTCACAAGCTCGGCGAGTTCGCGCCGACTCGTACGTTCCGTGGCCACAAGGCCAAATAGGGGGTTAACCGTAAATGGCAACTAAGTCTATTGAAACTGAGGCCACCGAGGTTCGCGCCGTCGCTAAGTACGTGCGTGTTTCCCCCAGCAAGGCCCGCCTGGTGGTCGATCTGATCCGCCGCAAGCCTGTCGCTCAGGCCTTCGACATCCTCCACTTCTGCGACCGCGCCGTCGCCGTGGATGTCGAGAAGGTTCTCCGTTCCGCCGTTGCGAACGCCGAGAACAACAACGGTCTGCGTGCCGACAACCTGGTTGTCGCCGCTGCCTATGTTGACGAGGGTCCGACGCTTAAGCGCATCCGTCCCCGCGCCAAGGGTTCCGCTTCTCGCATTCTGAAGCGTACTTCCCACATCACCGTCGTCGTTGCTCCTCGAAAGGAGGCGTAAAGCTGTATGGGTCAGAAAGTCTACCCCACCGGCTTCCGTCTTGGCATCACCGAGAACTGGCGCTCCCGCTGGTTCGCAGAGAAGGATTACGCTAAGACCCTCGGTAACGATCTCGAGATCCGCAAGTACCTCGAGAAGCGTCTTTCCCGCGCAGCTGTCTCCCGCGTCGAGATCGAGCGCGCTGGCGACAAGGTGAAGGTCATCATCCTCACCGCTCGCCCCGGCGTTGTCATCGGTAAGAAGGGTGCCGAGATCGATACCCTCCGCACCGAGCTCGAGAAGGTCGCTGGCGTCTCCAAGGGCCAGCTCTCCGTCGACGTTGTCGAGATCAAGCGCCCCGAGCTCGACGCCAACCTCGTTGCTCAGTCTATCGCCGAGCAGCTCGAGGGCCGCGTTGCCTTCCGTCGCGCTATGCGCAAGGCTGTCCAGTCTGCCCGCAAGGCCGGCGCTAAGGGCATCCGTATCCAGTGCTCCGGTCGTCTCGGCGGTGCCGAGATGGGCCGTCGTGAGTGGTACCGCGAGGGTCGCGTGCCTCTGCACACCCTCCGTGCCAAGATCGACTACGGCACGGCTGTCGCCAGCACCACCATGGGCGCTTGCGGCGTGAAGGTCTGGATCTACCTGGGCGAGAAGCTCCCGGGCCAGCCTGTTCCCAACCCTGCACTCGAGGGCTCTTCCCGTCCTCGTCGTCGTAACTCCGAGAGGAGGGGTCAGTAGTGCTTGCCCCTAAGCGTATTCTTCACCGCAAGGTGCAGCGTGGCTCCATGAAGGGCCAGGCCAAGGGTAATACCGAGCTGCATTTCGGCGAGTTTGGTATCCAGGCTCTCGAGGCCCATTGGATCACCAACCGTCAGATCGAGGCCGCTCGTATTGCCATGACCCGCTACATGAAGCGTGGCGGTCGTGTCTACATCACGATCTTCCCCGATAAGCCCATCACCAAGAAGCCTGCCGAGACTCGCATGGGTTCTGGTAAGGGTAACCCCGAGGAGTGGGTGGCCGTCGTCAAGCCCGGCCGCATCATGTTCGAGGTCAAGGGTGTTCCCGAGGAGGTCGCTCGCGAGGCTCTGCGTCTTGCGCAGCACAAGCTCCCCATCAAGACCAAGATTGTTGCTGCCAAGAACGCTGAGCAGCGCATCGAGAAGGAGATGGCTGAGGAGGCCGCTCTCGAGGCCAAGTGGGCTGCTGAGGACGCCGCCGCCGCCAAGGAGGAGAACTAATGAAGCCCGCAGAGATTCGTGAGCTCTCGGACGCTCAGCTCGTTGAGAAGCTGAAGGAAATGCGCGCCGAGCTCTTTAACCTTCGTTTCCAGATGGCCACCAGCCAGCTGGACAACACCGCTCGCGTCAACACCGTGAAGAAGGACATCGCTCGCGTCCTCACGGAGCAGCGCGCCCGCGAGATCGCAGCGGAGAAGTCCGCTGTCGCCGAGTAGGACCTAAGGAGAGAACATGACTGATTCGCGTAACTCGCGTAAGGTCCGTACGGGTGTCGTTACCTCCGTCTCCGGTGCCAAGACCATTGTTGTCACCATCACCGAGCGCAAGCGTCACCCCAAGTACGGCAAGATGATGACCAGCTCCAAGAAGCTGCACGCTCACGACGAGGAGTGCACGGCTGGCGTGGGCGACACCGTCCGCGTTATGGAGACCCGTCCTATGTCCAAGATGAAGCGTTGGCGCCTCATCGAGGTCGTCGAGCGCGCTAAATAAGCAGTCGCTCTTACGACTTGTACGTTTCCGAAGATGTGCGTATGCCTGGCTTGCATACCACGGGCCGCATAAAGGCTGCGCACCTCTCTTCGGTTCTTAGTTCGGAGGAACATCTACCATGATTCAGATGCAAACCATGCTGAACGTCGCCGACAACTCCGGCGCTCGCAAGATTCGCTGCATCAAGGTGCTTGGCGGTTCCAAGCGTCGTTATGCAGGCATCGGCGATGTGTTCATCGGTGCTGTCCAGGAGGCTACCCCTGGCGCCAACGTCAAGAAGAAGGACGTTGTCCGTTGCGTCGTCGTTCGCACCGTTAAGGAGATCCGCCGCAAGGATGGCTCCTACATTCGCTTTGATGAGAACGCCTGCGTTGTCATCAACAACGATGGTTCGCCCGTCGGTACCCGTATCTTCGGGCCCGTCGCTCGCGAGCTTCGTGACAAGAAGTACATGAAGATCGTCTCGCTCGCTCCCGAGACCCTGTAGTTAGGGGAGATATATGTATATCAAGAAGGGCGATAAGGTCCAGGTTCTCTCTGGTAAGGATCGCGGCAAGCAGGGCGTTGTCCTGCGTGCTCTCCCCGCCGAGAACAAGGTCGTTGTCGAGGGCGTTTCGGTCGTCAAGAAGGCCGTCAAGCCCAACGCTGCCAACCAGCAGGGCGGCATCGTTTCGCAGGAGGCTCCCATCGACGCCTCCAACGTCAATCTCGTTTGCCCCGAGTGCGGTAAGGTTACCCGCGTCGGTCACGAGAAGGACGGCAAGAACAAGCTGCGCGTCTGCAAGAAGTGCGGCCACAAGTTCTAAGCTGCCCGCAACATCAAGTTGCTAGCAAAGGCCCGGATGCCACGGCACCCGGGCCTTTTTCTATCCCCACTCATTTGGGACAGACTTAAATGAGTACCCTAACTGGGTAAGCATAAATGAGCGGGTCGTGCTGTATAAATTGCTTGTGTGCGCGTTTATGCGCGTTAGATTGCGTTTAATTACGCACCTATGCGTATATATGCGCCGTTTACGGGGCAATAATGACCGTTTAGCGGTGAGATACGCAAAAACGCGCACAAACGCGCGTGTTTGTGCGAATATAGAGCTGTCAGAAATGCAAGACGTTCTATGACACAGGAGACACATAATGGCAGATTCCAAGCAGGCTCCACTCGACGCCGCGGCAGCCGCCAAAGCAGCATTTGCTTCGGTCCAGGACAAGCCGTTCCCTAACGACATCTTTACGGCTCCCGAGCTCCGTTGGGCTGTGATCGGTTGCGGCGTTATTGCCAACCAGATGGCTCAGTCCCTTGCCCTTGCCGGCCGAAAGCTCGCGGGCGTTGCCAACCGCACGTTGTCCAAGGCTCAGGCTTTTGCAGAACAGTATGGCGTTGAGAAGGTCTATGACACGGTTGAGGATCTCTACGCCGATCCTGACATCGACGCCGTCTACATCACCACCCCGCACAACACCCATATCACCTATCTGCGCGCCGCCCTGGCGGCCGGCAAGCACGTTCTCTGCGAGAAGGCCATCACGCTCAACTCCGCCGAGCTCGAAGAGGCCCGCGCCATTGCCGCCGAACACAACGTGGTTCTTATGGACGCTACCACGGTGCTCCACATGCCCTTGTATCAAGAGCTGCGCCGCCGCATGGATGCCGGCGAGTTTGGCCGCATGAACCTCGCTCAGCTCAACTTTGGTAGCTACAAGGAGTACGGCGACCTGACCAACCGTTTCTACAATCGCAACCTCGCCGGCGGTGCCATGCTCGATATTGGCGTATACGCCCTGTCCGTCATGCGCCTGTTTATGGCGAGCCAGCCCGTCGAGGTCGTGTCTCTGGGTAACACCTGCAAGACCGGCGTGGACGTTGCAGGCGGCATCGTCTGCCGTAATGCCGAACAGCAGCTGGGCGTGGTGAGCCTCACGCTCCACTCCAAGCAGCCCAAGCGTTCGGTCATTAGCTTCGACAAGTGCTATATCGAGGTCAACGAGTATCCGCGCGCCGACCATGCGACCATCGTGTGGACTGCGGACGGTCGCCGTGAGGAGGTCCACGCTGGCACCGAGGCTTATGCCCTGTGCTACGAGATGGCTGACCTCGAGCAGGCCGTCGCCGGCGACGATTCCAAGCGTGAGCTTCTGGATTATGCTTCTGATGTGATGGAGCTCATGACCAAGCTCCGCGCCGATTGGGGAGTCGTCTACCCCGAGGAGGAGTAAGCGATGCTTGCGGAAGATAGGCTCAATGCGATCGTGTCGATGGTGCAGCAGGCCGGCTCGGTTACCGTGCCGGAACTTGCCGAGGCCCTGGGCGTGACGGCCTCTACCATTCGACGCGACCTACAGACGCTCGACCGAGCGCACCGCATCGCCAAGGTGCACGGTGGCGCGACAAGTCTTGAGCGCGCGCACGTGACGCGCGACCTAACGATCAGTGAGCGCAGTGATCTCCATAACGACGACAAGGAGCGTATCTGCGCCCGCGCCGCAGCGCTCGTGGAGCCCGAGAGCTTTGTGTACATCGATTCGGGTTCGACAACGCTCAGACTCATCGAGCATCTTCCGCATCTCGAATCGGTCACCTATGTGACTGATTCCGTGCTCCATGCTCAGCATCTCGCTGTGCGCGGCATGCGCACCGTGGTGCTGGGCGGCGAGCTTAAACCCGAGACCGAGGCGCTCGTTGGCCCCGATGCTCTGGCAACCCTAGACCGCTACAACTTTAACTGCGGCTTTTGGGGTTCTAACGGCATTGCCGCTGAGCAGGGCTTTACGACGCCCGATATCGAGGAAGCGCAGGTCAAGCGTATCTCGATGCGCCATACAGCCAAACGCTTCGTAATCTCGGACGCCAGTAAGTTTGGCATGGTGGCTCCCGTAAAATTCGCGGACTTCCGCGACGCAACGATTATTACCGCGGGCGAGGTGCCAGCCAAGTACCAGTCGATAGACAACGTCATCACGGTCTAGCGACAGGGCGAAGTAAGGCCAAAACCACCACAAAGGTGCCTGTCCCCATTGTGGTGGTTCCGATGGCCCCGTCGGGCATGATTTCCCAGTACCCCTGTTTCCATACGACGTGATCATGCCCGCCGGGGCCATCGTATAGATATCGCTTAAAAGCGCCGTCACTTCGGCGCTATCAATCACTCAAACACAAGGTAATACGCAGGTTGTGACCCTCAGAAGGGGAGGGCTGGGCCTGCTTGTGCAAAAGGAGGAAACATGTCAGCTGCAAACGAGAAGGTTGGGGGCGGCACTTACGATGTCGTTGCCATCACGGCATGTCCAACGGGCATTGCTCACACATTTATGGCGGCCAAAGGGTTGGAAGACCAGGCAGCCAAGATGGGCGTGAGCATTAAGGTCGAGACTCAGGGTTCGGGCGGCGCTAAAAATGTACTGACCGCGGCAGACATCGCTGGTGTCAAGGGTGTCATCATTGCGGCGGATAAAAATGTCGAGCTCGATCGCTTCGATGGCAAGTCGGTTTACTCCTGTGCGGTGACGCGTGGCATTAATGACGCCGAGGAACTTATCAATATTGCGCTTGCGGGCAATGCGCCTATTCATCATGTGTCCGGCGGCGCCGCGGTACAGGCGGCTGCCGAGGGCGAATCCGAGGGTTTGGGCCGCAGGGTCTATAAGGACCTGATGAACGGCGTTTCGCACATGCTCCCCTTTGTTGTTGGCGGCGGCATCCTCATGGCGCTTTCGTTCTTGCTGGACCAGGCGGGACTGGGCACGAGCGCATACGGCCACAGCACTCCGGTCGCGGCCTTCTTTAACCTTGCGGGCAACCAGGCGTTCAACTTTATGCTCCCCATCCTTGCGGGCTATATTGCCATGTCCATTGCTGACCGTCCGGGCCTGGCCGCGGGCTTTGTGGGTGGCTGGATTGCAAAGCAGGGCTTTACGTTGGGCTATCTCACCACGGCAATGGATGCCGATGCCCAGGCTCAGCTTGTCTCTGCTGGCTTTTTGGGCGCGCTGCTGGTCGGTTTTGCCGCCGGCATTATCGTCAATGCGCTCAAGAAGGCTGCAAGCGTGCTACCCGAGTCGCTCGACGGTATCAAGCCCATGCTCATCTACCCCGTGCTGGGCATTCTCTTTACGAGTCTCTTTATGATGGCCGTTAACCCGATTATGGGCGTTATCAACACCGCCATTAGCGGCGCGCTCAACGGTCTTTCGGGCACGAGTATCGTTCTTTTGGGCATTATCTGCGCCGGCATGCAGGCGACCGACATGGGTGGTCCCATCAACAAGGCCGCATATGTCTTTGGCACCGCGGCCCTTGCCGAGCAAACGCTGCAGGGCAATATGATCATGGCTGCCGTCATGGCGGGCGGTATGGTACCGCCGCTGGTCATCGCGCTCTCCACGACGTTCTTTAAGAACCGCTGGACCGAGGCCGATCGCAAGGCAGGCCTGGTGAACTACATCATGGGTCTGTCGTTTATCACCGAGGGTGCCATTCCCTTTGCCGCGGCCGATCCGCTTCGCGTGTTGCCCGCCTGCATCCTGGGATCTGCGACCGCCGGCGGTCTGTCGATGCTCTTTGGTTGCGCGAGCCCCGCTCCGCACGGTGGCGCCTGGGTTATCGCGGTCATCACGAACCCGGTGCAGTACCTGTTGGCCCTTGCTATCGGCGCTGTGGTCGGCTGCTTGGTTCTGAGCTTCCTTAAGAAGCCTCTCGACAAGGCTACCGAGTAGCGGGAGCGGAAGGGTCTTGCCAATGGAAAGGCGGCAACGTCCACCAGGGACGTTGCCGCCTTTTGCTGTTTGGGGATTTGTCTCGATCTGTAACAGGAAGAGAGGGATATGGGTTCCAGATGTTACAAGCTGAGATATTTTTCCTGTTGGTCCCATAACGTCTCAATCTGTAACAGGAAGGTCAAAATGCGGGCTCCAGATGTTACAGATCGAGATGATTTCTCCGGTGGGATCCGAATATCTCAATCTGTAACATCTTGGGCCGATTTTGCCGAGTTATTGTTACAGATTGAGATTTTCCCTTGAGGGGGATTCGAATGTCTCGATTTGTAACAGATAGGCCGGAAAATGGGTTCTAACTGTTACAGATCGAGACGTTTTGGGACCGTGGCTGGGCCATTGCGGCAAAACCACCACAAAGGTGCCTGTCCCCATTGTGGTGGTTTAGGGCTCCCAGGGGCAGGGGGCTTCGATGTGGATGTGCTCGCCGGTTACGGGATGCGTGAAGGACACGCTGTGGGCGTGGAGCATCAGGCCGCAGGGGCGCGGCGTTCCGTATAGGTCGTCGCCAACCAGGGGATGATGCTCGTTTGCCAGGTGCACACGGATTTGGTGCTTGCGGCCGGTGAGCAGCTCGACATCGATATACGAGCGCGTGGGCAGGCCTCGGCGGCTCTTAAGGCGCTTGAGCACCTTCACGCGCGTCTGAGACGGCTTGCCGCTGGCGCCGACGCGCATCTTGCGGCTGTCGTGGCGGTCGCGGGCGATGGGCTTGTCGATGAGCTTTTCGTTCCAGTCGATCTTGCCCTCGGCGAGCGCCAGATAGTGCTTTTCGAATGCGTGGTCGATGACCATCTGGTCAAAAGCGGGCTGCGTCCGCTTGTCGAGCGAGAACAACACCACGCCGGTGGTGTCGCGGTCCAAGCGGTTGAGCGGTTGCATGTCGGTCGCGGCAAAGCCGTCGCCCATCGCCAGCAGCAGGTCGCTGGCGTAGTCGGTAAGTGTGCGCTCGCCGGTGCCGTCACCGTGGACGATCATGCCGGCAGGCTTATCGATAGCCATGAGCCAGGCGTCGCAGTAGAGGACTTGAGGTTCTTCGTTCACGTGTAAGCCTTTCGATTAGCTAATTCCCACAAACATGCAGCCCGAGGTGGCGCCGCGCAGGCGGGCGGCGGGCTTGCGGCCGGCTTGAGCCGCCTCGACGGCGCGACGGACGCGAGCGACGGCACGGCCAATCTCATCGGCCTCGAGCAAGGTTCCGTCGACCATAAGACGACGGACGCCGGCGTCGAGCAACTGCGGTACCTGCGGCGTGAGGTCGATGGGGTAAGCATCGTACAAGCGAGAGCGGCCATGGATGTCGGTGCGTACGGGCATGACCTTGCCGTCGATATTCTTGAGCGAGAGCTTGCGGGCACGCAGGCGGCAGTTGGCGCAATCGTGGATGCAGCCGTTGGCAACCTGCAGAATGCAATGCTCGCTTGTCATGACGCGTGGGCGGCCAAAGACGGTGATGCCCAGAGTCGCGGGCGCGGCGGCGCCGAACGAGACAATCTCGTCGAGCGTGATCTCGGGCGAGAGCCAAAACGCACCGGCCCCGCGCTCGGCAAGCGCCTCCATGCAGGGCGTGTTGTGCACCGGCAGGCAAGAGCGAATCTCGGCCGTGGCGCCGGCATGCGCGGCTACGGCGAGCTCGGAGATATTGCCGACGGCGACGGTGGCTCCGGCATTGATCCAAGGATCGACGCGCTCGTGGTCGACGGCGCGGCAGACCTCGTCGAGTACGGGCACGATACCCTGCTCAAATGCATCGGCAGGGGAGAGTCCGACAGCCTCGAGCGCGTCGGTGGTCATATAGATGCGCGCGGCGCCCTCGGCGCGAGCCGCTTCGGCGGCTTCGAGCGTGGTGACGGCGGCGCAGATCTGCGGCTCATCGCGGTAATGCTCGGGCATGGCGCGCGTACATTTGTCGAGCAACGGAATCTCGAGCGTTTTCGCGCGCTCCTCGTACGGCGCCAGAATGGTCTCCTCCAATGCTTTACAGGCGGCGGCGCGCACCTTGTGCACGGCGGAGAAGCCCATGCCGCAGCCGGCGTCGAGCGAAACGTCAAAGCTCGCAGCCTCAAAGGGCGAGGAACCCATACGGCCCACATGCTCAACCAGGTCTGCCGGCTCGACGGCGCGAGTCTTGGCGGCCTCGACGGTGAAGCCTGTGGCGGTGGCGGCGAGCGCGGGGTTGTCACCGCAGGTGAGTGTGACGGTAAACGGCTCGCCCAGGCGCGCCACGACGGACACATCAACAGCTCGGCGGCGCAGCACATCGCGCTTGAGCGCGGCGCCGGCGGCGTCGATGGCACGCTGACTGCGAATCACGCGGACGCGGCAGCCCTCGGGCATGCTGCGGGGTACGCGACATTCGATGATGTCGCCCGCGGCGGCATCATCGGCAGCAATGGTGGTCAGGAACTGGTCAAACTCGTCGTCGTGGCGAAGCTCCAACAGGTCGCCCTTGCCCACGGGCTCAAACAGCTCAATGCGGGCGATGGCGGCGCGGCGACGGCGGTCGTCGGGCTTGAGGCCGCGCACATCGCGGTTGGCCGGGCGGCTGCCCAGCACCGTGCCCACGATCTGGCCGCGGTTGTTGGAACGCTCATAGCTCATCATCTCGTCGCCCGAGGCGCCGTCCTGATAGGCATGCGTAAAGTCGCGGTTGAAGCAGCGCTTGAGCTGGCGCTGGCGGGCGGCTTCCTCGTCCTTGGCAACGGTGGCTCCGGATAGCATGTCGTCAATTTCGTGACGATACACATCGACGATGGAGTACACGTAATCGGGCGCCTTCATGCGGCCCTCGAGCTTGAGCGACGCGGCGCCGGCGTCATACAGGCGGCGAACAAGCTGCGAGGTGTTGGTGTCACGCGGGCATAGCGCACGCTCGCGGCCGGCGGGGGAGAGCGCGCGACCGTTTTCGTCGATCAGTTCGTAGGGCAGGCGGCAGGGCTGGGCGCACATACCGCGGTTGGCCGAGCGGCCAGCCATGGCAAAGCTCGAAAGCAGGCACAGGCCCGAGTAGCAAAAGCAGATGGCGCCATGGCTAAAGACCTCAAGGTCCACATCGGGCGCGGCATTATGAATGGCGGCGATCTCGTCGATGGAGAGCTCGCGCGAGAGAGTCACGCGGTCGGCGCCCTGCTCGCGGCACCAAAGGGTTCCGCGGTCGTCGTGGATGTTCGCCTGGGTCGAGATATGTGTCTCGATGCCGGGCATGGTGCGCTTGACCTCAAAGAACAGGCCCCAGTCCTGGATGATGAAGGCGTCGGCGCCCAGCGTGGAGCAGCGATGGATGAGTTGCAGCGCATCGCCCATCTCGGACTGCTTGATGACGATGTTGACCGTGACGTAGACGCGCGACCCGGCTAGATGTGCGGCGCGGCAGGCTTGCTCAAAGGCCTCGTCGGTAAAGTTGGTGGCCTTGCGGCGGGCGTTGAAGCTGCCCATGCCGCAGTAGATGGCGTCTGCCCCGGCGGCTAGTGCGGCGGCAAAGGGTTCGGGCCCTCCGGCGGGCGCCAAAAGCTCGGGTCTGCGGTTGGTGGTTCGACTGGCGGTTGCGGTCATATCCTGCCTTTCAAAATGCTCAGATATTCAAAAGTATAGTGGCGCTGTTGCGGCGGACGATGACCGCAGCCCAAGCAGGACAAAGTCTTCAGCAGCCCTTGCAGCAAAAATGATCCGTTTCCCTCCGTCCCCCATGGATCACCTGATCCGCTGGGGACGGAGGGAAACGGATCATTTTGAGCTTCACCGTCCGGTCGTGCCGTTCAGCGGCCGACAGGCGCCGTTGGGCGATAAATTATTCTCGCAACGTGATAATAATCTTGCATCGCGCGGAAACCTTGAGTACTATCCCAAATCAAGCGCGGTGTTCAGACCGAATTGTGCCTCCCGGTGCGAACGCCGCGCTCACGCTCTCTATCTGATCGTAAGGAGAAAAACATGAGCAAGACCGTCGTGTCTTCCGATAACGCACCCGCAGCCATCGGCCCGTATTCCCCCGGCATCCAGACCGGCAACATGGTGTTCCTGTCCGGCCAGCTGGGCATCGACCCCGCAACCGGCAAGATGCCCGAGGGCGTCGAGGCCCAGGCTAAGCAGTCCCTTGCTAACGTCGAGGCGCTGCTGACCGCTGCCGGCGCCACCTTTGCCGATGTCGTCAAGACCACGGTCTACCTGGCCGACATCGCCGACTTCGCTGCCGTGAACGAGATCTACGCTTCCAAGTTCGAGGCTCCGTTCCCCGCGCGCAGCGCTTTCCAGGTTGCCGCCCTTCCGGCCGGCGGTCTGGTCGAAATCGAGGTCGTCGCCGCTCTCTAAGGCGTTGGCAACAACTAAACATGACATGCAAAAAGACCCTGCAGCGCGTGTGAACTGCAGGGTCTTTTGTCAAGCGATGCGACAAAAATGATCCGTTTTCCTCCGTCCCCAAGGAGTCAGCGGGTTAGCCTTCCTTGCGGACTTTTTGCAGGTAGCGGTAGACGCTGGGCTCCGAGATGCCCAGCGCGGTGGCGGCGCAGGCTACGGCGCCCTTGAGCATGAACACTCCGTTGCCGTTGAGGTGGCGAATGACGTCCACGCGGTCGCTTTGACCAAGCGACGCCACATCCAGCCCGCGAGCGCTCAGCAGCTCGGCAATGCTGCGGTCGATGAGCTCCTGTGTGGACTCCGAAAGGCTTTCGACCTCGATAGAGGCGGGCTCCGTGCGCGTCGGCGCCGCGTCGAAGCACGCCATGAGCTGCTGTGCCATGGCGTTGATGGAGCGCACGGTCGAGAGGTCGGTGTTGACGCAGAGCATGCCGACGATCTCGTCATTCTCGCGGATAAAGTACGTCGCTGACTCCAATGTCTTGCCACCGGCACCGCGGCCCTCGTAGCCCGTAATAAACGGCAGGTCGCGATACCTGGCGTCGTGCATGATCTTGAGCGCCAGGTCGGTGGCGGGACCGCCGACCTTGCGACCGCTCACGATGCCGTTGCGAATATCGACGATGGCGTGGTCGGGATCCGAGAAATCGTGCAGCACGATTTCGCTGTTTTTGCCGAGTATCTGCTCCAGGAAATCGACCATCGGCAAAAAGCGACGTACGGTCTCGTTCACGGGCAACTCCTTGGGGTGAAATCGGAAATGTTCATAACAATTTTTTCTCATGGTAACACGCCATTCCTCATCTCGTATATTCGCAGGTACATTGCGTAATACAGACGAGCGGTAGGAATTCGGCGGTAAACGGTCGACCAAAAGAAAAGTTAGATGTTATTTTGACCAGACACTTTCTTGACCT
This sequence comes from Collinsella sp., assembly GCA_048373195.1. Lineage (GTDB taxonomy): Bacteria > Actinomycetota > Coriobacteriia > Coriobacteriales > Coriobacteriaceae > Collinsella. The sequence goes on from DBGDZK010000089.1 coordinate 15,352, forward strand.
GCGGAAATGCATTGTCTCAGCTCAAGAATAGTCTGATAACAAAAAATTATTATTGAGAATGAGAATCATCTTTAATACGATATGCAACGAAGGCACAACCTCAACCCCGCACTGCGTCACAATAGAGCGTTAGATGCGAAAACAACTATTTCGAGGATTGGTGGTCAAATGACCCAGGAGACGGTTAAGAACGGCACTGAAGCCCTGTTCACTCGTGAAGGCATGCCTCCCGTTAAGGAAATGATCCCGTGTGCCCTTCAGCACGTACTGGCTTCGTTTGCCGGTATCATCACCCCGGCTGTCATCATGGCCGGCGTCTACGGCTTTAATAGCCAGCAGAGCACCGACATCATTCAGGTTGCGCTCATTCTTTCGGCAATCGACACGGCCCTTCAGGCCTTCGCTCCCTTCCGTCGCATTGGCGGCGGCCTGCCCATCGTCATGGGCGTTTCGTTCGCGTTCCTCCCGGCCCTCCAGGCCATGGGTGCCTCGGGCTTTAGCTTTGGTGCGCTGCTGGGCGGCGAGATCGTCGGCGGCGCCGTCGCGGTCCTCTTTGGTCTGGCTTACAGCAAGATTAAGTGGCTATTCCCGCCCGTCGTGACCGGTACGGTCATCTTCTCCATTGGCGTCTCTCTCTATCCCACGGCTGTCAAGTATATGGCCGGCGGTATGGGTACGCCGCTGTGGGGCACCCCGCAGGCCTGGTGCGTCGCTCTTATCACCTTCGCCGTGGTCTTTGCGCTCGCCAACTTTGGCAAGGGCACGCTCAAGCTGGGATCCGTGTTCTTTGGCATGATCGTTGGCATGATCGTTTCGATCCCCTTTGGCATGATCGACTTCTCCAGCGTCGCCACCGCTCAGGTCTTCGCCCTTCCCAAGCTCATGCCCTACGCGCTCGAGTTTGATCCCGAGGTCTGCATTACCCTCGCTGTCGTGTTCCCCATGGTCGCCATCCAGGTTATCGGTGACGTTTCCGCCGCCTGCCTGGGCTCCATCGACCGTATGCCCACCGAGCGCGAGCTCTCCGGCGCTATTGTGTCCCAGGGCCTCACCTCTATGGTCGGCGGCCTGCTGGGCGGTCTTCCCACCAGCGCCCTTGGCCAGAACGTGGGCATCATCTGCTCCAACAAGGTCGTCAACAAGTGGGTCTTTGTGATCATCGCGGCCGTCTTTGCCATCGCCGGTCTGTTCCCGCAGCTCTCTGCCGTGCTCTCCGCCATCCCGCAGCCTGTCATCGGCGGCGCGACCGTCGGCGTCTTTGGCACCATCACCATGAACGGTGTGCGCATGTTCACCCGCGAGGGCCTCACGCAGCGCACCACCACCATCGTCGGCACCTCGGTCGTCTTTGGCCTGGGTATTTGGATGGCCAGCGGCTGCCTCGCCGGCGAGGGCATGCCCACCTGGGTGTCCACCGTCATCGGCTCCAACGCCGTGACCCCCACCGCCATCATGGCCATTGTCCTTAACCTGATCCTTCCGCAGACGCCGGTCGTGGCTCAGCACATCGATGCCGCCAAGGATGCCGCTGTGGATCTGGTCCTGCCCGAGAGCAAGAAGTAACCAATTCGGTGCTATTCGCCGGCGGACGCATCGCCTCGTCCGCCGGCGCCATGCGGCGCCAAGCCGCACTTCAAAGGGCTTGTCCCTTTGGTGAAGCGTTGACGGGAGAGGGCCCGTTTCCGGTGTAGGCCGGCGCTTCGCACTTCCGCCATGTCAGAGGTGTCAAACCCCGCCCCTGATGTTGAAGGGAGCATTTATGCTTCTGGTCGCTAACGGTTCCGTCTTTACCCGCAACGCTCAGACTCCGTTTATTCCCAACGGTGCGGTCGCCATTGACGGAGATACGATCGTCGAAGTGGGCCCCGAGCGCGAGCTCAAGGCCAAGTACCCGGATGCCGAGTACGTCGACGCTCAGGGCAACCTCATCATGCCCGGACTTATCAACTGCCACACCCACATCTACTCGGGTCTGGCCCGCGGCCTTGCCATTAAGGGCTGCAACCCCACCAACTTCCTGGAGAATCTTGAGCAGCAGTGGTGGAAGATTGACGACAACCTGACGCTCGACGGCACCAAGGCCAGCGCCTATGCCACGATTCTGGATTCCATCCGCGACGGCGTCACCACGATCTTCGATCACCACGCGAGCTTCTGCGAGATTCCGGGCAGCCTCTTTACCATTAAGGACGCCGCTCAGGAGCTGGGCATGCGTTCGTGCCTGTGCTACGAGGTTTCCGACCGCCGTGGCCAGGAAAAGTGCGATCAGGCTATTGCCGAGAACGCCGAGTTTGCCCAGTGGGCCGCCAAGGAGCGTCGCGATAACGACAACCACATGATCGCCGCAATGTTTGGCGGTCACGCCACCTTTACGCTGTCGGATGAGACCATGGATAAGATGGCCGAGGCCAACAACGGTCTGACCGGCTTCCACATCCACGTGTGCGAGGGCATGAACGATGTGTGGGATTCCCGCCTCAACCGCGGCGGCATCAGCCCCGTCGAGCGCCTGCTGCAACACAACCTGCTCGGCCCCGACACCATGCTCGGCCACTGCATCCACGTGACGCCCGCCGAGATGGATATCGTCAAGGAGTCCGGCACCTGGCTGGTTAACAACCCCGAATCCAATATGGGCAATGCCGTGGGCTGCGCCCCCGTGCTCGAATTCTTCCGCCGCGGCATCCCCGTGTGCATGGGCACCGACGCCTACACCCACGATATGCTCGAGAGCCTTAAGGTCTTCTTGATCATTCAGCGCCACAACGCCGCCATGCCCAACGTGGGCTGGTGTGAGGCCATGACCATGCTGTTCGAGAACAACGCCAAGATGGCCAGCAAGTACTTCGATCGCAAGCTCGGTGTGCTCGAGCCCGGCGCTGCCGCCGACGTCATCGTCATGGACTACAAGCCCTTTACGCCGCTGAGCGAGGAGAACATCGACGGTCACATGCTCTTTGGCATGATGGGCAAAAACTGCCGCACCACCATCATCAACGGCCGCGTCCTGTACAAGGATCGCGAGTTCGTTGGCATCGATGAGGAAAAGATTAACGCGTGGACCATGGCTGAGTCCAAGAAGCTCTGGAGCACGCTCAACGATCGCGCCTACTAATTACAAGTAGATTCACGCGCGCCGGATGTTTCGCCGCATCCGACGCGCGTATAGGCGACCTCCGCGGGGTCGCCGGCGCTGTGCTAGCGCTACACCGTATTTGCGCCCGCCGCGCGGTCTCGCCGGGCGTTACAGAGAGGAGCTCACTATGAGCGACATCATGAGGCCGATCCCGTTTTCGCAGCTGATGAACTGGATCATCGAGGAGCACAAGACCCAGGGCGCCGTCTTTGGCGTGCGCAAGATGGTCACGACCAACCAGGAGGGCGCGCTTCCCATTTTTGACGAGCGCATCGAGACTCCGTTTGGCCCGGCCGCCGGCCCCAATACGCAGCTTGCCCAGAACATCGTGGCATCCTACGTTGCCGGTTCCCGCTTCTTTGAGCTCAAGACCGTCCAGGTTATGGACGGCGAGGAGCTCTCCAAGTGTGTGAACAAGCCCTGCATCGTGGCGCAGGACGAGTGCTACAACTGCGAGTGGTCGACCGAGCTCGAGGTTCCGCAGGCCTTTGCCGAGTACGTGAAGGCATGGTTCGCCTGCCACCTCATCGCTCGCGAGTACGGCCTGGGCAGCCCGGATGGTTTTGTCTTCAACATGTCCGTGGGTTATGACCTCGAGGGCATCAAGAGCCCCAAGGTCGATGCATACATTGAGGGCATGAAGGACGCCAGCGGCTCCGAGGTTTGGAACGAGTGCCGCACGTGGGCGCTCGCTAACCTGGACAAGTTTGAGAATGTCGATGCCGCGTTTGTCGAGTCCATCCCGGCGCGCGTCTCCAACTCCATTACCGAGTCCACGCTGCATGGCTGCCCGCCGGCGGAGATCGAGCGCATCGCGACCTATCTGATTACCGAGAAGGGTCTCAACACCTACATCAAGTGCAACCCCACGCTGCTGGGCTATGAGTTTGCTCGCCAGCGCCTCAACGAGCTGGGCTTCGACTACATCGTCTTCGATGACACGCACTTCCGCGAGGATCTGCAGTGGGTCGACGCTGTGCCCATGTTTGAGCGTCTGATTGCCCTGTGTGCCGAGCGCGGCCTGGAGTTTGGCGTCAAGCTGACCAACACGTTCCCCGTCGACGTGACGAGGAACGAGCTGCCCTCCACCGAGATGTACATGTCCGGCCGTTCGCTGTTCTCGCTGACCATCGAGGCCGCCCGTCGCATTACCGAGCAGTTCGATGGCAAGCTGCGCATTAGCTACTCTGGCGGTGCTACGGTCTACAACATCCGCGCCCTGTACGATGCCGGCATTTGGCCCGTCACCCTGGCGACCGACGTACTCAAGCCTGGTGGCTACGAGCGCTTTAGCCAGATGGCTGGCGAGTTTACCGACCTGGATGGCAAGCCGTTCGCGGGCGTCTCTCTCGAGGCCGTGACTGCGATCCAGACCGACTCGCTCACCAACCCGCTCTACAAGAAGCCGCTGCGCCCGCTGCCCGACCGCAAGGTCGCCGGCAAGAGCCCGCTTTCCGACTGCTTTACCACGCCGTGCCGCACGAGCTGCCCCATCCAGCAGGATATTCCCGCCTATCTGGCGGCTGTTGACGAGGGCCGCTACGAGGACGCACTCAACATCATCATCGAGCGCAACGCCCTGCCGTTCATCACCGGTACCATCTGCCCGCATCCCTGCGGCCGTGCCTGCGAGCGTGCGTTCTACGAGCCCGAGGGCGCCCAGATCCGCGCCAGCAAGCTCAAGGCCGCCCGCGAGGCCATGACGGCCGTGCTGCCCAAGCTGCGCGCCCAGGCCATCGCCAACGACGGCGAGCGCAACGTTGCCGTTATCGGCGGCGGCCCGGCCGGCCTGGCGACGGCGTTCTTCCTGACGCGTGCCGGCGTGCCCGTCACCATCTTCGAGGCCCGCGATTCGCTCGGCGGCGTGGTCCGTCACGTGATCCCCGAGTTCCGTATCGCCAGTGACGATATCTCTCACGATGCCGAGCTCTGCTTGGCCTTTGGCGCCAAGGTACAGCTCAATGCTCGCGTGGATTCCATTGAAGAGCTCAAGGCCCAGGGCTTTACCAACGTGGTCGTGGCCACCGGTGCCTGGATGCCCGGCTCTGCGGGCTTGGGCGAGGGTGCCGAGCTCGACGTGCTGGAGTTCCTCGAGGCCGCCAAGAAGGGCGAGAAGCTCGAGCTGGGCGAGGATGTCGTAGTCATTGGCGCCGGTAACACCGCTATGGATGCGGCTCGCGTGGCCAAGCGCCTGGCTGGTGTGAAGAACGTGCGTCTGGTGTATCGTCGCACCAAGAAGCAGATGCCCGCCGACGAGGAAGAGCTTGATCTTGCTCTTGCCGACGGCGTTGAGTTCTGCGAGCTGCTGGCGCCCAAGGCACTCAACGGCGCCGTGCTGACCTGCGACGTTATGGGGCTTGGCGAGCCGGATGCAAGCGGCCGCCGCAGCCCCGTCGCCACGGGCGAGACCGTCGAGCTTCCCGCCACCACGGTGATCTGCGCCGTGGGCGAGGGCATCGATGCCAGCCTGTACGACGCCGCGGGCGTCGAGCACGACCGTCGCGGCCGCCTTGCCGCCACCTCCACCGGCGTCGAGGGCGTTTGGGCTGCCGGTGACTGCCGTCGCGGTCCGGCCACCGTGGTCGAGGCTATCGCCGACGCCGCCGAGGTCGCCCGCGCCATCGCCGGCGTGGACTTTAACAAGTACGCCGACTGCAACGAGCAGGCCGGCCGCGAGGACACCTGCTACGAGCGCAAGGGGTCGCTGTGCCGCGACAAGCGCAACTGCACCAAGACCCGCTGCCTGGGCTGCGGCTCGGTGTGCGAGGTCTGCTGCGATGTGTGCCCCAACCGCGCCAACGTGGCAATTAAGGTGCCGGGCCTGGCCAAGCATCAGGTCGTCCATGTCGACGGCATGTGCAACGAATGCGGTAACTGCGCCGTGTTCTGCCCCTACCAGGAGGGTCGTCCCTACAAGGACAAGCTCACCCTGTTCTGGAGCGAGCAGGACATGGAGAACTCCGAGAACGAGGGCTTCCTGGCCGTGGACGAGGACCACTTTAAGGTTCGCGTCGCCGGCACGGTCCGCACCGTCTCGGTCGATGCCGTCAACACCGGTCTTCCCGAGGCCGTCCGCCTGACCATCAGGGCCGTGCGCGACAACTATTCGTACCTTCTTAAGAAATAGGCGAGTCTCTTATGGCCAAATCCATTCAACATAACGTGGCCTACGTTGCCTGCGGAAGTGGTTGCGCTTCCGCAGGCGGCGACGCCCGCTGCAGCGAAGGCTGCATTGGCTGTGGCGCCTGCGTCACGGCCTGCCCCTACGGCGCCATTGCGCTGGTCGATGGCATCGCCCGCGTGGATCGCTCCAAGTGCACGGGCTGTGGCCTGTGCGGCATGGCGTGCCCGCAGCGCGTGATTGCCTTCGTTCCCGGCTACCAGAACATTCTGGTGCGCTGCAACAACACCGATAAGGGCGCCATCGCTCGCAAGATCTGCGACACGAGCTGCATCGGTTGCGGCATGTGCGCTAAAAAGTGCCCTGCCGGCGCTATCCGCATCGAGGACAACTGCGCCCATATCGACGGCGTGGACTGCCTGTCGTGCGGCATGTGCGCCGTCGTCTGCCCGCATGGCGCCATCCACGACCGCACCGGCATCGCCGCCGGCGTGTAGAAGGGAATCACCATGGCACAGGAATTCACTTTTACCGTTAACGGCGTCGAGCGCACGACGACGGAGAATAAACCGCTGCTGCGCTACCTGCGCGACGACCTGCATATCCATTCCGCCAAGGATGGCTGCTCCGAAGGCGCTTGCGGCACCTGCACCATCCATGTGGACGGTGCGGCCGTCAAGGCGTGCGTACTGACCACCGCTCTTGCCGCCGGTCGCAACATCGTGACCGTCGAGGGCCTGCCCGAGGACGTGCGCGAGGCCTTTGTGTACGCCTTTGGTGCCGTGGGCGCCGTGCAGTGCGGTTTTTGCATCCCCGGCATGGTCATGGCGGGCGCGGCGCTCATCGCTGAGGACCCCGAGCCCACCGAGGAGCAGATCAAGTACGCCATTCGCGGTAACGTCTGCCGCTGCACCGGCTACAAGAAGATCATCGAGGGCATTTCGCTGGCAGCTGCGGTGCTCCGCGGCGAAAAGCAGATCGACGAGGACCTGGAGCGCGGCGACGACTACGGTGTGGGCAAGCGCGCCTTCCGCATCGACGTGCGCAAGAAGGTGCTCGGCGAGGGCAAGTATCCCGACGACATCGACGAGCTCGATCAGCCGGGCCTGACCTATGCTAGCGCCGTGCGCTCCAAGTATCCGCGCGCCCGCGTGCTCTCCATTGATACCTCCAAGGCCGAGGCCCTGCCCGGTGTGGTGGGCATCCTGCGCGCCGAGGACGTGCCGGTCAACCAGGTCGGCCACCTTATCCAGGACTGGGATGTCATGATCGCCCAGGGCGATATCACCCGCTGCGTGGGTGACGCCATCGTGCTGGTGGTTGCCGAGGACGAGGCGACGCTCGAGAAGGCTAAGAAGCTCGTAAAGATTGATTACGAGCCGCTGGAGCCCGTGCGCAACATTGTCGAGGCTAGGGCTGCCGACGCCCCGCGCCTGCATGACAGTTTCTTTGCCTTTGGCAACACGGTGGAACTCAAGGACAACGTGTGCCAGAGCCGTCACGTGACGCGCGGCGACGCCGCCAAGGCGCTAGCGGAGAGCGCGTTCACCGTGACGCAGCGCTTTACCACGCCCTTTACCGAGCATGCCTTCTTGGAGCCCGAGTGCGCCGTCGCCTTCCCGTACAAGAACGGCGTCAAGGTGCAGTCGACCGACCAGGGTGCCTACGATACGCGCAAAGAGTGCGCCCACATGTTTGGCTGGGACAACGAGCCCGAGCGTGTGGTTGTCGAGACCATGCTTGTGGGCGGCGGTTTTGGCGGCAAGGAGGACGTTTCGATCCAGCACCTGGCCGCGCTTGCTGCCTATAAGCTCCAGCGTCCTGTGAAGTGCAAGCTCACACGTGCCGAGTCGCTCGCGTTCCATCCCAAGCGCCACGCCATGGACGGCACCTTTACGCTGGGCTGCGACGCCGAGGGCAACTTTACCGGTCTGGACTGCGAGATCAACTTTGACACCGGCGCCTACGCGTCGCTGTGCGGCCCGGTGCTCGAGCGCGCCTGCACGCATGCCGTCGGCCCCTACAAGTACCAGAACACCGACATTCGCGGTTTTGGCTACTACACCAACAACCCGCCCGCCGGCGCGTACCGCGGCTTTGGCGTTTGCCAGTCCGAGTTTGCGCTCGAGAGCCTGATCGACCTGCTGGCAGAGAAGGTCGGCCTGGATCCGTGGGAGATTCGTTACCGTAATGCCATCGAGCCGGGTGAGGTTTTGCCCAACGGCCAGATCGCCGATTGCTCCACGGCGCTGAAGGAGACGCTGCTCGAGGTCAAGGATGCCTACTATGCGCATCTCGGACACGCCGGTATCGCCTGCGCCATGAAGAACGCCGGCGTGGGCGTGGGCCTGCCCGATGCCGGCCGCTGCAAGATCCGCATCGAGAACGGCGTGGCCGTGGTCTATGCCGCCACGTCCGACATCGGCCAGGGCTGCAACACCGTCTTTTTGCAGGACGTTGCCGAGGCATGCGGCCTGCCGCTGAGCTGCATCGCCAACGGCGAGTGCTCCACCGAGAACGCTCCCGACTCCGGCACCACGTCTGGTTCGCGTCAGACGGTCGTGACCGGCGAGGCCGTGCGCGGCGCCGCCTTCCTGCTGCGCGATGCCATGCTTGACATCGAGGCCGGCAAGCCCGCGCCCGATGCTCCCGTGAGTGCGCATGGCGACGGCGTCAAGATCGAGTACGACGACGGTCACGCCTATCAGCTGCGTACACAGGAACTCGTCGCCGGCCAGGGTATGCATCCTCAGGATCCCGCGGCCGCCATCAAGGCACTCGAGGGATGCGAGTTTGGCTACGTGTACCTGGAGCCGACCGACAAGCTGGGTGCGGATGTTCCCAACCCCAAGAGCCACATCTGCTACGGCTTTGCCACGCATGTGGTCATTTTGGATGATGACGGCCGCGTGAGCGAGGTCTATGCCGCGCACGATTCCGGCAAGGTGGTCAACCCCATCTCCATCCAGGGTCAGATCGAAGGCGGCGTGCTCATGGGTATGGGCTATGCGCTTACTGAGGACTGGCCGCTCAAGGACTGCGTGCCCCAGGCAAGGTACGGTACGCTCGGGTTGTTCCGTGCACCCGAGATCCCGGATATCCATGCCATCTACGTGGAGAAGGACGAGCTGCTGCCCGTGGCATACGGCGGCAAGGGCATCGGCGAGATCGCAACGATTCCCACGGCGCCCGCCGTACAGAACGCCTATCGCGCATTTGACGGCAAGCTGCGTCCCGATCTGCCCATGGTGGATACGCCCTACAGCCGCGTTCGCAACCGCGGGTAGGGTGGGGCGCGGACGACCATTGCTGATGGGCTGTTCGCGCTCAACATCAACTGTATATGCTGCGCCTTTGGCCCCGGCCCCATCGCGAGCCGGAGCCTTTTGTTTGGAGCGGAAACTGTGACCCGGAATTGCCACTCGGAATGGGACGTGCTTTCCGGATGGCATGCTTGGCGGAAACTACGGCCCAGTTTTTGGCTCCAGAACGGGATACAGTTTCCGGAACGGTCCACGTGCGGGGGTGTACCGCCCCTTTTCGTGCTCCGCTTGTCGAATTAAGTTATAGCTAGCTATATTATAGGAAGGTATAATATAGCTAGCTATAACGTAAAGGAAGGATGGTCTATGTTTGTCGGAAGAACAGCGGAAATGTCCGAGCTCAATCGACTGTATGGCACGGACTCCTTTGAGATGCCTGTGATTTACGGCCGCCGTCGTGTGGGTAAAACGCGCCTTATCACAGAGTTCATCCAAGGCAAGAAGGCTATTTACTTTCAAGCTCGTCGTACCAATGCGGAGGCAAACCTGCACGGCTTTAGCCAGGCGATACTTGCAGGCTCGGTTGGTGCTGCAGGCGTGTCGTTTCGTAGTTTTGACGAAGCGTTCGATGCATTGGCCACCATGGCTCGCACGGAACGTTTGGTTGTCGTGATTGACGAGTATCCCTATCTCGCCCAATCGAATTCCGAAATCAGCTCGTTGCTGCAAGACAAGATCGACCACTTATACAAAGAGACCAGGCTAATGCTGATCCTATGCGGCTCGTCTCTTTCGTTTATGGAGGAACAGGTGTTGGGCTACGAGAGCCCACTATACGGTAGGCGTACGGCCCAGTTTAAGATTATGCCGCTCGATTTTACGACGACCCTCGGGTTGTGGCAGAGCATGGGTCGCGAAGACGCTGCAGTTTGCTATGGCATGACGGGCGGCATTCCTGCATATATCGAGAAAGTCGATCCTGCCGTATCGCTCAAGGACAACATCAAACGTCTTTTTCTTACTCCTACGGGCTATCTCTTTGAGGAGCCGAGTAACCTGCTGTTGCAAGAGTGCCGCAATCCCGAGCAATATGATGCGATTGTGCAAGCAATTGCTCAGGGGCGCTCGAGGATCTCGGAGATTGCGAGCTCTACGGGAATCCCTGCGAGCAACGTAAAGAGCTATGTGGATAAGCTGGCGTCGCTTGGGATTGTCGAGCGCGAGCTGCCCCTAAACGAGACGAGCAATAAGCGAGCCGTGTATCTGCTGAGCGACCAGATGTTTAGGTTCTGGTACAAGTTTGTTCCGCAGAACATCGGGCTGATTCAAAACGACATGGCCGAGATGGCGTATAAGCGCATTGAGCCGCACGTATCGGATTACATGGGTACGGTCTTTGAGCTTATATGCAGACAATACGTGTACGAACTCGCGCGCGCGGGCCGGCTCGACGTGGTTCCGGCGAGCGTCGGGCGCTGGTGGGGGACGGATAATCGCACGCATACGCAGGAAGAAATCGACTTAATTGTTGACGATGGCGAGGGCACTGCTCTGTTTGCGGAGTGCAAATGGCGCAATGAACCGGTGGGCGAAGACGTGCTGCAAAAGCTCGTGCACCGAAGCGAGCTCTTTAGACGGCAACGAAAAAGCTATGCACTATTCTCAAAAAGCGGCTTTACGCAGGGATGTCGGGATGCCGCGGAGAGCAGGGGAGACGTCAAGCTGATCTCGTTTGCCGAGATGTGCGAGCGGAGATAACCAAGCGCGCTCTGATGTGATGCTCGGAATGGGACGCGCTTTCCCTTTGGCGGAAAGCGCGTCCCAGATTTCGGCCTCAGAGTGGGACGCATTTTCCGGTAGAGGCCTGGAGCGGAAAGCACGTCCCAGAATCCGGGCAATTCGCTGGTCCGGTGGTTGAGCAAGCGCCGCGCCAAGGATGCCGAGCGTAAAACCTACAATGAAAACGGCGTAAAAACTGCATTGAGAATGGCGTAATTTCGCAGGATGACGTCGCCCGCTGGTGCTGCAGGAGCGGTGACCTGCAAACCTTGGGTTTTCGGACGAGCTTGCGCGAGAGAGCAGGCCAGTATGTGCGCTCGAAGGCCCGCGTTCGCGTGCGCCCCAAGCGCTACTTCTGTGACCCGTCACTTGCGGCGGCGTTGCTGGGGGCTACCCCTGAGCGGCTGCTTGGCGATATGCAAACGCTGGGGATGCTCTTTGAGAATCTCATCCTGCGCGACGTGCGCGTGTTCCTTTCCACCTACGGCGGTGTCGACAACAGTGTTCATTATTTCCGAGATGAGAAGGGCCTTGAGGTCGATCTGATCGTTGAGCACGACGGGCGTTGGGGAGGCGGCGGCGTCGACAGTTCGATAACGCCACCGCTCTGTTTCTAAATCATTGCAATCCCGCGCACGGCACTCAGCAGCTCGTACTCCCTTTGACTCCACTGGCGCAGCTCGGCAGCCTCGACGGCGTCGTGGCACAGATCCAAAAACACCTCGGCGCCCTCGCAGAAGCACTCGCGGGCAAAGGCGCCGGATCCGTCCGCAACGCACACGCTGTCGGCGAAGAGCATCCATCTGGACGGCTCACGAGGGTCATCTCCGAGCAGCTTGATCTGCAGCACGTGCGGGTCGCCGGCGGCGCAGAGCTCTTCCTCGAGCACCTGCACGGTAAAGCGCATCTGGTGGGAGAGGCTGTTCTTGACCATGGCCGAGGCATAGCCGCTCGGCTCGTCCAGAAGATGCATTCGTTTTGGCTTGGCTGCCAGGTTGTGGAAGTTGCGCTCACTGCGCACGGAGAAATTGTCCATACGGACTCCTTTCATCGATGTTGGCAGGGCCACCGTGCCTCTTGGCCGGTTGGCGTCGGGATCGTGGAGCCAACTCTCTACCCCGACTCTGGATAAAACGCGCCCGCTGCTTGCGGGCAAGAGGAAGTCTATCAGCGTGTACGGACGGAAATCAAACGCCGCCTGCGAAATGACGCGTGAACGGCGTTAGTTTCCCAAGTGATTATTCGGCTTTCATCCGGAAAAGTGTCGAAATAGGCACCTTAAAACTTCGGAAAAGTGTCAAATTCGATAGGCAAATTATCCGGAAAAGTGTAGCTGGATGCCAAAACAGCACTTAGAAGCCGGTGCTGGATGCGGGATCCTGTGGTCGCCTTCAGCCCTCGCTACTCGTCGTCCTCGTCGTTGGGGTCGCCCTTGAGGGTGTTGATGTCCAGGTACTGGTTATCGTCCTCTTTTTGCTGGGTTTCCGACTCCGCTTGGGTGGGGCCGCGGAACAGCTGGAATCCCTCAAACGCAATGACACCGAGCAGGGCAATGACAATGGCGATAAAGGCAACCTTGACTGCCTGCGGAAATTCCGAGAAACGCAGCGCCTTTTCCTTGGCGTAATAATCGGCGAAGCGCTCTTCGCCCGTGCTTTTGGTATACGCCGGCGCGGACGCGGCCTCCGGGTCATATTCCGGTGCAGGCGTGGCAGCGTACGGATCGTTGAGATAATCGCTCGATGCGGTGCCATAACCCTCGGTCTCGATGCGACCATTGCCAGCATAGTCATCGGAATAATCGGAATATGCTGCACCGCCCTCATAGTCCACGGCGCTCGTGTTGGTGGCAAAAAGCGGGTTAACTGGAACGTCGAGCGCCGGCATGCCGGTAGAGGTCTCATCCAGATCGGCTGTGGCCCAGGAATCGTAGGCAACCTGATGGGCAACGGGCTCGTCGAGCCTTGCGATCGGAGGCTTGCGTGCCGCAGGAACAGGCAACTGCTGGGCGCTGTACATAACGGTGCTGTCGGCCGATTTGCCCTGCGTCGCTGCAGCGAGAAATGCCGCGGTCTCGGACGGGTCGCTTGCGGGGCGGGGAGCGGTCGTGGGCGCCGAAGTGGGTGCGGGCGTAGGCGCGGGCGTCGAAACAGCCAACTGCGCAGGAGTCGGCGCAGATGCGGTCTTAGGCGCAAGTGCGGGATTGGGGTTTGACGGGCGAGTCCCGCCGCCCATGAGTTCGTCGGCGGTCCACGGGCGATCATTCATCACGTCGTCAAGGCTCAGCGAAAACAGGTCGTCTTCACTCTCATCGAACATGCGGTGCACATGTCCACCAATTGCCGGAATCAATCCGCGACCGGTGCATGATGCCTTGCTCAACGCCATTCTGTTCCATCCTTTCGAAATATTAATGACATCGATTATATGGAACTTCCCAAGCGGCTCGGTCTTGGATTCGTGCTTTCCAGAACTCGCGCCCAAAAGGGGAGGGTCAATCCGGGCGAGTGCCTACTTGTCGCCGGCCACCGCCTTGGCCTCATTGAGGTAGCTATAGAAGCTGTATTTGGAGATGCCAAAGAACTCGCAGGCGCGCTCGCTCGACTTGGAAATGAGGAAGGCGCCGCGACGGTCGAGGTAGCCAATGGCACGAATGCGCTCGTCTTTGGTCATGAGTGCCGCGGGCTTGCCCACAAACTGCTCGCACTCGTGCAGCAGGTCCTCGAGCAGGTCGCCGATGTTCTTGGTAATGGGCTCGGGCTCGGTATAGCCCGTGCCGCCGGTGCCGGTAAAGGCGTCGAGCGAACGCTCAAAAGCCTTCATAAGCGTAATGTCAAAGTTGATGCCCAAAATGCCGACGGGTTTGCCCTCATCGTTGCGGATAAAGATCGTCGAGGACTTGAGCAGCTTACCGTCGGTGGTTTTAGTGAGGTACGGCTCGCGGTCGTGTACATCGGTGGCGCCCTCGTGCATGGACTCAAACACGATATGGCTGGGGCCGTCACCCAGTTTGCGCCCGCTGACGTGGCCGTTTTCGATCACTACGATGGAGTGGTCTACGTCCTCGGTCTCCAGATCGTGGACGACGACTTCGCAGTTGGGGCCAAATTGGAGCGCCAGGCCGTGTGCGAGGCGCTTGTAAAACTCAATCTGTGCGGGGGTCATGGGTACCTTCCTAAAAATTAGTTTGGGCTCACTGTGCCATAAACCACACCTGTTCGCAAATAACGAAAGCGTCGCTGCGTTATGTGACCGTTCGGCGGCGAAAAAGTACCGATTACGGCAACAAACAATTCGTTAGGTATGCCAATCAAAAAGTGTGATAGAACATTACTAACAAACTTTTTGTTTGGCATCCACATAAAAGTTCAGCCGTGTGAATGGGATCGGGCTGAAACGCGTATGCGGGGGCCGGCAAGAGAGAACCTAAGGAGTTCACCGTATGGCCGATAAGATCCAGTGGGCGAGCAACACGATGCCCAAGAGCGATGACAAGCACTTGGGAATCATGAGTCTCGACCACGTGAAGAAGGCCCGCGCCTTCCACCAGTCGTTCCCCCAGTACACCGTCACTCCGCTTGCCCGCCTGGACGGCCAGGCCGCGCGTCTGGGCCTGTCCAACCTGTGCGTTAAGGACGAGAGCTATCGCTTTGGCCTCAACGCCTTTAAGGTCCTGGGCGGCTCGTTTGCCATGGCCAACTACATTGCCGACGAGACCGGCAAGGACGTTGCCGAGTGCACCTTCGATTACCTGACTTCCGATCAGCTTGCCAAGGACTTTGGCCAGGCTACCTTCTTTACCGCCACCGACGGCAACCATGGCCGCGGCGTGGCATGGGCTGCCAACAAGCTGGGCCAGAAGGCTGTCGTGCACATGCCCAAGGGTTCCACCAAGCCCCGCTTCGATAACATCGCCGCCGAGGGCGCCACGGTGACCATCGAAGAGGTCAACTACGACGAGTGCGTGCGCATGGCGGCCGCCGAGGCCGACGCCTGCGAGCGCGGCGTTATCGTTCAGGACACCGCCTGGGAGGGCTACGAGAAGATCCCGTCTTGGATCATGGAGGGCTACGGCACCATGGCTTCCGAGGCTGCCGAGCAGCTGCGCGAGATGGCCATCAACCGCCCGACGCACGTCTTTGTCCAGGCTGGCGTGGGCTCGCTGGCCGGCGCCGTGGTGGGCTACTTCACCAACCTGTATCCCGATAACCCGCCGACCTTTGTTGTGGTCGAGTGCGCGCCTGCCGCCTGCCTGTACAAGGGTGCTGCCGCCGGCGATGGCGATCCGCGTATCGTGGACGGCGACATGCCTTCCATCATGGCCGGCCTGTGCTGCGGCGAGCCCAACATCCTGGGCTGGGATATCCTGCGCAACCACACCACCGCCTTCGTGTCTTGCCCCGACTGGGTCACCGCTCGCGGCATGCGTACCCTGGGCGCTCCCGAGAAGGGCGACCCGCGCGTCATCTCCGGCGAGTCCGGCGCAGTGACCACCGGCCTGGTCGAGACCATCATGCTCGATCCCGAGTACGCCGAGCTCAAGGAGCTCATCGGCCTGGACAAGACGAGCTCCGTGCTCTGCTTCTCCACCGAGGGCGACACCGATCCCGACCAGTATCGCCGCATTGTTTGGGAAGGCGAATATCCCACTTGCTAATCGTTGGGGCGGAGTAAATAGGTATCGCTCCGCCACCTCACAGGTAGATTCCTTCGTTTGAAAGGTTATGAACAATGGCTAAAGAACTCGATTTCGACGCTATCAAGGCTGCTGCTGAGTCCCATCGTGCTGATATGACTCGCTTCCTGCGCGCTATGATCTCCCATCCCTCTGAGTCCTGCGAGGAGGGCGAGGTTGTCGCTTGCATCAAGGCCGAGATGGAGAGCCTTGGCTATGACGAGGTCAAGGTCG
>DBGDZK010000090.1:0-15775 GCA_048373195.1 Collinsella sp.
CCCTGCTCCTGGAAGGCGGCATCCTTGGCAGCCCTCTCTTCGTCAGAAAGACCAGCGGTGGCGTCGCGGTGGGCGGACCACTTGTCGTAGGCGAGTTTGACGCAGGAGCCCAGGAATGCCGTGAGTGACATGTAGAACGGCAGGTACACGCCCAGGCCGATCATCATGGCCGGAATGCCGAGCCAGTACATGACGATGCCGGCGATAAAGCCGCCAACGAACCACGGCACGCTCGGGATGCCCGAGACCATGGTGGCGACGACGCTTGCCTGCGCGGCAACAAAGCTCTTGTCGGGGCCAAAGGCGTCCGGGCCATAGGCGGTGACGAGCGCGACCATGACGGCTGCGGCGACCAGGGCGCCCACGATGCCGCCAATGGCTTGGCCGACCCACTGCGCACGCGGGTTGGTGCCCAGCACGGCGCCGGCCTTAAAGTCGTTCATGACGTCGCCCGCAAGGCCGCACGCCACGGCCACGATGCCGGCGATAAAGAACAGCTTTACCTGAGCGATCTGCGCGAAGGCTGCCACGATGAGCATAACGATGAGGCCAAAGATCTCCATGGGGTCGATGCCCGTCTGGCCGCAGCTCTGTGCGCTCATGATGGTGGTGACAAAGGTGAACAGCGTCACGATGACGGCCGGGACGGGACCAAGGTCGAGCGCGATGGCGACGATCACAGCGATGGCGGCAGCGCCCAGGCCGATGATGCCGGCGTCGAGCTTAAGGGAGCCCGAGATGAGCGACTGCTCGTCGGTGTCGGTGGAGCTGTCGGCGGCAAGACCGCGGACGATACCGGCGACCTGTGGCAGGATGTCCTTGAGGACGACGGCGACGCCAAAGCCCATCATGAGGCCCATGCCCAGGGACTTGACGATGCCCTGCGCGGTTACGACGTCGAACAGACCGGCAGCGGTGCCGCCGACGATGATGCCAAAGTTGCCCAGAAGCGCGCCGGCAAACCAGAAGGCGACGGGGGCGAAGCCCACCAAAACGCCGATGGACAGCAACATGGGCGAGTTGTAGATGCCAAAGGTCACGCCGGGGATGTTGAGCGTGCACAGCATGCTGGGCACCACGCCCAGGGCGTCGCGCAGCACGCTATAGATGCCGGCGATGGCCATGGAACCAAAGAGCTGCTTGCCGGTCTTGCCGCCGGCCTCGGTTGCGCGCAGGGTCTGAGCTGCGGCGTTGCCGGTGGGGAACTCAAGCGCGGCGTCCACGATAAAGTGACGGTGGATGAGCGCGGTGGCCAGCAGGCCCAGGATGGTGCCGGCGAGTGCCACGATAAACATGTCGAGCCAGCTGATCTGGTCTGCATAGCCCAGCATCCAGGCGCCCGGGATGGTAAACGCCAGACCGCCGGCGACCATGGCGCCTGCGGACATGATGGTGTGGGTGACGTTGGCCTCGTTGAGGCTGGCGTTGCCCATGAGCTTAAGGAAGAACAGCGAGATGACGGCTGCGAAGACGATCGGCCAGGGGAGTGCGCCCATCTTGAGGGCGGTATAGGCCGAGCTTGCCGTGATGATTACGCAGCCAAGGACGCCGATGACGACGCCGCGCAGCGTGAGTTGCCCGCGCATCGAAGCGCGGTTCGAGGGATTGCTCATATAAAACTCCTTTGCGTATATCCGCTTCCCCCGGGAGCGTCGTTACGGATACGGCGCGGGAAGTCGGGTTACCAAGGGCCGCCGCGTGAGCTCGCGTGCGACCGCGCACCAGTATAGCGGCAAGCTAGTCATTTTGGGATGACTGGTTTAGGTAGGCGATATACTGCTGGGCAGACGAAAGGAGCGCCGACGATGCTTAATGGGTGCGCATATATATTGACGGTCGACGTGGGTAACACGTTCATTCGCTTTGGTCTGTTTGCCGAGGATTCGGCCGCGGCGCAGGAATGCCCGCTTGCGACGTGCGAGATCACGACGCCATCGAGCATTACGGCCGACGAAGCGCGCATGCGTCTCGTGCAGGTCATGGGCGCGCTCGCCGCCGATGCGGGTGTGCCCGGGGTGCTCGTACCCGCCGCGGCCGTGCTGAGCTGTGTGGTCCCGGCGCTCGAGCGCCCATGGAAGGCAGCACTTTCCCGTACCTGCACGGGACGCGTGCTCACCGTGGGGCCGGGCCTCAAGACCGGCATGCCCGTGCACTACGATGACCCGGCCGAGATCGGCCCCGACCGCATCGCCGATGCCGTGGCGGCTCGCGCCGTCTACGGCTCGCCGTGCATCGTGATCGACCTGGGCACGACGACCAATATCGAGGTCATCGACGCGCGCGGCACCTTTGTCGGCGGCGTTATCGCGCCGGGTCTGGCGCTCGGCGCCCGTTCGCTTTCGGCGGCAGCAGCGCGCCTACCCCAGGTTGAGCCCTCGGCGCCGACACACGTCATCGGCCGCAACACGCGTGAGGCCATGCGCTCGGGCGTGGTTTTGGGCGAGGTGGCCCGCATCGACGGCATGCTCGACATGGTGCTCGCCGAGATGCGCGCGACCAAGGTCGCGGGGGAGGGCGATGTGCCCATCGTCATTACCGGCGATGATGCCGAGGCGCTCGCGGCGTTGGTCGGCCATAGCCTGACGGTAGACGACGCGCTGACGCTGCGGGGTCTCGCCGAGCTCTACCACATCAACCAAAAGCCCCGCCGCGTGTAAAAGTGAGGGCGCCGGTGGGACAAACGCCTCCACCTTTCACCTGCTACAATGGGTCAAACTATTGCGATTACGGAGGTGTCTGCCATGTCGGACGATCTTCATCAAACTTCGTCAGGCAAGCGCCTGGACGTCATTAGCTGGGACGAGTTCTTTATGAGCGTGGCCATCGCCGCGCAGCGCCGCAGCAAGGACCCCAACACGCAGGTGGGTGCGTGCATCGCCAACACCAACCACCGCATCCTTTCGGTGGGCTACAACGGTACACCCTCGGCGCTCAACGACGACTTTTTCCCGTGGGGTACGAGCGACGACCCGCTGCAGGACAAGCACAACTACGTGGTCCATGCCGAGGCCAACGCCGTGCTCAACTACCGTGGTTCGCTCAAGGACCTCGAGGGTTCCACGGTCTACGTCACGCTGTTTCCGTGCCACGACTGCGCCAAGATTTTGGCGCAGGTGGGCGTGGGCGAGGTTGTCTACCTGGACAACAAGTACGCCGACACCGATGATGGCCGTATCAGCCGCCGCATTCTTGACTCTTGCGGCATCAGCTACCGCCAGGTTATCGTCGATGTTCAGATTGGTACCGGGGGACAAGCTCAGCAGTAGTGCGTGCCAACGCCAGCTGGCGGCAAAACAGCCAAAAGAGCCCCGTCCCAAATTGACTACTCGTGAAAGTCGCGTCTGCGCGCATGGACGGCTCGTGAGCGGGTACATGGCTGTAGTAACATAGCTTCTGTCCGCGGGCGTGCCCGCGTTATTGTGAGAAAGGAGCCCCTGTGGCTGTTAACGAAGAGCTGCTTAAGAAGGTTCTTGAAGAGATTCGCCCCAACCTGCAGGCCGACGGCGGCGATATGGAGTATGTGGGCGTCGACGACGAGGGCGTCGTCAAGCTGGAACTGCAGGGCGCCTGCGCCGGCTGTCCCATGAGCTCGCTAACCCTTTCCATGGGTATCGAGCGCATCCTGAAGGAGCATGTGCCCGGCGTTACCCGAGTTGAGCAGGTCAATGCCTCCGGCGAGGCCGAGGACCTGTACGACGAGTATGCGCCGTTCTAAGCTGCGAAAGCTGCGGACGGCATACTCCGCATAGACGTTACGCCCAAATATGCGGCTGCGAGCGCAAGGCCGGCGGCCGCATTTGTATGTAGGGAGTAGGAGGGTCGACATGCTCAACGACTTCTACCATATGCTTGATCCTGTCGCGATCTCGGTGGGCCCCATCACCATCTACTGGTACGGCCTGGCCTACGTGGTCGGCGCCCTGCTCACGGCGGTCGTCATGTACCGCACGCAGCGCCGTTGGGGTTTTGACATTACGGTCGACGACCTGACGAGTGTCGTGGTCGGCGTAGTCTTTGGCCTTATCATTGGCGCCCGCCTGTTCTACGTCATCTTTTACGGCGACAGCTACTACTGGGCGCATCCGCTCGAGATCTTTGCCACCAACGAGGGCGGCATGAGCTTCCATGGCGGCTTGGTGGGCGGCATCTTGGGCGGCATCATCGTGTGCCGCATGTATAAGCTTGACGCATGGACTTTGGCAGACCTTGCCGTCATAGGCGCGCCGCTGGCCTTGTGTCTGGGCCGTTGTGCCAACTTTGTCAACGGAGAGCTGTGGGGCAAGCCGACCGATCTGCCATGGGGCGTGGTCTTTGGCGGGACTGCGGGCGATATGCCGCGTCACCCCTCCCAGCTCTACGAGGCATTTCTTGAGGGCATCGTGCTCTTTTGCATTCTGCAGGTGCTCAGCCGCAAAAAGCCGCTACTGCCCCAGGGCACATTTATGGGCGTGTTCGTGATGGGGTACGGCATCGTCCGCTTTCTCGTTGAGTTCGTGCGCGTGCCCGATGCCCAGCTGGGTTATCTGCTGGGAGGCGTCATCACCATGGGTCAGCTGCTGAGCCTGCCGCTCGTAATCGCGGGCCTGGCGCTCATCATCTTCGCTCGTCGCCGCAACCAACCCCAGCGCGTCTACCTGGACGCCTAACCACCAAAACCACCACAAAGGGGACAGGCACCTTTGTGGTGGTTTTGCCGAGTTTGATAGGTTTCTAGAAAGGCTTTCGGACTGTGAAGGATTCCGACCTCTCCACAACGGCTGCGCGCGACGCTGCCCGCATCGTCTGGTTTAAGCGCTACCCCGCCAAGCAGACGCTCATCGCATTTTTGCTCGCGCTGTTGGCGACCACGGCGTTTTCCATCGATCCCGCCCCGGTGTCGAGCAACGCAGTCTTGGCGATTGACCCCAAAGCCTCGGGCATGCTGTACGTGTGCTACGAGGTGCTCCTCTCGTTTGCCGGCCATACCGACGCGGTCATGCTGCTTGCACTTGCTTGCCTGCTCACCTTGCCGTTTCGCTACGTGTTCTTTGGCCGTGGCGACACCTGGCGTCCATCGATCGTTCTGCCGTCGCTGTTCTTCGCCATCTGCATGGTGTTCGGCCGCAGCTACGATCTCACCGACTCGGCCGAGATTGTCCTTGGCGACAAAGCCCGCATCATCTGCGCCTGGATTGGCGGCGCGGGCTGGATGCTCCTAGCGATCGTGGCGTTCTATCTGGCTTTTGAGCGCCTGGATTGGTTGAGCTCCCGACGCATCCCGTTTTCCGAAGCGCACTTTGGCCGCGTATGGCGTGTGACTCACGCCGTGCTCTCGGTCCATCCCTTTGCCGGGCCCTTCCTGGTGCTTATGATCGCCTGGACGCCCACGCTCATCGCTTCGCTGCCTGGCCTTTTTATGGGAGATACGGGCGCGCAGATTCGCCAGTGGTTCAACTATCCCAACGGCACGAGCGACTACTTGCGTCTGCTCAATCCTAATGTGTTGCTCAACGGGCATCATCCCGTAGTGCACACGGCCATTATCGGCTCGTGCGTTCAGCTGGGGCTTTCGCTGTTCAACAGCGCTAACGCGGGTCTTGCCATCTACACCTGCGCTCAATTTGTCATCACGGCTGCCTGCATGGCCTATTCCATTTCGTCGCTGCGCAAATTGGGCGTGAGCCTGCCGGTTCGCGGTGCGATCCTGCTGTTCTTTGCGTTTATGCCGATGTTCTCTAACTACGCGGCGTTGCTCACCAAAGACGTGCTCTTTGCCGACGCGTTTTTGGTGCTGCTGGTACAGACCGTCAAGCTCGTGGCATGTGGCTTGCCCCGTCGTGATGCCAATGCCGAGCGAGCGGGCGAGAAAGCCCCCGTGCTCTTTGCGCGCCACGACTGGCTGCTGCTCGCTCTGGGCGCCATGGGTTCCACGTTTCTGCGCAACGGCGGCCTGGTGTTTCCCCTGGCGGCATGCGTAATCGCGGCGGCGTTTTGCGTATGGGACGTGCATGTGGCTCGTCGTGCAGCCAAGCAGACTGGCGCTGCGCCTTCGGGCGCCATCCCGCGTTTCCGCTGGGTTGGCGTTCTCGCGGTGCTCGCGCTCTGCCTTGCCTCTAATATGTACTTCACCAAGGTCTTTATGCCGGCGCACGACATTACGCCCGGCTCCAAGCGCGAAATCCTTTCGATTCCGTTCCAGCAGACGGCTCGTTTCGTCCAAAAGCACGACGGCCTCAACTCGGGCGTCAACCCTACGGTTAAGGAGGACGGCACCATCGTGGAGGCGCCCTGCGACGGTTCGGTGACCGACGAAGAGCGTGCCGTGATCGATCGTGTACTCAAGTACGAGAACCTGGGCCGCCGCTACAACCCCGACAAGTCCGATGCCGTCAAGAACTGCTTTAACGAGTACGCCTCGCAGGAGGACATCGATGCCTATTTTGAGGTATGGGCTCAGATGTTTAAGAAGGATCCCGAGTGCTATATTTCGGCGCTTATCAATAACTACTATGGTTATTTTTATCCGAGCGCGCGCGATGTCTGGGTCTACAGCACGGCGCGTAGTGCAGAGATCATGGCGCGTCCCGACAACCTCAAGTACTTCGACTTCCATCCGGTTGACAGCAACGTGGTGCGCTGGTGTGACCATCTGATCAACCTATACCGTGTGGCGGTGCAGCGTGTTCCCTTTATCTCGCTCACCATGAGCTCGGCCACCTATGTGTGGATCATGATCGCTGTGGTGGTCTACCTGCTGCGTCGTCATTCATGGCGTGCGCTGGCGATCTGGGTGCCGCTGTTGGGCGTGCTCGCCGTGTGCCTGATTGGCCCGTGCAACGGCTCGACCTACATGCGCTACCTGTATCCGGTCATCGCCTGCATGCCCTTTGCCATCGGCGCCACCATCACCCGCAGCGATCTCCTCTGGTCCTAACTTGGTGCATTGGGGTCAGGTTTCTTTGCACCAAAGGGGGGGCATCATCACGACGCCTTCATTTTGGGGTTTATCTCGCAGGCCAGTAGGTATATCATAAGGACGTTTGTTTATATTGCCCGAGCATCTGCGCTGGGCTTTAGGTCGAAACCGATAGGAGACACGTATGTCCGGACACTCTAAGTGGGCCACAACCAAGCATCGTAAGGGCGCGCAGGACGCCAAGCGTTCCGCCCTCTTCTCCAAGCTGAGCCGCAACATCACCGTTGCTGCCCGTCTCGGCGGCGACCCGCTGCCCGAGAACAACGCCAGCCTCGCCGCTGCCGTTGCCAAGGCCAAGGCTCAGTCCATGCCTAAGGACAAGATCAAGTCCGCTATCGACAAGGCATTTGGTTCGGGTGCCGACGCTGCCGTCTACGAGAACATCGTGTACGAGGGCTACGGTCCCGCCGGTGTCGCCGTCTACGTCGACTGCCTGACCGACAACCGCAACCGTACCGCCGCTGATGTCCGTTCCGCCTTCTCCCACGCTGGTGGCAACCTGGGCACCTCCGGCTCCGTCGCCTTCCAGTTTGAGCGCAAGGGCCAGATCGTCGTCGCCAAAGAGATCCTGGACGAGAACGCCAAGAAGGAGACCATGATCGCCAACGGTGCTGCCGGTGACGAGGATGAGTTCATGATGGCCATCGCCGAGGCCGGCGGCGAGGACTACGAGGACGCCGGCGAGGAGTGGATCGTCTGGACTACTGCCAACGAGGTCATGGCTGTCTCCAAGGCGCTCGAGGAGCAGGGCGTCCAGGTCAAGGGCTCCGAGACCACCATGGTCCCGACCACCCCGACCGAGGTCTCCGGCGCCGACGCCAAGAAGGTTCAGCGCCTCATCGACCGTCTTGAGGAGCTCGACGACGTCCAGGATGTTTACAGCACCATGGACATGACCGACGAGGTCATCGCTGCCCTCGAGGAGGAGTAGCGCCCGCACGGGTTAAGCCGTGCATATCTGGGCATAATGAAGCGAGCATGCAAGCCTCGTGGAATAGATGAGCCGGATCCGCGTGCGTAGAGCACCGGACCCGGCTCTTTTATAATGATGCGAACCGTTTTGCATTTCGAGAGCCGAGATTTGAAGGGAGCGCCACGTGCGCGTACTCAAACGAGCCCTAGCGATCGTGTATCTTGCCGCCGCCATCGTGGCGCTGGGTACGCTTGTCTGCCAGTTTTGGGGGCCGTATACGTATCGCTTTATGCTGCTGATGCGCGACCCCATGCCGCGCATTGTCGTGACGGCATGCGGCGGAGTTGTGGCGATTGGCGTGCTGGTAAGCTTCTTCTGCCTGATGTTTGCTCGTCGCGAGCCGTCCTGCGTGCATCCGGCGGGGGAGCGCAATATCGAGGTCACGCTCGCGGCGCTTTCTTCGTGCGCCAGGGCTGCTGCAGAGCGCGACGATCGCGTGATGATCGAGCATGTCGAGGCCCGCGTCCAAGGTTCCGACGATTCGCATGTCCGTTTTAAGGTCGAGGCTATCGCGCTTGACGATAAGGACGTGGCATCTCTGGCTACCGCGATGCAGCAGCGCATCGAGGAAGCTTGCGACACCATGCTCGGCACGCCGGGTACGACCACGCGCGTCCGTTTTTTGCCGTCCAAGACTACCGTCCAGACCGTGGAGGTTTCCGGTGAGTGATACCAATCAAGATAAGACCGCTCGTACGCCGCGCCTGACGATTGACCAGAGCGCCACGCCGGCGAGCGAAACTGTTGATTCCAAAGCAGAGGCAACTGAGTTACAAGACGCGGCGGCCGCGGATTTTGACGAGGCTATGGGTCTCATCAAGGGTACGGGCGCTGCCATCTGGAGCTATGCTGTGCGTCATCCCAACACCACGCTCGGTGCCGTCGCTGGCTTTATCCTTGCCGTGTTGGTGCTCACGCTCGGCCTGTGGGACACGCTCGTCATTGCATTCTTCGTGCTGATCGGCGCCGTGATCGGCCAAATTCGCGACGGCGAAAACGGGATCGTCAACTTCTTCGGCCGTCTGTTTAGCGGCCGCTAATATGTATTCGACTGTCGCATCCGCGGCAGGCATAAGGAGGAACCATGGCTTTTAATACGAAGGTCGATGTGGCCGATACCGAGCTCGAGGAGAATGAGGCGGCCGTCGCCGAAGCCGAGGATGTGACGCTCGAGGATGAGGCGCTCGTCGAGGCCGAGTCCGCCGATGACGCGGACGAGGATGATGAGGAAACAGACGAGTCCGAGGACTCGCTGACCTATTCCAACGGTGTGATCGAGAAGATCGTCGCCATGGCCACCCGCGAGGTGCCGCACGTCCTGGGCATGAAGGGTAACCTTATGCACTTTGTGCAGGAGCAGTTTGGTGCCGAGAATCTGACCAAGGGCGTGACGGTTGAGGTCACCGATGACAATCGCGTGGTCGTCAACATCTCCGTCATTATCGAGTACGGCGCCTATGCGCCCGCGATCTTCGACGATGTCAAGGCACGTGTCACCGAGCGCCTTGCCGCGATGACCGGCCTTGAGGTGGCGGGCGTCAACCTGCGCATCGAGGACGTCATCACCCCCGAGGAGTACGAGCACCGCACCAGCCAGCACGAGTAACCTTCCAAAAAGGGACAGGTTTGTTTTGGCAGGCTTTATCTGCGAAAACGTTAAACGGCCGACCGCGCAAGCAAAAGTGCGGTCGACCGTTTTCTATATGCCCCCGATGCAGGCATACCGCTCGTCTAACTAAGGGTTGCAATCTTCGCGTTCCGCGTTAACCTAATGGGCGCATTGTTTCCAAATTGTTAACGAGGGGTTGCCGTAATGGCCGACGAACATGAGACCGAAAGCAAGGCATGGGCGATTGAAGCCGCTGCGGCAGAGGCGGCGTCGCGTGCCGCCGAGGAGATGCATCGTCCTCCGGTGGTGCCGATGGAGCGCGTTGTCGGTCGTGAGGATATCGAACGTGGCGAGCGCGCCGGCCGCAAGCGCAGCCAGGAGCCAGGCTTTCCGCGCTTTTTTGCCGAGCTCAATCTGGGCCTGATCCTCACGGCCTTTGCCATCGTGGCCTTTAAAACCCCCAATCACTTTGCTTTCGGCGGCACCTCGGGCGTGTCGGTCATTCTTTCCACGCTGTTCCCGACTCTGCCCGTCGGCGTCTTTATGTGGATTATCAACGCGGTCCTGGTCATCCTGGGTTTTATCTTTTTGGAGCGCAAGGCAATCCTTTGGAGCGTCTTTGCCTCGTTTGCGCTTTCGGCCTACGTCTCGCTGTTTGAGCTCTTCATTCCGACGGATGTTTCGATGACGGGCGATATGTGGCTCGACCTGTGTTTTGCCGTCATCTTGCCGGCGCTGGGCAGTGCCATTGTCTTTGACATTGGCGCCTCGACGGGCGGCACCGACATCCTTGCCATGATTCTCAAACGCCGCACGACGCTTGAGATTGGCCGTGCCCTGTTGCTGGTCGATATCGGCATCGTGACCATCGCGGCTTTCCTGTATGGCCCGCGCGTCGGCCTGTACTGCGTGCTCGGTCTGTTTGCCAAGACGCTCGTGGTCGACAAGGCTATCGAGAGCATTCACCTTCGTAAGGTCTGCACGATCATTTGCTCCGAGCCCCTTAAGGTCGAGGAGTTTATCGTCAAGCATCTCAACCGCACGGCAACGATCAGCCGTGGCTACGGCGCCTTCTCGGGCAAGTGCGTCACGGTGATCATGAGCGTGCTGAGCCGTCGCGAGGCAGTGCAACTGCGCCGCTATGCCCGCGAGATTGACCCTGGCGCCTTCATCACCATCGTCGATAGCTCCGAAATCGTCGGCAAGGGCTTCCGCGGCACGAACTAGCCCGGTCGTACCCTTCGAATCATTGAATAAAGCCGGCTGCGTTGTAAATCGGTCATCTTGGGGTATTTGTCCTCACATTGGGCGATAATGATGCCAAAGACATCGTTTGCGATCCAGGTGATTCGCTCTAGATACGAAGGGATGATTTCGATGTTCTGCTCGCAGTGTGGCGCCCCTATGGGCGATAACGACAAGTTCTGCGGCGTGTGTGGTGCTCCTAATGCTGGTGCTGCAGCCTCCGCCCCTCAGGGTCAACCTCAGCCTCAGCAGTTTGTTCCGCAACCGCCCGTGGCGAATGCGCCAAAGGGCTGTGTGGCTCAGGCGTTCCAAGATATGACCAAGACTCCGGGTGTGCTTCAGCGTGTATGCCAAATCGCGTTTTTGCCGGCGCTGATTTGCGTTGTGTCGGTGCTCGTGTTGTTTATTCCCGTTATTGGCGGCATTGCGGCTGCCATCGGCTTTTTGGCAGCTTGCATTGCGAGCGTGTGCGGTTCCGGCTTTGGCATCGAGTGGGGTCGCGATCTGTCGCTTAAGATCGATGACGGCATGGATCGTCCGCTGATGCGTTCCACGTCGTTTGGTCTCGGAGTCTTTTCGAGCGTTATTTCGGTCGTGCTCGAGGTTATCGCTGCCATTCCCGTTATCGGTGTAGCGCTTTCGCTGGTGGAGGGCGTGGTAATTGGCGCTGCGGGCTCGTATTCTTATTACGGCTCTTATGCGCTCGAGGCTGCGCTGTTTGGCTCGCTTGGCCTGCTTGTTCTGGCGCTAATTGCCTCGGCGATTCTGGGTGTCTTCTTTAAGATGTTCGCCGACATCGCCGTGATGCACTTTGCGGTGACCGGGCGTGTCGAGAGCGCGTTTTCGCTCGATAAGGTCTGGGCGGCGTTTAAGCACAACAAGACCAAGCTGTTCTGTGCTTCGTTCCTTCCCGAGTTTTTGACGGACCTGGTCGCCAACGTTGTCACATGGATCTTGACGGTCGTCTTTGGCGCCATTGCCTCTGTCGGTATGTATAGCTACTACTATCGTCCTACGGGTATTGAGGCAATTGTTACCGGCGGTGGCGTCACGCTCGCGCTGTTCTTGGTGCTGGTCGCTTTCGTCACCGTATTTCTTACGGTCTTTGGCAAGATGCTCAAGCACCGTGCCGTTGGCTATTGGGCCGCACGCTATGCAAGCGAGTGGGCCGATGAGGATAAGGACGACGTCCTGACTTTTGTGTTGCCCTTCGAGAAGAAGTCCGCTGCTTCGGGTTACAGCGCTCCGGATGCTTCGCCGGCATCTGCACCCGCTCCCGCGATCGAGCCTGAACCGGCGCCCGAGCCTGAACCGGCGCCCGAGTCTGAGACGGCATCTGAGCCTGAGCCTGCGCCTGCGCCTGAGTCGGCGTCCGAGCCAAGCTCCGACGAGGAACCTCAGGACGAGTAGCCATGCCGTCTGCCATTTGGGGACGGGGTAGAAATAGTAGAAATAGCGCTTGAAGAATGAGCGGGGGCGGACGTGTCGAAACGTCCGCCCCCGCTTTGACATCGCGATGTGGCTATGACTGCGAGATGCCAGCGAATCGATTACTCGTCGTGCTTCTCCTCACGGCGTGCAGCAGCGCGTGCGTCGTGGATGCCCTTGATCGCGGCATGGCGAGCCGTTCGGGCATCATGGATGGCGTCGCGAGCCTCGGCGGTCGTCGCCTTGGCAGAGCGCAACTTGGCGGCCAGATCGGGGTTGGTTTCGGCGACCGCGGTAATCGCGGGGCCGTCGAGCTCCTCTTGCGTGGGCTCGGCCAAAAAGTCGATGGCATATTGGGCGGCCACCATGGAGCCCTTTGCCAACACGCTCTCATCAATCTTGTAGAAGCAGGAATGCTGGGCGTACGTGGCGCCAATCTTGGGGTTGCGCGTACCTACAAAGGCGAGCACGCCCGGTACGCGACGCAGGTACTCCGAAAAATCCTCGCCCGAGAGCGTGCCGCGATAATGGCCTTGGCCGGTGGGGCCCAGGCACTTGATTACAGCCTGACGGCAGCGCTCGCTCGAGGCGGCGTCGTTTTCGACCTTGTAGTTGGCGATGGTGTAGTCGGTGAGCTCTGCCTCGGCGCCCAGAGCTGCCGCGGTATGCTCCACGATGCGGCGCATAAGCTCCGGCATTTCCTCGTGGGTCGAATCGCCGTAGGTGCGCACTGTGCCGGCGAGGTAGGCCGTGCCGGCGATAACGTTGCGCGCGGTGCCGCCGTGCAGCTCGCCGACGGTGATGACGGCCGGCTCGTAGGGGCTGATTTCGCGCGAAACGATGGTTTGCAGGGCGTTGACAATTTCGGCGGCAACCATGACGGCGTCGTGGCCGCGCTGGGGCATGGCGCCATGGCACGAGGTGCCGCGGACGTCGATGCGGAACCAGTCGGTATTGGCCATGCGCGGACCGGGCTCGCAGCTCACGGTGCCGGCGTCGACCTCACTCCAAATGTGCGCGGCGTAGGCGCCATCGACGCCGTCGAGCACACCCGTGCCGATCATGAGCTTGGCGCCCTGGCCGTTTTCCTCGCTGGGCTGGAATACGATGCGAACTTCGCCGTGGATGTCGTCGGTCATATGGCGCAGGATTTGCAGCGTTCCGAGCATCATGGCGATATGGCAGTCGTGGCCGCAGGCGTGCATGCAGCCCTCGTTGACGCTGGCGAACTCCTCGCCGGTCTGCTCGGTGACGGGCAGGGCGTCGATATCCGCGCGCAGCAGGATACGGCGGCGCGGCGTGCCGTCCTCGCGATAGGCGTCGGGCGCGGTGCCGCGAAGGGTCGCCACCAAGCCGGTCTTGAGCGGACGCTCGTAGGGGATATTCATGGCGTCGAGCTGGTTGGCGATGTCGGAGGTCGTGCGCTCCTCGGCAAGGCTCAGCTCCGGGTGCTTATGGAAGTGCCGGCGCTGCTTGATGATGTAGGGTTCAAACTCGGTAGCGATATCTTGGATGGCCGCGGTGACGTCGTCAGCCGCGCGAGCCTCGGTCGCCGCCATAATCTGCTGTGCCTTGGTCTTCGTCATGGTCGATTTGCTCCTTGCTGGGTTGATCGCAAAATCGTACAGGCTCTCTCCAGTATGCCACCTGCCGCTAGGGCTGGTAAAGTTGCCGTTTGCCGCTTGGGGTTTTGTTACAAGGGCGGGGGAGTACACTCGGGGGTGTTGAATTTCCTGCCAGAGATGGGGATGCCCATGCAACATATCGATCGGATTATCCGCTCCAAGAACGTCTTTACCGCGCAAGACGGCATCGATACCACCCGCGAGCTGGCGATTGCCATCGCAGGCGACCGTATCGTCGCAGTCGGTGCGCCCGATGACGTGATCGCCGCCGCTCCTGCCGCTACGTCGGTTATCGACTACGGCGAGCAGTTTGTCTGCCCCGGTTTCCATGACGCTCATCTGCACTTCTTCCATACCTCGGTCGGTTCCTCGCCGTACATGCTCATGGATATGGGCACGTCCGAGGCGGCGCTGGTGCAACATGCGCTCGAGTTTTCCCAGGACCTGCCCGACGACGCTTGGGTTGTGACGCAGGGCTGGCGCGACTACCGTTGGGACCCGCCCGAGCATCCTACCAAGGCGTCGCTCGATGTGGCATTCCCCGATCGTCCCTGTGTTATGTATTCGGGCGACGGGCACACGCTGTGGCTCAACACCCGCGCACTCGATGCACTCGGCGTCACGCGCGACAGCGAGCCACCAGCGGGCGGTAGCTACGACAAGGACGCAAACGGCGAGCTCACGGGTATTGCTCACGAGGCGGCTGCCATGCAGCTGCTACCGCGCTGCCTTGAGTGGCTGGGCGAGGATCGCATCGCAAGCGCTTACGCCGATCAAATGAGGCGGATGGCCGAGCAGGGCATCACCTCGATATGCGATATGTCGCTCATGCCCATGCCGGGCTGCGATTTTATCCGCGACGACGTCTATGACAAGCTGCAGGCAGCCGGCAAGTTGGGCATCCG
Source organism: Collinsella sp. (assembly GCA_048373195.1). GTDB lineage: Bacteria > Actinomycetota > Coriobacteriia > Coriobacteriales > Coriobacteriaceae > Collinsella. The sequence continues at coordinate 14,741 of DBGDZK010000090.1, forward strand.
AGCCCATCTGTTCCCCACGCTGCTGGATGACCAGTCGCGCCTGGATGAGCTGCAGGCACGTTACGCGAACAACGCGCTGCTCTCGGCGCCAGGCTTTAAGCAGTTCTTCGACGGTGTGTCGAGCGAACACACGGCCTATCTCACCGAGCCCTATACCAACCCGCGCTTCCCGGGCGATCAGGGCCGTCTGACGGTTCCGGCTGAGCGCATGCGCAAACTGGTTCTGGCGGCCGCGGAGCGCGGTCACACCGTGCGCATCCACGTCATTGGTGACGGTGCGATTCATGCCGCGCTGGATATCTTCGAGGAGGCCGCCGACCTGTACGGCCTGCCCCAGCACGGCCATAACACGCTTGAGCACCTGGAGAACCTCTTGCCCGAGGACATCGATCGTCTACGCAAGCTTAACGTCGTTGCCTCGAGCCAGCCCTGTCACATTACACTCGACCCGGGCGGCCCCGAGCGCGATCTGGGCCTGGAACGCAGCCGCATCATGTGGCCGTTTGCGACCTATAAGCAGCGCGGCATCCGCCAAGCCTTCGGCACCGATAGCCCCATCACAGCTGTTACAAGCATGAACGTGCTCTACACGGCTATCACGCGCCAGGATCCCAAAAGCCACTGGCCCGAGGGCGGCTGGTTACCGAGCGAGCGCATCGATGCAGCAACAGCCCTGCGCAACTACACCCTGGGCAGCGCCTATGCAGCGGGCGACGAGCAAAACCTCGGCAGCTTGGAGCCCGGCAAGTATGCCGACCTGGTAGTCCTGGACCAAAACCCGCTCACCATCGACCCCCAAGAGCTCCAGGCTACCAAGGTTCAGACCACCTACCTGGCAGGTAACTTGATTTACGAGCGCTAGCCTCATACCCCACTCATAAGGGGCACGTTTCAGCAACGTGCCCCTTTCTTATTCGCACCATCTGCATCGCCATTTTGCTGCACTGACTTTTCTGAATACCAGGCTCGAATTAGTTAACCTAGCTCCCGGGGCGGACCGGAGGGCATGAAGTTTGTCGCGAGTTCCGCACGCAA
>DBGDZK010000091.1:0-2552 GCA_048373195.1 Collinsella sp.
CAAGGTCCTTGTAGCTGCAACTGAAGCGGGTGGGGAACACACCGAGAGCACATCGGGCGGCGGCGTCGCCGCGGTTGCAAGCCAGTTGAGCGCCCTGGGTGATCAAAACGTGTTGGAGCTTCTCAACGTCCTGGAAAAGGCGTACAGCATTACGTATAATCGCGAGCCCGAAATCAATAAAGAGAAAAAGACAAAACGTCGAAAGCGCTCTAGTGAATAGGGCATATCGGTTAAAGGGATCGTCTGCAAGCGGGGCCGTGCGCCCCGTTTTTATTTGCAGGCTAGTGTTAAATCGCTCCATTCGTAGCCATGTGCCCACAAACTCGTTACTACGAAATAGTTAACACCATTAATCTGACTAAAACTACCGTTCGCGAAATAATTGTCACGAACAAATAGTTAATAGTAATAATTACTTTCGAAGGGCGACGGCACGGGCCGGAGCAATCGAGGAGGGGAGCGATATGCGCTATCTGGTACTTGTGAGCCATGGCACGCTCGCAGAAGGAATGCACAGCGTTCTAAAAATGCTTGGAGGGGATTCCCCCGCGGTCAGGCATTGCTGTTTGGAAGACGGCATGGGTGCTGAAGCGTTCATCGAGAATTTCAAGAAGACCATTGAGGATATGAACGCCGAAGACGAAATCGTGCTCATGGGCGACATCCAGGGCGGCTCGCCTTTGACCAACGCCATGAACGAGATCGCTTCCGCCGGCATGCTGCCTTCGACCATCGTCTTTGCAGGCATGAACCTGCCCATGGCAATGACCGCATTCATGAGCTTGGCCGCCGGCGACCTGGCCGATCTTAAGGCATGTCTGGTCGATGATGCCCGCGCAGGCGTAACCGAGATTGTTCTTGCTGACGATGAGGACGAGGACGACCTTTAATAGCCCATAGACAATTCGCGAAATAACGGGAATCGCGATGGCTTTGGGCTTGCAAGATAACAGCTTGACAGGTTGGAAAACGATAGGGAAGGAACAACCATGATTTCATTTGTACGCATCGATGACCGCATGATCCACGGGCAGACCTGCACGCGCTGGGCAGTCGAGTATCCCTGCGACGGCCTGATCGCCGTAAACGATGCCGCCGCCGGCAATCCGGTTCTCAAGAGCGCTTATAAGAGCGCCGCTCCGGACAAGAAGACCTTTGTTTGGACCATGGAGCACTTCAAGGAGAAGGCCCAGGCTGTTTTGGATAGTAAGACGCGTTACTTCCTGATCACCAAGAACCCGCTGGATATGCGTGAGATCCTGGTCAAGATGGGCTTTGTCCCCAGCGACGTCAAGACCGTTATCGTGGGTCCCTGCAACGATCGCCCCAACACCGTGAAGCTGGGCAACAACCAGTCCATCACCCAGGAGGAGGCGCAGGCGTTCGAGGATATCTCCAACGCCGGCTACGAGGGCGACTTCCGTCTGCTGCCCGACAAGGGCATTGGCAAGTGGGACAAGTTCCGCGGCCAGTTTGGTTTCTAAACCGCGCAGTATTGCGATTTCCCGTTTGATGTGGGAGGTCGAACGGGATGCATGCAGCTTGAAAGAGCTGAATAGGAAAGGTGGTTCGTATGACAATTCAAATTTGGCAAGCCGCGCTGCTTGGCATCTTCGCCTGTTTGGCATCGATGCCCGGCCTTGGCGGCACCTCCATCGGTAACTACACCCTTGGTCGCCCGCTTGTCGCCGGTCTCATCGTTGGCCTTATCATGGGCAACGTCTCGCTGGGTATCATCGTGGGCACCGCCATCCAGGTGGTCTACATCGCCCTGGTCACCCCTGGCGGAACCGTCTCCGCTGACGTCCGCGCCGCGTGCTACATCGGCATTCCCCTGGCGATGATGGCGATTCAGGCGCAGCCCGACCTCGCCGCCGACCCCTCTGGTGCGGAGGCCGCCGCCGTCGCCACTGCTCTGGGCGCCACCTGCGGTACCATCGGCGCAATCCTGTTCTACGGCACCGCCACCATCAACCTGGTGTGGCAGTCCTATGGCTGGAAGGCGCTTGAGAACGGCGATACCCACAAGCTGTACCTGGTCGACATGGTGCTGCCCTGGATCTCGCACATCATCTGCTCGTTCCTGCCCACGTTCTTCATCCTTATGGCCGGTCAGGGCGCTGTCGACTTTGTTATGAATAGCCTGCCCATGGACGGTCTGGCAATGAAGACCCTATTCGCCGTTGGCTCCCTGCTTCCCTGCGTCGGTATCGCCATCCTGCTCAAGCAGGTTATCGCCAAGCCAACCGACTTCTTGACCTTCTTCTTTGGCTTCACGCTTGCCGCCGTCATGGGCTGCAACCTGATTGCCTGCTCCGTGATCGCGTGCTTCTTCGCGCTGATCAACTTCCAAATGACCACCCTCAAGCAGAAGCTTGCAACGGCTGGTACCGCTGCCGCTATCACCGCTGCTGATGATGAGGACGAGGAGGACATCTAATGGCTGAGAATACTGGCAAGAAGGTCTCTAAGAAGGCACTCTCTAAGTCGTTCCATAACTGGTACTACGGAAACCTCACCTGCTTCTCCCAGGAGCACATGCAGACGTTTGG
>DBGDZK010000092.1:0-7242 GCA_048373195.1 Collinsella sp.
AAATGATGCCGAAGTTCACCGAGTCATCGACCGAGACGAGCGTCGTTGCGCCCCAAACAACTAAAGCGGCAACGGCATATTTGGCGGCACGCTTGATGTTGTTGCGCGAGAGGGTGCACATCCAGCCGGCAATAAACAAAAATACCCAACTGATGCTGGCGCGCCAGATGTCCTGGAAGATGGTCTGGGTAAACCAGGGCATATTCCAGCCATATAGGTAGGCAAGGTCGTAGCAGGCATGAAATCCCGCCATCGACAGCATGGTAAACCCGCGGATAGTATCAAAGATCGTGATGCGTTTTTGCATTACGAAAACCGGCGCATCAAACCGACGACCTTGCCCAGAATCGTGGGATTTGTCGCGTAGATAGGCTCCATGGTGTCGTTTTCGGGTTGCAGGCGAACGCGTCCCTGCTCCTTGTAGAACGTTTTGACCGTTGCGGAACCATCGATCATGGCCACGACAATCTCACCATTCATGGCGCTTTTCTGCTCCCGAACGATGATGTAGTCGCCGTTATAGATGCCGACGTTAATCATCGAATTGCCGTGGACCTCGAGGATAAAGGACCCCTGGTCCGTTGCGATCTCGGTTGGGATGGTAAAGGTGTCCTCGATATTCTGTTCGGCAAGGATGGGAATCCCTGCAGCGACACGGCCTACGAGAGGCAGCGATACGGTGCCTCGGGGCGCCGTGGGCTCATCGGACTTTGAGATGGAGACGGAAGATCCGTCCTCGTCAAAGAGCTCGAGAGCGCGAGGCTTGGTGGCATCACGCTTGAGCAGGCCGCGTGCTTCCAGCGCGGAGAGATGCGCATGTACGGTGCTAGGGGAGGAAAGACCCACGGCCGAAGCCATCTCGCGCACACTGGGCGGATAGCCCTTCTCCTGCTGATATTCCTTGATGAAGTCGTAAATTTGCTGCTGACGCTTGGTAATTTTGCGAGCCATCAGGGATTCCTCTCTACCCATACCAAACATATGTTCTATTTTTGCTTGACAGGAACAACTGTTCGAAGATAATAATAACCGAACACTCGTTCCCGCGCTAGGCTTTTTTGTCCCCGCGGCTTGATAAAACAGTTCTCGTCAAAACAAACGAGAGGAGAACAGAATGAACGCAGCGGATATGGTCCAGGGAAACCTTGCTCTTAAGCTCGAGGCGCCCGCCTCGCCTGCCTTCACGGTCGTGAAGGGTGGACGCTCCCATTTTCAGGCCGTGGCCACTAAACCCGTTCGCACCCAGCGTGCGGCCGCTGCTTCGGCTCCTGTTGCCCTGAAGGCCTCGACGATTGTTGCTGTTGCTGTAGCATTCACCCTGTTCTTTGTGCTCGCCACGTCAGTCTTTTCTGCTCGTCACGTAGCATATGCCGATTCCGTAGCCAACGTTACCTACGAGACGGTTCGTGTGCAGTCCGGCGATTCTCTGTGGTCGCTTGCCCAGGAGCATCCCATCGATGGCCTTTCCACGCAGGAGACTTCCGACATGATTCGTAGCGTCAATCACCTCGATCGCGGCTCTCTTGATGCTGGTGCAGTTCTGAAAGTTCCGGCTCGTTCGTAAGATTTCGGCTCAGCCGCATGGTACCCTTGTTATCGTTTAGGAGGAGGTACCATGCGCTGTCCCAAATGCGGCAAGGCACATACCCGCGTTGTCGATTCCCGTATGCAGGAGTCGAACAACACTATCAAGCGCCGTCGTGAATGTTGTTCGTGCAATTATCGTTTTACGACGTTCGAGCGCTGCGAAGATCCCATCGAGGTCATCAAATCCGACGGTTCAAAGCAGCGGTTCGATCGCAACAAGCTGCTGGTCGGCCTGATGCGCGCCACGATCAAGCGTGATATCGACACGAAAAAGCTCAACGAGATCATCGATGATATCGAGGTGGAGCTGCGTTCCCGTACGCTGACGGCTGTAACGTCCCACGAACTGGGCGATATGGTGCTTAAGCGCTTGGCCAAGATCGACAAGGTTGCCTACATTCGATTTGCCTCGGTCTATCGCGATTTCAAAGACGTCGACGAGTTTTTGCAAGAGCTCGACAAGCTAAGGTGATTTCATGTCCAACATTACCGTTAACATTAAGCGTCTCGATCCCACGGTCGAGCTTCCCAAATACGCTCATCCCACAGATGCCGGCCTTGACCTCCGTGCCAACGAAGACTGCACCCTCAAGCCCTTTGAGCGCCGCTTGGTCTCCACTGGCTTGGCCATTGCGCTGCCCGATGGCTACGCCGGCTTTGTCCAGCCCCGCAGCGGCCTAGCCATTAAGCAGGGCCTGTCTATAGTCAACACGCCCGGTCTCATCGATGCTCACTATCGAGGCGAGCTTAAGGTCATCCTCATCAATCTGGATCCCATCAACAATATCCAGATCAACAAAGGCGACCGCATTGCCCAACTCGTCATTCAAGAAGTCCCCACAGTCAATACCGTAGAAGTAGACGAACTAGACGAAACCGATCGAGGAGCCGGCGGTTTCGGTTCTAGCGGCGTATTGTAATGTCCGCTCTCCCGTGGGAGGCCCCTATATATCATTCCATGCTCAAACATTCTCGCTGCGCTGCGAAACTGCGCGTGGAACGATATATAGGGGCCTCCCACGGGAGAGCTTCGCTTACGTGCTAGCAACTGAAACGGCTTCTTCAGAAAAAGCAGATAAAATCTTATAGCAAACCGGTTCGATTAATGAAAAGTTCCCTTATCGAATCGGTTTGATAGAAAGATTGTTTTTTGTTTTCAAGCAAGAAGACTCCCGTCCGGGGCTCACCCATATCGTTCCACGCGCAGTTTCGCAGCGAGCGAAGCGAAGCGAGAATGTTTGAGCATGGAATGATATGGGTGAGCCCCGGACGGGCGGGATTCATGCGCCCCTGCGAAGCGAGAATGTTTGAGCATGGAATGATATATGGGCGGCTCACGCCGAGCAGCGGACATTAAGACGCTAGCGGATATGCGCAGGTTTTTCGCCCCAGTAGAAGCGGCAGAAGGCTCGTTTACGTTTTTGGGGCTTGCCTGCAAGTTCCATGGTTGCGATGGCGATATCCTCGGCTGCGCGTGGACGGCGCAGCACTTCGCCGTTAATGAGCAGTGCCTTGAGCGATTCGGGATGATCGTGGAGATGGCGCAGTGTCACGATGAGCTCGCGTGCGGTGGTGACATGCATACTGGCGCCCATGCCGGTGAGCATGGTGGTGTTGGCCTTTTCCTGGCCATAGGACTTGCCCAGCAGAATCATTGGTAGGTGTGCGCACAGGCATTCGGTAACAGTGAGTCCGCCCGATTTGAGAATTGCTAGGTCACAGCCGTGCATAAGCGCTGCCATGTCATCGACGTAGTCAAGAACCGTGACGTTCTCGAGTTTCATGGCATCGAAAAGCGTTTTGAGACGGGTGGCATATTCGGCATCCTTGCCCGGCAAAAAGACAAAGTGCATGTCCTCGAAGCTGCGCAGGAAGGGGAGGGTGCGGTCCATCTCCGCGCGAAAGCGAACGTACGGTTGAGGCAAACTGGCGCCGGCCATCACCAGCACAACGAGCTTGTCTGTGGGGAGATTGAACTTCTCGAGTTTTTCCTCGCGGTTGTAGTCCGTATCAAACCCGGCGCGAATGGGGATGCCCGTAATGCGAATCTTTGCCTCGGGAACCTTACGGGGTCGGAGTGTTTCGGCCATAAACTCGTTTGCTACGCAGAATAGGTCGGTGTCCTTATGGGGCCACCAACCCTCGACCTCGTAATCGGTCGGTACGCAAATGACGGGATAGTCGCTGCCCGTAATGACGCGCGCGCCGCCGGCGACGTTGGCTGCCGTGATATGTGTGGCTACCACGGCAATGGGCCTGCGAGTTCGAACGTATTCGTTAAATGCGGGGAACATGATGCGCGACCATGCCGTGCCACCGCCCCAAAGCAGGTGTCCGGTAAGGGTATAACGCCAGGTCAAGTCATAGATTGGGCGCGTGGCGCCGGTAAACGAGGCGGCCGTTTTGTTGCCGTCGAATTTTATGCGTCCAAAATCAAGGATATCGAGCACTTCAATCTCAACATCCTCTGGGATGCCATTGGTGCCGCGGATGAGGTCGAATGCCTGCGCAATTGCATTTGCGGCGGCCTTGTGGCCCGAGCCGACCGAGGCGTGCACGATAGTCACGAGAGGTTTTTGCTGAGTCAAGAGCGTGGTTTGTTCCGATTGGGGAGTGCTGTGCGTGAGCAGGGGAGCATCGTCGCTCGTCTGCGTCTGATCCATCGATATCTCCCCTTCATCTTTGTTTCACAGAGAATCATTGTAGTGCATGAGTGTCACGTTCGCATAAATTTGGGTATGAGCGCAAAGAACGCCAATCTTTCGACAGGAGGTCTCTTCATGACTACTCATCAGCCGATCGATGTTGCGATTATCGGTGGCGGCCCTGCGGGCTATGCTGCGGCCATTTATGCGGCGCGCTCCAACCTAACGACGACCGTGATTGAACAGGGCATGTCGGGCGGACAGATCGCCACGACCAATGAAGTCGAGAACTATCCGGGCATTCCGCTCTTGAGTGGCGCCGAACTCGGCGAGCGTTTTCAGCAGCATGCAGAGGGCCTGGGAGCACAGGTTACATGGAGCATGGTTACGGGTATCGATTACGATGCCGATGCAGCGTTGTTTACGGTGCATCACGATATGGGCGATACGCTGGCCTCGAGCGTTATCGCTTGCATGGGTGCCACGCCGCGTCCGGCAGGTTTCGCTGGCGAGGATACCTATCGCGGTCGTGGCGTTTCATATTGCGCAACATGTGACGGCATGTTCTTCCGCGGCAAACAGGTCTTTGTAATCGGTGGTGGCAATTCGGCATGCGAAGAGGCACTGTTCCTGTCAGACATTGCCAGCAGTGTGACCATCGTGCTGCGCCGCGACCAGTTCCGTGCGCCTGATGGTGTTGTTCAGAAAGTACTCGAAAAGGACAATATTACAGTTAGGTACCAAACTAGTATTGTGGAGCTCTCGGGCGAAGCCATGCCAACGACGATCGCCTTTAAGGACAATTCATCCGGGGAAATTCATACCAAGTCATTTGAGCCCGGCTCTTTCGGCATCTTTGTCTATACCGGGACGCAACCCCATACCGAACTTGTCGAGCATCTAGTCGATCTGGCGCCTGATGGCGGCATTCTGACTGATGAATCCATGGCGACCCGCACGCCAGGTCTATTTGCCGCTGGCGATATCCGTTCCAAGCGTTTGCGCCAGGTTGTGACCGCGGTTTCTGACGGAGCCATAGCGGCAACCAGCGCATACGCATTTCTCCGTAGATAAGTACGATAATATATCTTATGTAAGGTTGTTATTGATTAACTAAATGGCGGGACGATGCATCAGTGCGCTGTCCCGCCATTTTCTTGCCGGCTATGTGGTATGCAAAACTAGATAACGTAGAATACAATATAGAAAATGAACGGAGGACCTTTATGAACCACGTTAAACACGTTATTCCGATGTCTGATTCGTCGGTCAGCATTAAACCTGAGGATATTCAGCCCACTGTGCTGCCTGATGCATTTATTCAGTCCGATATCGTGCGCAAACTCAATACGTTGAGTCTGCCGCGCTATGACCAGTTGCCCAATGTGACGCTCTACCGCGACCAGGTCATTGAGTATGTTGCGCTGTGGATGGAGCCGCTATCCATTTGCGTTGAGCAGCCTGTCATTACGCCATCGATGATCAATAACTATGTGAAGGTCGGCCTGGTGCCCGCTCCGGTCAAAAAGCAATATGGCCGCGAGCAGATTGCCCGCCTGATCGCTATCTGCATCTTTAAGCAGGTGCTACCTATTGCTGCGGTGCAGGCTCTCTTTAACATTCAGCGTTTGAGCTACGATGCTCCGACGGCCTTTGATTATGTGGTCGATCAGCTCGAGGCATCGATTCGTTCGGCGTTTTCCGTCGAGCAGACGCCGGTTCCCGATACGGCGCATCAGGTAACGCGTGAGTCGCTGCTTGTGCGCAGTGCGGTTTCATCCTTTGTTTCGAAGGCTTACTTGATGAGCTATCTCAAGTTCAACGGGTTTAATAGCTAGCCGACGTATAAAACGGGCGGGACAAAGAGCCATCTGTCGCTTTGTCCCGCCCGTATTTTGCTTGGTTGGACTTTATTTGCCTGAAGCTACGCCCATGCCGTAGCCGATGATGAGGCCGTGCATCTCGGCGTAATAGGAATCCAGGCCGTTGCAGGGCATGATGATGGTCTTGGAGCCGGGCCAATGTTCGACTATGCGATCAGTAAGCGCCTGGGCTCCAGCTTCGTTCTCAACGTGATCGATGATGACCTCACCGCCCGTAAAGCCCTCGGCTTCCATGGTATCGATAATCTTGTTGAGCATCTTCTTTTCGCCTCGCGTGTGCCCGACGAGTTCGATTTTACCGGCCTCGCTCGCCGTGCCCAAAATGCGGATATTGAGCTTGTTGGCAATAACGCCGGCTGCCTTAGGGATACGTCCGGCTTTGGCGAGGTTTTCGTAATTGCACAAACTGAAGAGGATTTTGCTGTTCTGTTCAAGACTATCGAAGTATGCGCAAGCATCCTCGAATGAGACATCCGGGTTGCTTGCAAGATAGCGGTCGAACAGCAGGAAAATGAGGTCCATTTTGCCGCCAGCTGCGCGTGAATTGACTAGATGAATCTGTCGGTCCGGTTCCTCGGCAAGAACCATATCGCGAGCCGTGGCTGCCGCGTTGTAGCTGCCCGACACGCCCTCAGAGATCGGCATGCAGATGGTCTTGTCTGCCAATTTGAAGAGCTCGGCCCACTCCCCTACGCTGGGACAAGCGCTCGAAGAAGCGTTCGTCTCCGCCTGAACAGCGCAGTTGAGCTCATGAACATCGAGCGAAAGGTCATCGACGAATTCACGCTCCCCCACTCGAATTTTGAGGGGCGCAAATGCAAAGATGGTATGGGGCGCGGTCGGTTGCCAATCGCGAAGATTGCAGCTTGAATCGGAGATAAGTGCCCAGCTCATAGAGGGTCCTTTCTAATCGTTCCCATTCAATTATAGCCATCTTGCAGACCGATTGGGCCGCTATCTAGTATTCAAAACTAGATAGCGGACTGCACGAAAGGCAAAAGAATGGACCCCATGACTCAAAGCCACGAGGTCCATATCCGTTTGCTTTATCTGAATACTTAGTAGCGCACGAAAATGTAGTTGTTGTTCATGCCGGCGGCAACGGAGCTGATGATAACACCCGTGTT
>DBGDZK010000093.1:0-9862 GCA_048373195.1 Collinsella sp.
TTATCAGCTCCACGTAAGTGCTGTCAATGAAAACCTCGAGTCAATTGGTTCTCGGTGGATCCATTCATATTTGGAACACATCAATGAAGCCATCGAGATCTAATCGACGGTGCATCCAGGACCATTATCGATCCTCTCGACACCAGCAACGGCTCAATATCCATTGCAGAAAAGAACCCGGCACCCCTATAAGTGCCGGGTTCTCTAAGTCAGCTATATCAAAGAGCTAATTTACTCAATGATCGTGGAGACGATGCCCGAACCGACGGTGTGGCCACCCTCGCGGATAGCGAAGCGCAGGCCCTCCTCCATGGCGATCGGGTGGATGAGGTCGCCCTCGATGGTGATGTGGTCACCAGGCATAGCCATCTCGGTGCCCTCGGGGAGCTTGACCGTACCGGTAACGTCGGTGGTACGGAAGTAGAACTGAGGACGATAACCATCGAAGAACGGGGTGTGACGGCCGCCCTCCTCCTTGGTCAGAACGTAGATCTCGCCGGTGAACTTGGTGTGCGGGGTAACCGAACCGGGCTTGCAGAGAACCTGGCCGCGCTCGATGTCCTCACGCTTGATGCCGCGGAGCAGCAGACCGACGTTGTCGCCAGCCTCGCAGAAGTCCATGGACTTACGGAACATCTCGATACCGGTAACGACGGTGTTCTGGGTATCCTTGATGCCGACGATCTCGACGGGCTCGTTGAGCTTGAGCTCACCGCGCTCGACACGGCCAGTAGCAACGGTACCACGGCCGGAGATGGTCATAACGTCCTCAACGGCCATCAGGAACGGGAGGTCGTTGTTACGAGCAGGCGTCGGGATGTACTCGTCGACGGCCTTCATGAGCTCGCGAATGGCGTCCATCCACTTGGCGTCGCCCTCGAGAGCACCCAGAGCGGAGCCACGGATGACGGGGATGTCGTCGCCGGGGAAATCGTACTCGGAGAGGAGCTCACGGGTCTCCATCTCGACGAGGTCGATGAGCTCGTCATCGTCGACCATGTCGCACTTGTTCAGGAAGACGACGATGTAGGGAACGCCGACCTGACGGGCGAGCAGGATGTGCTCGCGGGTCTGAGCCATGGGGCCGTCGGTAGCGGCGATGACCAGGATAGCGCCGTCCATCTGAGCAGCACCGGAGATCATGTTCTTGACGTAGTCAGCGTGGCCCGGGCAGTCAACGTGAGCGTAGTGACGGGCAGCGGTCTCGTACTCAACGTGGGAGACGGAGATCGTGATGCCGCGCTCGCGCTCCTCCGGAGCCTTGTCGATGTTCTCGAACGCAGTGAAGTCAGCCTTGCAGCCCTCGGTCTCGGAGAGAACCTTGGTGATGGCAGCGGTCAGCGTGGTCTTGCCGTGGTCGACGTGACCAATGGTGCCGATGTTAACATGCGGCTTAGTGCGCTCAAACTTCTCTTTGGCCATAAAGCCCTCCTCTAAACAGGTCGTCCCCGGACGGGACTTTGCCTTTATACCATAGTGGCCTCTCAACATACTATTGAGAAGCCACCGTGTTACCTATGGTAGCGGTGACTGGATTCGAACCAGTGACGCCACGGGTATGAACCGTGTGCTCTAACCAACTGAGCTACACCGCCGGATGGAGCCTGCAACCAGACTTGAACTGGTGACCTCTTCGTTACCAACGAAGTGCTCTACCGACTGAGCTATACAGGCACTTGACGGGTGGGAGCTATAGGATTCGAACCTATGTAGGCAGAGCCAACGGGTTTACAGCCCGTCCCCATTAACCACTCGGGCAAACTCCCAATCGTTCAAGTATCCGCAGGTCCTTTGGTCTTTTGGACCGCCGCCCCCGCGAACGAAAAAGATAATACGATGCAACCTTGGGGGCTGTCAACGAAAACCTCTAGATACACGGTGCCGGGCGTATCTATATAGCTGTGACCTGCGGTTTTGTTGAGTTTGGATATGAAGGACGGTGGTTTTGGATACTGAGGTGACGTTTCCCGAGGTAACACTTTGGTGTAGTGGAGTACACCTTCAGTATCGAACTTCGATACCGGCTTATTTGCACCTATATATAGGTCGAGATCGGGCTTCCACGCCACGATCGAGCGTGGATTATCTCCCACTTTTAGCGCGGCTCTAAGGCCAAAGTGGCAGATTATCCACGTTCATTCTCCAGGCGAGAGAACTGTAAAGCCGCAACTACTCGGGCCAGGCCAAAGTAGACCCATAGAGCGGCTCCCCCTTGGTGCAGGGGTAGCGACTCAAGTAACACGACGATAGCAAGTCGAAAAAATAAGTCATGGCGTATTTCGAATAAACGCCGAGTCGGTCAATTCCGTTTCCCGCATTACCAAGACGATATACACGGTCAAAAGACCTCGATTTGTCATCGTTGCTAAACGCAGTAATTAGAATCTTCCTGCCCGAACGGCAATCAAGATACTCACGCGCCTGTGACGCAAATAGCCCGGAGACCGATACGAGAATTATCAATGACTGCGAAGCGTCTCCCATGTTTTTCAATTCCGCGACGTTAGCCCCAGCAACTATGCGAACTATCTTGCCCGCATAAAACATTTCCTGCTGAAATCGTACGAGATTGGCGCTCACATTATTGGTGCACCAGATTTCAACGTTTTTATGGCCATCAATTTCGTCGACAAGATGCTTAATAGCGATATCGGACACGCCGCTTTCAACCTCAGCGAACATCTCGATCATGCGAACGTCGAGCTCTGCCCTGTATTCCTCGTAGCCAAATTCCTCCTCTCGATGGCTTAAGTCGCTTGGAAAGACTGACTGAGTAAATGATTCTTTCAAATCGCTAAGAGACTGGTAGCCCAATCGATTGCAGAAACGACGAACAGCGGAACGGGTCACGAATGCATCGCGGGTTATTGCGGCAACATTGATTTCGCTCGAACGCCTAATGTGAGCGATGAGATATCGAGCGATGGCGGCATCGTTTGACCCAAACTCGCTGTTGATGATGGAGCTAATGCGATTGAGCACATCGAAGTCATTGATATTCACGTGATCCCTCTTTCCGCTCTCCTCGAAATCATAGTTCATTTATTGAATCAAACAGCTTTGGTCGTTCTCCTATGATTCAAATCAGTTGACGTCATCTTAATCGTAATTCCGCCACACGTATCCACCGTGTTGAATGATGGAAAGGGGATTCATGGGCAACGTGAACAACATCCCGTTTCTCTGGGGTTCCGCCACGGCGTCTTATCAGTGCGAGGGTGCCTGGAACGAAGACGGCAAAGGCCTTGGCGAGTGGGATTTCTTTAACCACACAAGCAATAAGAACATCAACCATGTTGACGGTGATGTATCTTGCGACTTCTACCATCGCTATGAAGAAGATATCCGCATGATGAAAGAAGGCGGACAAAACACCTATCGCTTCTCTCTTTCATGGAGTCGAATCATCCCCACGGGTATCGGCGAAGTGAATGAAAAGGGTATCGATTTTTATAATCGGGTCATTGATTGCTGCCTCGAAAATGGCATAGAGCCCAACGTTACGCTGTTCCATTACGATCTGCCATTCACGCTTGCTTGCAAAGGCGGATGGCTGAACAACGATATGGCAGAGTGGTTCTGCAAATACGCCAAGATTTGCTTTGAGCGCTTTGGAGACCGCGTCAAAATCTGGGCTACCGTTAACGAGCCGCATTTCTACAGCTACTGCGTAAACATGTTGGGCAACTATCCCCCCAATCGATCGCTCGACGTTCAGTCGTACATGCAGTTTCAGTACAACCTGATGCGCGCAAGCGCACTCGCAGTCCGAGCATATCGTCAAATGGGCTACGACGGCATCATCGGCGCCGTCCACGATGGCGGCGTTGTCGAACTCGACCCGGCAACCGAGCACCCCGATGACGTATTTCGATACGCAGACTTTTTCGCCAATCGCATGATTCTGGCACCAGCACTTCAGGGTCAACTGCCGCCAGAAATGGACGAAATCCTTGAAAAACTTGGCGTCTCGCTCTATCGATCCCCAAATGACGTAGAAGAATTCAGAGACGGTAAAGTCGATTTTATTGGACTCAACGTGTATTGCCGAGAGTATGTAACCGACTGGCACGGTGGAGAGCTTGCCGTTTCGGCGAACAATAAGGGCGGTTCGAGCAAAAAGGTCGAAGGAAAATGCATTGCGCCCTTGTTTGAAAGCGCCCGCGACAGCAATGTTCCCCGCAATAAATGGGGCCGCGAAATACTCCCAAGTTGCATGTATTCAACCATCATGGATGTCCACGAGCGCTATGACGCGCCCCGCATCTTTATTACGGAAAACGGACATGGCGCCTATGAGCAACCAGACGCAGACGGAATGATCCACGATGATGACCGCATCGAGCTTCTGGGCCAGTTCATCGAGCACATGATGAGGGCTAAGCGCGACGGCGCGCGCGTTGAGGGCTACTACCTCTGGTCGACGATGGATCTGTATAGCTGGATCAACGGCTACGAAAAACGATACGGACTTGTCCATATCGACTTCGAGAACAATCTGGAGCGCACCCCCAAAAAGAGCTGGTATTGGTACCGAGACCTTATCTCGAAGTATCAGGAGCAGGAAGGTTAGGAGAAAGAGATGAAATATCAGGCAATGTCCGAAACAGTCCTAAAGGCTGTTGGCGGCAAAGAGAACATTACATCGGTAACTCATTGTGCGACGCGCCTTCGCATCGACGCACGAGACACCTCGATCATCGATCTCCAGCTCGCCAAATCGGCCGACCAGGCGTTCGGGGCAGTAGTCAGCGGTGGCCAGCTTCAGGTGATCATCGGCCCCAACGTCACCGAGGCTTACAACGACTTCCTCGACTTCGCGGGAATCGAAGTCGGCGGTGGCACGGTTGCCGACGATGCCCAAACCGCCAAAGACCTTGCAGAAGGCATTAAAAGCGGTAACACCGCCATGGGCTTGATTGAGAAATTCGGGAGCGTCTCTGCACAGGTATTCATGCCCATCGTCCCGGCGCTCATCGTTGGCGGACTCATTCTTTCGATCAAGAATCTCCTGGTCAATTATTGTGGATTGAACACCGATAGCGGAACCGCCCAGGTTCTGCTGGCGATCTTCAGCGCCTCATTTAGCTTCCTGCCCGTTTACCTCGGCTATCAGCTCGCCGCCGTCATGAAGATGCAGCCTATCATGGGCGCACTGCTGGGCGCAATCATGATTAGCTCGTCTATTAGCGGTGCTGAGGGTCTCGACTTTCTTGGCATCCCCATCCCGACGAATGACTACTCGAGCACGGTGGTGCCAATCGTACTGGGCGTTGTGTTCATGTACTTTGTTGATCGCGGTCTTCAGAAAATCATCCCCGACATTACCAAACTGTTCTTGAAGCCGCTGCTCACCATGTTCATCGTCGTGCCTGTTGAGCTGATTATCCTCGGCCCCGCCGGCAGCATGATGGGCTACGCGCTGAGTGATGCCGCCACGTGGCTCATGGATAACGTGGCATTTATCGCTACTCCAGTCCTTGCAGCCCTTAACCCCTATTTTGTCATGCTCGGTCTTGATAAGGCCTACATCGCGATCGAAGTTACGAGCTTGGCGCAGCTCGGCTGGGCGCCCATCATCTTTGGCTTCATCTCAAACCTCTGCATTGGCGGCACGAGTCTCGCCTTGGCAACTGCAATGAAAAGCAACAAGGAGAAGAGAGGTATGGTCACCACGGTTGCCGTCACCGCACTCTGTGGCGTAACTGAGCCCGCATTTTACGGCTGCCTCATCGAGCGTCCCCGCCTGCTTGTCGGCACGGCAATCGGCGCCCTCTGCGCGGGACTCCCTGCAGGTATCTTCGTCCTGAAGGAGTATGTTGCGGGAGCATGCCCCGGTCTTCTTTCTGCGCTGATCTTTATCGCTCCCGATGGATCCATGGGCAACTTCGTACTGGCATGCGTTGTCGCCGTCATCGCCATCGTCGTCTCGTTCATCGCTGCACGCGTGATCATCAAGAAGAATCCCAACTATATTGAGTAGATGCCCGCTGCTTGCATTGGGGACATCCTCGGCAGACCATTAGCAAGAACCCAAGAAGTCCCTTAGGAGCTCGATTAATCCATTCGGATTCCTCAGGCACAAACGACCCCGATTCCACAATGAAATCGGGGTCGTTGTTTCTAAAGCCTTCGATAGACAATCGGTGTTTACCTTAGCTCCCTATCCAAGTTAATTATCCACGCTCGTTCTCCGGTCGGAAGATTTTCTTCGCTCGCGTGTCCAGAAATCCACGCTCGAGCAGAACATCCAGGTCCACACCCGCCCTTGTCTCGATCTGTAACAGCAAGAGGCCTATTCCGCTTCTACATGTTACAGATCAAGATATTCCTAAAACACCCTAAGTTTCATCTCAATCTGTAACAGTTAGATGCCAAATATCGGTCTTGGTGTTACAGATTTAGACAAACTGGAGGACGAGACAAACCAAAAACGGGATGGGCGCTAACCTGATGGCGCGCCACCTAAATAGAAACGGGCCCTGTCCCAATTGGAGACAGAGCCCGAAACTCTCATGGAGCCAGTGACAGGAATCGAACCTGCAACCCACTGATTACAAATCAGTTGCGCTACCGTTGCGCCACACTGGCACACTTGGCGCTTTCGCGCGAAGCCAATTAAGAATAAAGGAATTGCGGACGAGGCGCAACAGACCCTTCGACCGACCACATCTTAAAACCATTCGCCAGAACGAATAGTTTTAATTACAATTGCTATATATAAAACTATTCGTTCTGGCGAAGGGTTTCGCGATGCTTACTACCAAAGAAGCCGCCGAGCTGCTCGGCATCACTCCGCGCAGGGTGCAGGAGCTCATTAAGAACGGCGCGCTGACCGCCCGCAAGGCTTCTGGCGTGTGGCTCATCGACAAAGACAGCGTAGACGCGCGACTCCGCTCCGCAACCAAAAGAGGGGGACGGCCTCGTCGTGGGCATGGGAAAAGCGAAGTCGCATTTACCCTCATGAACCGCACGCACGAAGTAGCCCAACTGGTCTACAGCACATCGCGAAAAGACTTCACCCACATCGGCGCCGACGTCGATTACGCCCACGCCCCTATTGGAGTATTTGGCCCTAATAGCCCCATATCGCTCGACTCCTTCCGCATCTGGTGGCGCGGCCGCGGTATCCCGCTCGCACGCATTGGGTTAGCCTCCCTGCTTGCAGAAGCCGCAGTCGATGTTCCCGATGAACTCGTACAGCGAAATCTTGGTCTCTCCTTATCCGACCAGTATTGGATCAGGCCCCAAGACTCCGGTCTCGCGTGGGAAGATATCAATTTCTTCAATAATGCTTTTGACGACGTCTCTCTCAGCATCGCGCCCTTCGCCCCAGAGGGCAAGGCAGCTGCCGCAAAGCCCGATAACACCTCGGACGGCAATCTTCAAAAGTACTGGACATGCGAGGATGACCGTCGAATCCTCCACAAGGCAGGTGCACATCTAAACCAGGAACCTTATAACGAGCTGGTGGCGACTGCACTTCACCGTCGCATCCTAAACGCTTGCGATTATGTGCCTTACTCGCTCGAGGGCACGGGCACTTCCGCCCTGAGCATATGCGATGTCTTCTTAACTGATGAAGAAGAGTATGTCCCTGCGTTCTATGTAAACCAGCATGCAAATGCAGACAAGCGACCAACCGATTACGAACGGTATGTAGCAAACTGCGAGGAGCTTGGAGCGACGGATATAAAAGACGCCCTTGACCGCATGATCGTGTGCGACGACATCATCGCCAACTACGATCGTCATTGGCGTAACTTTGGCCTTGTGCGAAACGTAAACACGCTAGCCTGCAGACCTGCCCCTATCTTCGATTCGGGCTCATCACTCTGGTGCAACATATCACTAGAGGAGCTTAGGGCGGGAGAGCACAGTTTTACCAGCGCACAATTTCATTCAAGCCCCGCCAAACAAATGTTACTCGTCGAGGACATGGGCTGGTTTGACGGCGACAAACTCGAGAGTTTCGTTGACGAGGCAATCGAAATCCTATCCAAAAACGACGCTCTTACAGCGAGACTGCCTTATCTAAAAGAGGCGCTAACATGGCGCCTCGAAAGAATGATCGACATCGCTGAATGGAGTTAGTGAGACAGCATCGCCCCGCCAACTCCCCTACCTCCCGCGCAGAGCTTTGAGCTTGGCCAGGGCCTCGGGGCTTAGACGGCTGCCCAGGGTCATCTTGATCTGCGGGGCCTCCTCGGCCTCGTGCACGTCGTTGTCGATCTGTTTGATCTCGTCCACCAGCATACGGCTCGAGATGCGCGTGACGCCCTTGCCCATGACGACGGCCTGGATCGTGCCGTCGCTCGATACCACGGAGCACGCGCGGCCTTCCTCGCGCGCCTCGATGCAGAGCTTTTGCACCACGGTATCGGCAGAAACGCCCGTCGGCGAAAACTCGATGCGCACGCCGCGGGCCGGCAGGTTGGGGCGCTCGTTGGAGATATTGCCCGCGCCGTCGAACACGATCACGGCCTCGTAGCGGCCCTGGGCAAAGGCGGCGACGTCGTTGATGAGGGCGGTGCGTGCCATATCGTGAACGTCGCTGGAATACGGATCGTCTGAATGGTCGTACACGAGCTTTTCGTAGCGCGGCGTGCAGTGGATCACGTTGTAGCCGTCGACCACCAGCAGCTCGGGCTTATTGGAGTGCACCGTCGAGACCGGGTCGGCGATGGCCTGCGCAAACGCATTGCCGCCCACGCCGTAGGTCGCGGCCGAAACAATCGGCTTGGCCGAGCCCTCGCCAAAGCGCTTGGCCTTGGACTTGGCACGGTTCTTTTTGGACATGCGCTACTCCTCCCCCATGAGCTCGCCGACGTTGCGGCGCAGCCACTCAAAGCACAGCGCCGTGGTCGCCTGGGCAACATTGAGGCTCTCGGTCATGCCGCGCTGGGGAAGCTTGGTCAAAAAGTCGCATTTCTCGAGCACCAGGCGCGAGATGCCGTCGCCCTCGGAGCCCATGACGAGAGCCACACGGCCCTCGAAGGGAGCATCCCAGCAACTGCCTTCGGCGTGCTCGGAGGCACCGCCCACCCAAAAGCCAGCGGCCTTGAGGTCGTCGAGTGCACGGGCGATATTTGGAACCTGCGCGATAGGCAGATGCATGACGGCGCCGGCTGAGGTCTTGTAGCTGCCCACGGTCACGCCGGCGGCACGCTTGTTGGCGATGACGACGCCGGCCGCGCCCACAACCTCGGCGGAGCGCACGATGGCGCCAAAGTTGCCGTCGTCGGTCACATGGTCGAGCACGATGACGAGCGCCGGACCGTCGCCCGCGCGGTCGAGGATATCGGCGACATCGGCATAGGGGAAGTTGCCCACCTCGAGCGCAATGCCCTGGTGAGCACCATGGCTCGACAGTGCGTCGAGCTGCGCACGCGGCACATACTTAATGCGGACGCCCGCGGCGTTGAGGTCGTCGACCAGGCGCGACAAGGCGGCATCGCGCTCTCCACCCTCGACAATGAGCGCGCACTTGATGGGAAAACCAGTGCGTAGCGCCTCGGCGGCAGCACGACGACCTTCGATAAACTCGCCCTTGGGAGCCTGGACAGCGTCGCGGTTGCGATCGCGCTGCGGACGTGCGGCCTGGGCGCGATCGCGCTGGCCCTTGGGAGCGGCAGCGCGGTCATTGCGGCGAATCGGACGCGAGCCAGAAGCAGCCTGCTTGCCGCCACGAGGCGCACGCTTGCGATTGTCGGCCATAAAGCGACCTCCTAAATACAACTATCAAACGAAGCAAAATAAACGACCGCCCATGAATATTAATTCGGGCGGTCGGTACGGGTTTTCCAAGTGCCCGAGATTGCCGTGAAAGAGGAGCGACGCGTACTTGAGTACGCGAGCGACG
>DBGDZK010000094.1:0-4326 GCA_048373195.1 Collinsella sp.
TAAATAGTTTAGAGCCCTATACTCTAGTCACGGAGCAACTCGTCCCAGAGAGAGGAATACTATGGCAGATCAGCAGCTTATCGGAGCGCTCGAGGCCGGCGGCACCAAGATGGTCTGCGCCACGGGCTATGCAGACGGTACGGTCCTGGAGCGTGAGCAGATCGCGACCACGACCCCGCAGGAGACCGTTGAGGCCGTCAATGCATGGTTTGCCGACAAGGGCATCACCGCGCTGGGCATCGGCGCCTTTGGCCCCACCGCAGTCAACCCCGCGTCGCCCCAATACGGCAAGATCCTGGAGACGCCCAAAACGGCATGGCGCTACTTTGATCTGCTGGGCACCATCCAAAACGAGCTCAATATTCCCTGTGGCTACGACACCGACGTCAACGTTGCCTGCTTGGGCGAGGTCACCTTTGGTTGCGCCAAGGGCCTCACTGACGTTGTGTATCTGACCATCGGCACTGGCGTGGGCGCCGGCGTGCTCTCGGGCGGCCAGCTCGTGCACGGCATGATGCATCCCGAGGCCGGCCACATCCTGGTCACGCGCGACCCGCGCGACACCATCGGCGAGCATAGCGCCTGCCCCTTCCATGACAACTGCCTCGAGGGCCTCATCGCCGGCCCTGGCGTTAAAAAGCGCTGGGATGGCAAGAGCGCCGGAGACATGGCCGATGACCCGGAGGCCATGGACCTGCTCGCAGGCTATCTGGCACAGGCGCTCATGACCTACACGCTGTGCTACGCACCGCAAAAGATCATCATCGGCGGCGGCGTGGCCGACCACACCCCCATCGTGCCGCTCGCACGCAAAAAGTGCGCCGAGATGCTCAACGGCTATATCGTCACGCCCGAGGTCAACGACATCGATTCCTATATTGTCAACAACAGCCTCGAGGGCAAGCAGGGCATCATGGGCTGCCTGGCCCTGGGCGCACAGGCGCTTCAGTAGCAGACGCACCCACAGGGCGTGGCGCGCTCGGCAAATCCAACCTACGGAACGACGCCACCACGCCTCATATAACCCCTCAAATAAAAAAGGCCGCCTAGGACCAAACAATACGTCCTAGGCGGCTTTTTTGGCGCACATCAGCCACCGTAAGAGATATCGAAGCACAACGCCCGTTGCCGCTCCACAGCAGTCGATCATCACATCGGTGATCATGCCGGCGCGTCCCGGCACAAAGAGCTGAATCGTCTCGTCGATCGAGGGAATCAGCAGCAGGAACACCGCCGTGGGCAGCAGCACGTCAAAGGTGCGCCGGCCCTCAAAATCAAAGGCGTGCGTTGCCAGGATGCCGAGCACCATATACTCGGTAAAATGCGCGCACTTGCGAACAACAAAGTTGGTCACCCATTCATATGGAAGTCCCACGCCGTGCAGGAAACCGCGGATAGCTTCCATGACCGTTAGGCTCAGCGAGCCCGACCCCGAGCCGGGAACCAGCGAATTGCCCCAGATCAAGAGCGCCATCAGGCAGGTAACAACCGCCCATTTTCGATTGATCTTAACCATGCAGAAGTTATGCCTCCGCGCGGAGCGGCGCGAAGCTGGCGGTACCGCCCTCGATAACGCTCAGATAGGCACGGCCCGTACGCTTGGCGGTAGAGGACTGCAGGCGCTCGATCTCTTCCTCGAGGATCTGATTGACGCGCTCGTGACGACGGTTTTCCATAATGCCGGCGGCAATAGCCTCGGCCCGCTCGATGCTCTCGCGCGAGATACGGGCGGTATCCTCGGGGAACACAGCGCTGTGACGGCCGACATAGGCGGGGGCAGCAGGCTGAGGGGCAGCGACGGGAGCGGGCGCTGCAACAGGAGCGGGCTCGTCAATCTCATCCAGAATCGCGGTGGCGGCGGCCCACATGTCCTCGTGGCCCGAGTAATCGGCCATGGGAACATCAACCTCGAGCGAGGCGTCCGGAAGGTCGCCGGTGTCGATGCGATCTTGGGCATCAATCGATGCGGTGATGGCTGCAGGCTCATCGAGGTCATCGAGATCGATGTCCGCGGCACCGGAGATGATAGGCATGCTGGCGAGGTTTGCATTGTACGGCACAGCCTCAGCCGCCTGCTGCTGGGCAGGAGCGCCCCACAATGAGCTTTCGGCGGCACGGCGGGCGGCAACGGCCTCCTCGTCCGCAGTCATGGCTTCATCAACGTACGAATTGTCGGCAGAAGCGTTCGCGTCCGCCGAGGTAGCGTTGTAGGCGTTATTGGCTGCCGCGTTGGCAACGAGTGCCACGAAAGCCGCCGTGCTGCCCGCAGGGGCGGCCTGGGAACCAGACACGGCGCGTGCCGCGGCGGCGATGTCGTCGCGATTGAAGGAGCCGGTCTGCCCGCCGTTGGTGAGCTCGTCGATGGCGACTTGATAGACGTCGCGCGAGTGTGCAGGGTCGCAGCTCACCGGCGAATCGTCGTCGAGCATGCTGTCGATCATAGACCAAGCCTCGTCTTCGTCCATAGCATCTGCGGCTCGAGCGATGGTAGGGACACCATCATCGGCATGACGGCGCTGGAACGCACCAGTCAGGCCGGAAAGGAATGCCGAGGTAGACTGCTCCGCCTGAGCCTGAGAAGCAGAAGCCGCAGCGTAAGGAGTCGCATCCTGCTGCTGAGCTGGAATCGAGGCGGTCTTGAACTCGCTTTGATGCTGATTGAGATTGGCGGCACCGCCCATGGCATCGGGCTGGAACAGACGCTCTTCACGTTGCGCACGATACTCGGAGATACCCAGCGAGGCGGCATAGATACCCACGCCCGCCACCGCGCCCACGGCGAAGGGAACCGCACCCGCCACGACCGTCTCGTTCACAGACGAAAACGGCAGCGTCGCGGCATACATAACCACGGGAGCGGCAAGGCCGATCCCGCACGAAAGTCCGGCAAGGACTGCTCGTTGTGTTGCATCAGAAGAAGCCATGAGCTCTCCCCATCTTCCAGCACCCAAATCGCATCATTCAGTTGGCTGCGCGAGAGAAGATGAAGCGGGGCTATGCCCCAAAGCAACGGTATATGGTTCGTTTCATCTGCGTTTTCCGTCGCGAAGCTTAAAAGCTATTATGCGAAACCGCCCCGTCGATTGCAAGCGACGATGTCGGATTGAAACGGGAAACCTGCTGCTCGTCGGTCTTATGGTTAAAAATAAGCGCGGAGCGGCGATATGGAAAAGGGCCGAGGCTCAAAGCCCCGACCCTTTATCGCATTGATGGCTATCGCTGCGTGTGGATGACAACCTAGAACGTCTGCTCGTAGTCGCTGTGCTTTTTGGCCGAACGCACCAGGAACTCCTGGTTGGTGTTGGTGCCCTTAAGACCCTTGATAAACGATGCGGCTGCGCGCTCGGTGTTGTTCATGCCGGCAAGAATGCGACGCAGACCAAAGACAAACGGACGCATCTGCTCGTCGACCAACAGGTCCTCGTTACGCGTACCGGAGGCAACGGGGTCGATAGCCGGGAAGATGCGGCGGTCGGCCAGTTCGCGGTCGAGCTTAAGCTCCATGTTGCCGGTGCCCTTGAACTCCTCAAAGATGACCTCGTCCATCTTGGAACCAGTGTCGATGAGGGCAGAGGCCAGGATGGTAAGCGAACCACCGTTCTCGATATTACGGGCTGCGCCCAGGAAGCGCTTGGGCGGATACAGGGCCGCCGAATCGACGCCGCCCGAAAGGATGCGGCCTGAGGCGGGCGCCGCCAAGTTGTAGGCGCGGGCAAGACGCGTGATGGAGTCGAGCACCACCACGACATCGCCACCCAGCTCCACGATGCGCTTGGCGCGCTCGATAACGAGCTCTGCCACGCGAGTGTGGTTGTCGGCGGGCATATCGAAGGTCGACGCCACAACCTCGCCCTTGATGGAACGCTGCATATCGGTGACCTCTTCGGGGCGCTCGTCGACGAGCAGGCAGATGAGGTGCACCTCGGGGTTGTTAATCGAGATAGACTGGCAGATCTTCTTGAGGATCGTGGTCTTGCCGGCCTTGGGCGGGGACACGATCAGGCCACGCTGACCCTTGCCGATCGGCGACACGATGTCGATGGCGCGACCGGTAATGGAGTCCTTGCCGTGCTCCATGCGCAGCGGCTCGTTGGGATAGACCGGGGTGAGGTCGCCGAACTTGGGGCGGTTGCGAATCTGCTCGGGGTCCAGACCGTTGACGGTCGTGATTTTGGCGAGGCCGGCGCGCTTGTCGCCGCCGCGCGAAGGACGCAGCGAGCCCTCGATGACGTCGCCCGTGCGAAGGCGCGCGGAGCGAATGAGGTAGGCAGGGACGAAGGCGTCGTCGTTGGACTTCATGTAACCGTGGGCGTGGATGATGCCGGA
>DBGDZK010000095.1:0-3256 GCA_048373195.1 Collinsella sp.
GCTCACCAGTAGCCTGTGGCGTCCCGTCTTCAATACGTTGCTCGCAAACATACTGATCAGCCAAAACAGCCCGGCAGCTATATGTATCGTCACGGGTATCGTCATTAGCATCGTCTTTGCTCTGGCACTTCTCATCATCGATGCAGCTAGAAGTCTTATCGAACGCAAGCTCAAGAGGCAATAGACACGCTGCCGTCAGACGCTAAAGCCGCTACAGCCGTGGCAGGTTCCTGCGTTTTATTCAAAGCTTGCCGCCAAGGTGCGCCGAGCCTTTACAATAGGACAGTCCCAAGGACGTATTCGATAGCTTCCGCGCTGCACTCGCCCGCCGCGCGTGAAAGGATATATTGCCCCATGCCTTCAACCCTTCCCGCTCCCATCGATAAGCTCACCATTGTCGTCGTTACGTACAAGCGCCAGGAACTCCTGGCCAACTTGTTCGACTCCATGACCGGGCTCACGGCAACGCCCTGGCGCATCGTGATTGTCGATAACGAGAATTCGCGCGAGACCGAGGCCATGTGCACCGCATTCAACGAGCGCCTGGCTAACCTGTGGGGCATCGACACCGAGCAGCCTGACGCGCAGGGCGGCACCGACCGTGTCATCTACGCCCCGCAGCTCGAAAACGGCGGCGGTGCAGGTGGCTTCTCCGCCGGCACCAAATGCGCCTACGACCTGGGCGCCCAGTGGTTCTGGGTGATGGACGACGACGTGCTCGTCATCCCCGAAGGCATCGAGCGTCTTGCCAAGTGGACCGACCGCTACGATGTCATCCAGGGTTCGCGCCTGGACTTTGACGGCGGCGCCTTCTTTTGGCAGTACCAGCTCATCCTTTCGCTTGGTATCCCCAACCCCATCGCTAAGTGGGACCTGGGCCCCAAGGGCTACCGCGCCATGAACCAGTTGTGCTTTGAAGGCGGCCTGTTCTCGCGCCGCGTGGTCGACAAGATCGGCCTGCCGGATGCGCGATTCTTCATCTACGGCGACGATGCCTGCTACGGCTACGTGGCCAGCCAGCACTTCCCCGCCGCCGTTGTTGCCGACGTGGTGCTCAAGCGTGCCCGCGCTGTCTCTAACTGGGATATCGCCGGCAAGCGCCAGCTCAACTCTACGAGCGACACCAACCGCTACTACATCATGCGCAACCGCGGTTATCTGGCCCGCTACATGCAGATCTATGGCGACTATCACCCCATGCTGTTCCGTCTGGGCAACGCCGCGACCTTCTGCAAGGAGTTCATTCGCCTGGCCGCCGTTGACAAGTGCTTTAAGACCGGTATTCCGGCGCTGCGCCGTGGCATGAAGGACGCCCGCAAGATCGTCAAGGACCCCAACTGGAAGCCCATGCCGCCCCTGAAGGACACGGAACAGTAAAGGGCTTTCGCCCGCCGCTACAGACGTTGGCACACCACGGACACACGCTGCTCATCAAAACCGAACCCCCAGCGCATGCGACCCACGCCGGGTCGCGGCACACGGATTTCGTCGATGCCGTCGCGCTCTATATCGAGCAGCGCCTGCACGGCCAGCAATTCCAGGCCCAGCGCATCCACACCGGGGTCATACATCATGTTAATCGTTATCAGCGGACGTTCATCGAGCATACCGATCGTATCGGCTATGTCGAACACGACGCCCGTAGGAAAAACCTGGATGTCCCAGCGATCCGCGCCACACTTTCGCCTCGAAGCAGGATTGGCATAGCCCGGCAATCCAAAGCAGAGTCCTTGCAAGAGTAGGTGATATGGCAGCGGTGTATCTGGGTCGGTCGCACCGATTCCCGCATCTCCTAAGATGCGGCTTAGCGCCCGCCTCACGGTATCCTCGTTCCCATGGCACAGCCCGTCGCGAAACGCATCGACGTCTCGAATGTCTTCTGCAGCGCACTCAAACCACTCAATAATCACTAGACGCAAGGTCTGGCGAAGCTCGTTATTGGGCAATCGCAAAGCACGGAGGCGATCGCCATGCTCCGGCTCCTCAGTCATATCCGTCGTGAGAAAACCGGACAGATACAGCGCTGTCCACATGCCATCGTCAGGCGAGACATCTGGCTCTGCAGTGCCCAAACAAAGCGGGACCTCAGCGCACCCATGGGCCTCGAGCAAATCAAACAAGACCGAAAGGCGGTCGAGATTCCACCCGGCAACTACCCTACTCAGGCAATCGGCATATCCATACAGATCGGCACGCACAGGCGCCGTGCAGCCTCGGCCCAGAAAACCGATCACACGCTCTGGACTCGAGCAATAGGCCCTGCCAAACCGATACCCCTCGAGCCATTCACGCGCATCATCCAGGTATTCCTCGCGCCCAGCATGATTCAAAAGAGCCTCGACCTCGGCATCCGAAAAACCGAAACATCGGTCACACCACGCCGACAGCGGCGTCGTCAGACAATACGAGCAGCCGCGCGAAGAAAGCGCCGCTTCGGCAGGACTGGGACGCTCCCCCATCAGACACGTCAGCAGCAACGAATCACGCGCAGTGGCAATGGCGTCGAACAGCACGCGATCGAATAGCCCTGCCGGATCGGCGTCGGAAGCGTCCCTCGCGCTCACACGGCGAGACCACGCCGCATCGTACCCATCAACGAGCAATACAACCTGCTCATCGCAGGCCATCTCCAGCAGCTCAATGAGCACACCGAGCACCGAGTCAACCTCGTCCGCGCTCGCCACGCCACGCGCGACGCGTTCGATGTGACGCACCTTGTCTCGAGCTAAATCCGGAGCCTCCAAAAGCGCCAGCAGACGGGCGCACTCGCCCGAAAGAGCATCGCGCGCGACGTCGGCAATAGCGGCACCACGCCTCGCAGCGCCAGAAAAGTCCAGCGATATCACCGGATAGCAAGCGTACTCATCCCGATAGTGCCCGCCGTCTGCATCCCAAATCTGAGCATCGGCAAACAAACGCTGACCAGCGCGACCGACCGCTGGACGCTCCAGAAAAGCCCTGAGCATCGACAAGTTCATGCTCTTGCCAAAACCCTCGGGTCGACAGCACACCACAACGGACGCGTCGCAGTCCAACACATCTGCAATAAACATGGTCTTGTCGACCAGCGTGCAGCAACCAAGAGCCTCCGCATAGTCGTGCATGCCAATGGGCAAAGCCGCATCGTCGGCACAGCCGATCAAGCGCACGCCAAAGCCAGCAACACAATCAACATTTGCCTGTTCAGACACCAAAACGTTCCCCCCTAAATCGCAGCACGATGCCAATTGTAATGACCGCATCGCATGTACCGATG
>DBGDZK010000096.1:0-5557 GCA_048373195.1 Collinsella sp.
CATCGAAACACATCTCCACCGTTCCTTCAACTGGGAAAACGGCGCCCCCGGGGCCCGTGAGGGGCCGCGGGGGCGTTCGGCTAGCTGCGGGAACGGCCTATTCGCTCAATGTGTTCGGTTGAGATCGGAAATCAACCATACCTTGATTATCGAAGCCTTAGACTTTTATCCGAGCAAATTCGGCAGATTGGAGCTTGGAACATGAGGGATATGTACCTCATGTCGCTCAAAATACGTCTCCTGACCTCGAAGGAGAACGTTTTTTAGCGACAGAAGGAGACATAAATATGATCTGGTTTACCAGCGACACCCACTTCGGGCATGAGAACGTGCTGAAGTTCACCGACCGCTCGTGGGAGACGATTTGGCAGATGAACGACGCCATCGTCGACAGCATCAACGGCAGGGTTGCCGTGGACGACGAACTCTACATCCTGGGTGATTTCTCATTCAAGATGACCGCCCAGGACGCCTATGGGCTTCGCAAGCGGATTGCCTGCAGACGCATCCACCTCGTCCCGGGAAACCACGACAAGGACTGGACCCAGCCGGCGGTCGCTGGCGCCTTCACCGTGGAACCGCCGATCTGCGTGCTCAAGATCGACGGGCAGAAGATCGTCCTGTGCCATTACCCCATGGCCGACTGGCAGGGCATGAGCCATGGATCGTGGCACCTTCACGGACACATCCACAGCAGCGGTGGCGCGTACAACGAGTTCAATCGCAAGCAGGGCCTTCTGCGCTACGACGTCGGTTGCGATGCCAACGGGCACTCCCCGGTGAGCCTCGACGAGCTGAGGGGATGGTTCGCCGGAGTCGACGAGCCGTGCGGCCGGGTGAAATGGCCCTGGTGGGTCAACGAGACCGGTGACAGGCAGGTCGAGCGCGAGCTGGCGGCTTACAAGCGGAAAGAGGCGATCCGATGACGGTCTATGTGACAGGCGACATCCACGGCGGGCTCGACATGCAAAAGCTCCGCGACTGGGAGCTTGGGGATGGCCTGACGGGCGACGACTACCTCATCGTCACCGGCGACTTTGGCTTTCCGTGGGATTTCTCCGCCGAGGAATGCTCCGACATCGCCTGGCTGGAGTCGCGGCCCTACACGGTACTGTTCGTCGACGGCAACCACGAGCGCTTCGACCACTGGGGGGAGCGCCCCATGGAGCCGTGGCACGGCGGACTGACGCAGCGCCTGTCGGATACCTCGTCCATCCGTCGCCTCATGCGCGGGGAGGTCTTCGAGCTCGACGGGAAGACGGTCTTCACCATGGGCGGGGCGACGAGCGTCGACAGGGCGTACCGCATCCCGTACAGCTCGTGGTGGCCGCAGGAGCTGCCGGACGAGCGCGATTTCGATGCCGCGCGGGCAAGGCTCGACGAGGTCGCCTGGAAGGTCGACTGCGTCATCACCCATACCTGCGCCACGCGCATGCTCTCGCCGACGCTCTACCCGGACCCAGGCTGGGAACGCCCTGATGTGGACCGGCTGACCGGATTCCTCGACGAGCTCGAGGACCGCCTGGACTATAAACATTGGTATTACGGCCATTTTCACCGAGACGGCAACCCGGACGAACGGCACACGGTGCTGTATGACCGGATCGTGAGACTCGGGGACAAACTCCTGCCGTGGGGCGCGTACTGATGGCTATCTATGTGACGGGCGACGTGCACGGCAGGGCCGAGTATGGGTCCAGCCGGTTTGCCTTCAAGAATTGGCCGCTGGGCCGGACCCTGACGCGCGATGACGTGGTGATCGTTGCCGGCGACTTCGGCTTTGTCTGGGACGGCTCAAACGCCGAGAAGTATTGGCTCAACTGGCTTGAGTCCAAACCGTGGACTACGTGCTTCGTCGACGGAAACCATGAGAACCATCACGCCTTGGCTAATCTGCCGGTACGGGAGTGGAACGGTGGGCTCGTCCATGAGGCGCGACCGCACGTGCTGCACCTGATGCGTGGGGAGGTGTTCGACATCGGCGGGCTCACGGTCCTTGCCATGGGCGGTGCCGCGAGCAACGACAGGCAGTGTCGCAGGGAGGGGAGGAGCTGGTGGCCCGAGGAGATGCCGAGCGAGGAAGAGATGGAGCGCTGCCGCGCCTCGCTCGACCGCGTGGGCTGGAAGGTCGACTACGTGGTGACTCACGAGGCGCCGGCCGCCCTTGCTGAGGGGCTGTGCCGAGAGTGCGGACGCGAATATCGGGACGACCGGCTTCAGCGATTCCTTGCCGAGCTCGACGGGCAGCTCGGCTACCGCGCCTGGCTCTTCGGCCACTACCACGGCGACGAATGGCGCGACGACAGGCACCGCCTTGTCTACCGAGACATCGTGCCGATCGAAGATGCTGCGCCCGGCTCTAGAAACCTGCTAGAAGCGTTCTAGAAGGTTTCTAGAAATCAGCCGCCTGATAGGAGAAACGCGGGGCTACTCGCCCTTCATCTGGGACATGACCTCGACCTTGGCTTCGGCCACGGCCGCTCGCTGCTCGGAGGCGGCGAGGCGGTCCTTGAGGGCGGCGACCTCGGCCATCAGGTCGCGCTGGGCCAGGAGTGTGTCGGCTTGGGTTTTCAGTGCGGCGTCACGCTCGCCGCGCAGCCGCTCGATCTCATCGACCATGGCCTCAGCCTCGGCATGGAGTTGGACAACCTGCCTGCCGAGCCCCTTAGCACGGGAGAGGTACCTGACGCCCGCGGCGTGGAGCTCGTTGTTCTCGAGTTCGAGTCTCGCGGTATCGAGTTCGAACTTCTCCTCTATAAAGGCAACCCGCTCATTGCAGTCGGCCTCAATCTTTTCATTCCGATCCGTTGCCTCGACGAGCTTGCGGTTGAATTCGTCGAGCTGGGCCCTGAGCAGCGCGTTCTCGGTCCTGAGGTCGGCCGTCTCGCGCAGGCGCTTCTCCCGCCACGTCGCCTCGGTTCGCTCGGCGGCCTCCTCGTGGACGGACTTCACGCCGTAGATCTCCCTGATTTTTCTCTCGTCTGTCATCGTGCGACACTCCAATCAACAATGGGCATGGCTCCGCCACGCCGTACGGCTGGGAACAAATACGCGGCCGCTGTTGTTTTGTAGTCGTCCTGCGATCGGTGAGTTCTAAAAGCGTCTCAAGTCATACGTTCACGCAGGTTTTTGGTTAGAGAAATACCGCACGTTTTCATGGTATCACGTGCCTTAAAGGCCATGAATGGACGGCCATATCGATTCGTTGAAAATGGCACCAAAATGGCACCTACGACGCGTTGGTGGCGGGAGAGTGATGGCGTTAAAGATGCCGAGAATGATTATGGGATTGTTTTAGATGCGGGCATGAAAAAGGGTCGAATCGAAGTGTCTGGCCGGACGCCAATTGTCCGGGAACTGTTTCGGTTCGACCCTATTTTATTTTACATCCGCGGCATGTTCTTGTGGGCACCCTGACGGTGGCCGACTCTTACGACCTCGATAGTCGGTTTGTGGGCTTAAGATTTCGGAGGCTCCCAGCCGTTTTCGACTGCGGCGCGGTAGATTGCAGCGTAATTAAGCATCCAGCTGCCGTCACCCGCCTTTTGAATGTACCTCTTTTTCTTCAAAGAGGTATGGGCCCGGGAAATCGTGTTCTTGCTCAGGTGGTAGTGCTCCTCAATCCATTTGCTTTTTGCGTAAAAGCCCATGGCTTTTTTGTTTGTGGAAGGCTTTCCAAACTTCCATACAAGGCCGAGGATGAGGCGCTCAGCAGCGACGGTGGTGACGCAGCACGCCCACTCGGGCACTGAAATAAAATTAGCTTTATCCATTTTCCCTTTAATCTTTCGTTGTTCATTAACATCATCGCTAAATATGTCGGAAATCGACGGCAGCTCGCTCATGTTTACCGCCTAGTCAAAGTGGGCGGTGCGACCTTCAAGCTGCTTGAAAAGCTCATAAAACGAACTTTCAAACATGTAATTAGAACGATGGATTTGGATGAGCTTGCCGGACTCTCTCATAAACTTGCGTGCGGTGTTTTCGCTCCAGCCAGTAAGTTCGCGGATATCGTTAACGCGGAGCAACCGATCGCACTGAGCGGCACCAGTGGGGAAAGTCGGTGTGGACGCCTGAGTGCTAATCTTTGGAGTAGCCATGATGAGCTATCCTTTCAATGAGGGCCCTCCCTGTGCTTGTAAGACTTACCAGGTTCATAAGCACTTGGGGGGCCGGTTTCTATGACTACATGCGTAGCCATCTGACAGCTTTAGCATGTATTAAAACTCAATAGATGTCAATCAAATAAAGCATCTACCTGCGGAAATAGTAGCATAGTACCGTAATATTATTGATGAAACGATGAATGAAAAACATGCTATTTCTCGCTTCTCTGTATATAGGCGTTGATGAAGTCTTCGTAGCCTTTAACTGCTTTTATTTCTGATTGTTGAACGAGGCTTGTATACGTTTTGAGCGTGATATTGGGGTCCGCGTGGCCAAGAATACCTTGCACGCTTCTAACGTCCGATCCGTTCGCCAGCATAAAAGTGCTTACACAATGCCTGAGCTGATGCGGGCAGATGCCCTTATATAGCTTTCCGCCAGTCGAATTGTTCGGCTCATAGATTCCAAGATTGCAGCTAACTGCGAAATCGCGAAACCAACGGTTGAAGATGTAGTTTTTCATGTGACAGACAGTAGGGACCCCTTGCTCGACGGCAATATCGCTAATGATGGGAGTTCTGCCAGTCTGGGACAGCCCCAGAGAGGCCAGGAGCTCTTTTTGTATGGCTGACCATGATTGAAGACGTTCGGCCAAGGTTTCTCCAACGGGGATTTTGCGTTGGCTTTCTTGTGACTTGGGTGCCCTCAGTTCATGGTCGTTGGTGTACTGCCTGTCAATTTTCAAGGTTTTATTGGCAGGGTCCCAATCGCGCCATTCGAGGCCCAACATCTCGCCTTTCCGCATACCCGTATACACTAGTACTAGCGTACCAACAGCTTCGGCGGTGAGCTCAATGTGTTGAAGATGTGTGCATAGGGTAGCTACCTGGTCGATTGTCAGTGATTCTCTTTTGTTGCGTGGTCTGCGAACATGAACGGTAGCGCAGGGGTTTCGGTCAATTATTCGCTTCGCGACTGCATTCGAGAGAATTTGACGCAACTTCGCGTTGATCCGCACAAGCTCCGATGGCTTGTATTTTCCCGTGCGACGAGCTTCGGCATATGTTTCTTCGATTAGATCGGGAGTCAGCCCCTCAATTGTCTGAAACGCACCGAATAGGTCTTCGATATGCCTGCAATCGTATGCTTCTCTTTCATAGCTCGTTGGCGCAAGCCCGGTGTCCCTATTTTCATGAAAGGCCCAGCAGTAGGATGCAAGCAGAGTTGGCTTTTTAGTTTTAGAGACCGTGCCAGAAGAGTTGATTTCTGCCAGCTTGGCCTGCATTGCGGCCTTTGCCTCTGTTTTAGTCTTGCAGTGAACCGTATAAGTTGGGGATCGTTTGTAGCGTCCCGTCTTAGGGTCCTTGATTCCAAGTGAAAAATAATAGCGATAGGTGTTAGGCGACCTCTTGTCTTTCCAACACGTGCCTCTTCCGCTAATGAGTGGTTG
>DBGDZK010000097.1:0-4906 GCA_048373195.1 Collinsella sp.
GTCACTCTTAAGCTTCTTGCTAAACGCAATCTGGTCGGCCGACGAACCCTTGAGCAGCGCAAAGATGCCATTGAGGCGAACGCTGCGCCCAAACGCGCGCTCATAGGTGCTCTGCGTCATGTAAAGCGTGTTGCCCAGATAGTTAAGCGAAATGTCGCTGACCTTGACCTTGGCGACGTTGAGTGACGAATCCTGGACGTGCGCCGTATCGCCCGGTTGAATCCCCAGCACCAGCTGTGAACTCTTACTCAGATACACGTCTCCGTCACGCAAAGACAGTGGCTCTTTGGACTCATCCTCAAGGCGAACATAGTCGTCCAGATCGTTCGTGCGGTCATCGGGCACCACGATCAGCTGCACGGTCTCGCTCTTTCCGCCGAATGTAAAGGTGACGTTGTCGGTCATGATCGGCAGCGTCGAAGTTACGGTCACACCGGAATCCTTGACCGCGCTTCGCTCGTCGAGCGCCGCGCACGTCTGCGAAAAATCGTCGGGATTGGCAACCGCCAGCAGGTCGTAGCGTGTGATGTGGCCGTACTGCTTGGGCGAAAGCGCGACCGACGTATCACGAATGCCCATGCCGCAGATCACGAGCGCCGTGCAGCCGGCGATGCCGAAGATGGTCATAAAGGCGCGCTTTTTGTAGCGGAACAGGTTACGCGCTGCCACCTTGTTCAAAAAGCCCATGCGGCGCCAGATAAATCCGATACGCTCGAGCAGAATGCGTGAGCCGGCACGCGGCGCCTTGGGGCGCATGAGCGAGGCAGGGGTCTCGGCCATCTCGTGGCGGCAGGCGATAATCGTGGCGCCCACCACGCCCACGGCAAACAGCGCCACCGAAACGATCGAGGACACGATGTCGTACGAAAGTAGCATCTGGGGCAGCGAGTACATGTCGTCGAACACCGTAAACAGGAACAGCGGCAGGCCCACAAATCCGATGATGTTGCCGAGCACGCCGCCGATCAGACAAGCCCACAGCGCATAGTCCACGTATTTGGACAGGATGCGTCCGCGCGAATAACCGAGTGCCTTATACAGGCCGATGAGCGTGCGCTCCTCCTCGACCATACGCGTGGCGGTGGTAAGGCTGATGAGCACGGCGACGATAAAGAAGATGAACGGGAACACCGTGGCGATGGCCTCAATTGACGAGCTATCGCTCTCCACGCTCGAGTAGCTTGCGATATTGCCGCGGTCCTGGATGTACCAGGTGCATTCACCAAGGTCAGAGAGCTCGGCGCGGGCATCGGCAAACTGCTGGTCGGCGGCGGCACGGCGCTGGTCCAGGTCGGCTTGCGCCTGCGCACGCTCGTCGCTGCCCTCGGCCATGCGATTGATGTTGTCCTGCTCAATCCCAAAGAGCATATTCGCCTGGCGCTCGGCCGCATCCAAGCTTGCCGGCGTGTCGACCGTCAGTTCCTGAGCGCGCGCTTTCTCACGCTCCTTGCGGATCTTCTCGATATTGCTCTTGACCTCATTGATCTTTGCCGCGTAGGAATCCGAATAGGAGTTGAGGCTCTTGGCTCCCTCGACGATCACGTGGACCGCGGAGTAGAAAGAAGATGTCGCGGCGTCCTCGCTCACATAGAACTTATAGTCCGCCGCCGAAGCAGCGCGAAAGGCGTTGACTGTCGAGTCGGAGCTCACATCAGTGGGATCGAGGACCTCGGCCGTAATGGTGTAATCGCCCGCGGCAAACTGATCCTTGGCGCTTTGGTTCGACGAGCTCGCGTCATTGGCGGCAAAACTCACCGTATCGCCGAGCTTTTTACCCGAAGCCTTCAGGAACTTCGAAGTCACCGCGACCTCATCGGCGCTCTCGGGCAAATCGCCGTTCACGAGCACCGGCTGATCGATGTTCTCCTTGGAGAGACTTTGCACGACCACGCGCTCGCGCGTTGTGCCCACGGCGGTGTAGGCGGTCTCGGTGTAGATGCCTTCGGCCGTTTCGACGTCATCGACCTCTTGGATGGCGTCGAGATCATCGTCAGTCAGGCCATAGGTCGACTGCACGTTAATGTCATAGACATTTTGCTGGTCGAAGTAGGCGTCAACCGAATCGCACAGGTCCTCGCAACCCGCCTTAAGGCCGCACATCACGCTCACGCCAAGCGCGGTGATGACCACGATTGACAAGAAGCGCTTAAGACTGCCTCGGATTGTGCGGTAGATGCCACGGCGAAAAACCGTCGGCACCATATCGTTTGAGCTTTGGGCAGTGCGGTAGGTCGTAAAATCCTGCTCGCACTCCGTGTTCTGCGCGTCGCGGCGTAGGCTGTTTTGGCGGTCCTGATCCATGGGCGCTACCACTCGATCGTCTCGATAGGCACGGGATTTTGCTGGACCGTCTCGCTCTCCACGCGACCGCTCTTAAAGCGAATCAGGCGATCGGCCATGGGCGCGAGCGCGGAGTTGTGCGTGATGATGATGACCGTAATGCCCTGCTTGCGGCAGGTATCCTGCAGCAGCTGCAAGATCTGCTTGCCGGTTTTATAGTCGAGCGCACCCGTGGGCTCGTCGCACAGAAGCAGCTTGGGGTTCTTGGCCAGTGCGCGGGCGATGGACACACGCTGCTGCTCGCCGCCCGAAAGCTGCGCCGGAAAGTTGCCCAGGCGCTCGCCCAGGCCAACCTGACGAAGCGTTTGCTCGGCATCGAGCGAATCGGGGCAGATTTGCGCCGCAAGCTCAACATTTTCGAGCGCCGTCAGGTTGGGGACCAGATTGTAGAACTGGAAGACAAAGCCAACGTCGGCGCGGCGGTATTCCACGAGCTGCGCCTCGTTAGCGGAGCTCACATCGCGCCCGTCCACCGTCACGGTGCCGGAAGTCGCCGTATCCA
Source organism: Collinsella sp. (assembly GCA_048373195.1). Taxonomy (GTDB): domain Bacteria; phylum Actinomycetota; class Coriobacteriia; order Coriobacteriales; family Coriobacteriaceae; genus Collinsella. The sequence goes on from DBGDZK010000097.1 coordinate 2,843, forward strand.
TGCCACCCAGAATGTTGAGCGCCGTGGTTTTACCGGCGCCCGAAGCGCCCAGGATAATGGCAAGCTCGCCACGCTCAACAGAAAAGCTCGCACCGTCGAGCGCATGGATGCGGGCGTCGCCCTCGCCGTATGCCTTGATGACGTCTTTGAATTCGATATAAGCCATCGATTAATTCCCATCTGGTCGGATAACTCTTTAGTATTACCCATTTCGCACCGACCAAAAAGGGACAGGTTCATTTTGGCAGGTTTTATATGGGGAAACGGCAGCTATAGATGAGGCGCCGGGGAGGCAGAGAAATCATCGATGGGGTCAGGCCGACCGCCAAACACAACGCACGCATCTCAATCTGTCAGCCAAATCATTCGAACAGCTGTTCGTTTCTATGATATGATTCCGCTATCTAAGCAGGCCAATACGCAGAAAGGCGGCCAACATGGCGTTCGACTTTAAGAAGGAATGCAAGGAGCTCTACAGACCTGCAAGCAAGCCGAGTATCATAACTGTCCCGCCTATGAGCTACGTTGCCGTTCGCGGAAAGGGCGACCCAAATACCGAAGGTGGCGAGTATCAAAATGCCCTGCCGCTGCTTTACGGCATCGCCTATACCGTCAAGATGTCAAAGAAAGGCTCAAGGAGTATCGAGGGCTATTTCGACTTTGTGGTACCGCCGCTCGAGGGCTTCTGGTGGCAAGACTCCCCGAGCGGCGACATCGATTATGTACGCAAGGACGATTTCAACTTTATCTCGTGCATCCGCCTGCCCGATTTCGTCACTCAGGATGACTTTGACTGGGCGGTCGCGGAAGCCACGGCCAAAAAGAAACTGGACTTTTCTGCCGTCGAGCTGCTTAAAGTTGACGAGGGTCTCTGCGTTCAATGCATGCATACCGGACCCTACGACAGCGAGCCGGCAACCGTAGACGCCATGCATGAATATGCGACCGAGCAGGGCTATGTCCCCGACTTCTCAGACACCCGTTTACATCACGAAATCTATCTTTCCGATCCACGCAAGTGTGCGCCGGAGAAACTTAAGACTGTGATTCGTCATCCTATCAAGCGCGCTGAATAGCGTGGAGCGTCATTTCACGCGCTGGGTTTTAAGCCAGCCAACCAGCCGCCTCCTAGGCCGTCCGGTAATTATCTTGACGCGGCCCGTCGCATCTTATAAGTTTGTTTTGCTAAAGCTGGAAAGCCTCTCAACGATGCGCAACTCCAGCTCTTTTTCTATCAAGAGGCTTAATGAAATACCAGAAGTCGCGGATATCCATCAACGAACAAATAGCACTATTGACAGAAAACAAGGGTCTTAAGTGCTCTGATCAAAGCGAACTCGAGCGAGCTTTGGTCGAAGTCGGCTACTACAGGCAAAGCACTCGAACGCTACTCCTCGTACGCGCCCTCAAGCCGGAGCAGCCACTCCTTACGGTCGAGGCCGCCGGCATATCCGTTGAGCGACCCGTCGGCGGCAACCACGCGATGGCACGGCACAATAATCGAAATGGGATTACGCGCGACCGCAGCCCCCACCGCACGAGGAGACACAACGGGATCCTCGTTTCCCGGCACACGATGTCGAGCAGCAACACGCTGGGCAATCTCGCCATACGTGGCGACCTCGCCACGCGGAATGGAAAGCAGCTCGTACCAAACTTCACGCTGAAACGCCGTACCGATCATATGCAACGGCGGCGTAAACCGAGGTTTCTGCCCTGCAAAATAAGCATTCAGCCAAGCCCAGGAACGCTCAAGCACCGAAGACGCCGCACCATTTGCCGGACTCACCGACGACATGCCGCCAGCACCAGAAACTGCATCGGCGCCTTCAACATGTTCGGGATCTTCTTTGAGAAGCGTGGAGCCAAAATGCTCCTGCCCCTCAAACCAAAGTCCCGTCAGACCGCGGCCATCAGCGGCAAGCAAGATTTCGCCCAAAGGCGAAGCAAACGTCGTCGTGACCACCAGCGGCTCCTTTCAAAACTCCGCAACATAATACCGCGAATTGTGCAGACAACCCCAATCGACCCCAAAGTCACCCAAGGCAGCAGGCGCGCAGCGCC
>DBGDZK010000098.1:0-16575 GCA_048373195.1 Collinsella sp.
GCCAGCGAGCAGTAGTAACACTCCATCGAGAGATGGAAATCGGGGTAGTCGTACTCAACGGTATAGAAATCACGCAGGTTGGTGACTTTGACCTGCAGCTCTTCCATGAGTTCGCGTCGCACGGCGTCTTCGGGTGTCTCGCCGCGCATGAGCTTGCCGCCCGGGTATTCCCAAAGTCCTTGCATGTCGCCGTAGCCGCGCTGCACGGCAAGCAGCTCATCGGATCCTTCTTTGCGAATGATCCCAGCGGCAACATGAACAGTCTTCAACAGGAGTCCTCTCTCAATATCATCACGTGGCAGGCTGGCTACCCGTACCTTACACAACGGTAAGGCAAGCGTAAGCCATATCGATGGTAGCCGACTCGTCTTCTTGCGACTATAGATGCCGTAGACTAATCGCAAGAAAGGACTCGGTATGCAAACCACGCAAGCAGCGACCCCGGTACTGGAGGTCGCGCATCTCGAAAAGGTATACGGTGCGCTGGGCAATGTGACCCGCGCGCTCAACGACGTTAGCTTTACCGTCAATCGCGGCGAGTTCGTAGGCATCATGGGCGCCTCGGGCTCGGGTAAGTCGACGCTGCTCAACTGCGTGTCGACCATCGATAGCGCCACAAGTGGCACGATCCGCATCAACGGGCAGGACGTAACACGCATGAAGCAGGCTAAGCTTTCGCAGTTCCGCCGCGAGGAGCTGGGCTTTATATTCCAGGACTCCAACCTGCTCGATACGCTCACGGCACGCGAGAACATCGCCCTGCCGCTCACCATCGCCCGCACAAACTCGGCAGAGATCTCGACCCGCGTGCAGGATGTGGCAGCGCGCCTGTCCATCAGTCAGGTGCTCGACAAGTATCCCTACCAGATGTCCGGCGGCCAGCAGCAGCGCGTTGCCGCAGCTCGCGCGCTCGTCACCGACCCCACCATGATCATGGCCGACGAGCCCACCGGCGCCCTCGACTCCAAAAGCGCCCGCCTGCTGCTCGAGAGCCTAGAGGCCCTCAACCGCCGCCTGCGCGCCACCGTGCTCATGGTCACGCACGACAGCTTTGCCGCCAGCTACACGAGCCGTGTGCTGTTTATCCGCGACGGCAAGATCTTCACCGAGCTGCGCCGCGGCGACACCGACCGCCGAGAGTTCTTCGACCGCATTATGGAGGTCGTTGCCATGATGGGCGGTGAGGGCTCCGATGCTCTGTAAACTCGCTTGGGGTAACGTCCGCCGCGCCGGCCGCGACTACCTCGTCTACCTTTTGACGCTCACCCTGGGCGTCACGGTCTTCTATGCTTTTAACACCATCTCGATGCAGGTCGACATCGCCGGAATCGATGAAGAGGGCTTGGCGCAGGTTATGGGCAGCATGCTCGGCGACCTGACGTACTTTTTGGCCGGTGTCATGGCCTTTTTGATGGTGTACGCCAATAACTTCATCATGAAACGCCGCAAGAAGGAGTTTGGCCTGTACCAGGTGCTCGGCATGGGGCGCGGGCGCGTCGCCACGATCATGGCGCTCGAGACCGTGATAGTATCGGTCGTGGCCTTTGTCGCCGGCATTGTGCTGGGTATGGGACTCTCCCAGCTCATGACGTTCTTTACGGCCTCGCTCTTTAAGACACAGATTGCCAATTTCCACTTCTTTTTCTCGGTGCATGCGTTCAATCTGACCCTTGCCTGCATGCTCGTAATGTTTGTGCTCACGCTACTGCTGAACCTTCGCGCCGTGCGTCGTACCAAACTCATCGAGCTTATGGGTGCCGAGCGTCGCAACGAGAGCATCAAGACACGCAACCCCTGGATCGCGATTGCCATCTTTGTCGTGGGCGTGGCGCTTGTGGGCGTGGCCTATTACCGTCTGCTACGTGATGGGTTCCCGCTAACCGCGACGGACAGCAAGCTGCAAGAGGCCATGAACCAGTTTGGCATTACGACCGCTATGGTTACCGTGGGCACCTTTGCCCTGTTCTGGGGGCTCTCGGGCATGCTCATCAAGCTGCTGCAGAGCCTGCGCGGTGTGTATTGGCGCGGCCTCAACATGTTTACCGTGCGCCAGCTTGCGGCCAAGGTCAACACGGTGTGCTTTTCGATGGGCGTCATCGCGATGCTCCTGTTTTTGGCCATCACCTCGGTGACGTGCGGTATGTCGATTGCCAATGTGATGAACGAAAACCTGGAGCGCTATAACCCTGTTGACGTGTCTCAGACGTATGTCTATTACACGCCCGATACGCTCGACTACTACAAAGGGTATGTCAATCCGTCTGAGGCCGATCGCATGGTGTTGGCCGATACAACGGTCGATTTGTACCCTGCATGGCACGGCAAGGGCAAGTCGGCGGACAACAACGACGAGACCGGCAAGAAGGTCGATATCGCCGATGTTGCCGGTGAGCATGTTCAGATCGATTCGTATCTGAGTTACCCGTTTGGCGGTTCGAATCCTTCGGTGTCTGCGGGTGAGATGTGCAAGACCATGGGCGAAAAGCTCCCCAAGGCGCTCGGGGGTAGCAATGCCGATACGATGGGTCTGTTTGTGACGCCGGCGAGCCAGTACAACAAACTGCGCCAGATGATGGGCGAGGAGCCGGTGAGCATTGGCCGCGACCAGTACCTGCTTACGTGTGATATGGGCGGTGAGCCGGGCGACCTGTACACCAAGTACATGGCCGGCGGCCATACCCTCACCTTGGGCGGGCATGAGCTCAAGCCCGCAACCGATAAGTCGGACAAGGACACGGCGGCCATCGCCAACTCGGCGATGGGCAGTAATCCGGGTACCGTCGTCGTTGCCGACGAGCTGTTGTCCCAACTTAATCTGCAGCCGTATTCCAGTAGCCTGCTCGTTAATTACAAACAGGGGATGGATACGACCGAGGCAGACGAGAGCATTAAATACACTTTGCTCGACAATCTGCTCGTTGACGGCAAGGAGCCGGGGTCATGGGGGATCTTCATCACACGCTCCGAGATGTACACGCAAGCAGCGCAAATGAACGGCATGATTAGCTATCTGGCCATCTACATTGGCTTTGTACTGGTCGTTGCGTGCGCGGCGATACTGTCGATCCAGCAGCTCTCCAATGTGGCCGACGGCAGCCGCAGCTATCGTGTGCTGGCACAGATCGGCTGTGACGACCGCCAGATTCGCCATTCGGTGATGGCGCAGCAAGCGGTATTCTTCCTGTTCCCGCTGGCAGTGGGTCTGGCGCACTCCTTTGTGGCGCTCAAGGTGATTATCGAGCTGGTGAGCATATTCGGAGATATGAGCATCGGCGGCACCGTGGGCCTCACCTGTGCGATCTTCCTGGCGGCCTACGGTGGCTACTTCCTGGTGACCTACCTCATGAGCGCCGGCATGGTACAAGCTGCCATCGCCACCCGCTACAGCGAGTAACAAGCGGACAAAACCGTCGCAAAATCAGAGCGAATAACCGCCGCGAAGGGAGTCCAGCTCCCTTCGCGGCGGTATTTTGCGTATCTAGAGCATCTCAGATGCAAGTGAGTAGGCTTTTTTGGATCTGCCGAGCACATCGCGGCAAGTGCTCAATAAAATCGCAGGTCAGGGCTGTGGCGTTTTGAGGTGTGCCCGGCATCTCGCCAAAAGCCTACTCACTTGGTTTTACTGCTAGAAAACCGCCGCGAGGGAAAGTAGCTCCCTCGCGGCGGTTTTTGGTGTTTGCCCAGATAAAACCTGCCAAAATATACCTGTCCCTTTTTGGCAGGTTATCGCTTCCAAAAGTGGAGGATGAGCGTCGTGCGGTTTTGCTGTTCGGTTTTGACCAGGATGTTGTGGATGTGGGTCTTGACGGTGCCCACGGCAAGGAATAACTCGTCAGCGATCTCTTGGTTCGATTTGCCCAGTACGACCAGACGCATAACTTCGGTCTCACGGTTGGAGAGCTTGTAGGCGTTGCGATAGAAGGGCATCTGCTCTTCGATGTGTCGATCAAGATCGCTGACGTTCTTTTCCTCGGGCGCCTCCTGCATGCGGATTGAAAGCACGTGGTAGGAGTAGATGATCAGCAGAATCGCAAAGTAGCAGGCAAAGACGTTTTCGCTAAAGTTGCGCTCGGACAGATATAGTTGCAGCCAAGAGGGCGCCAGACTCATGGGGACAATCAGAATGTTGTAGAAATCCTCGGCAACGATGCAGCCAACCAGAATGGCGCCGATAATCAGGTGTTTCTTTTGGTTGTTAACACGCGCCTTCAGCTCAACCTTCGTACTCTTGCGAGCCGTCCAAAAGATATACAGTCCCACAAAGATGAGGAACACCTGACGCATGGTGTAGTAAAGCCACTGGTGCATGGGGCCATAGGGGACGGCAACGATAATCAACAGCTCGCTTACCAAGAACGTTGCGACGGGAATGACGAACAGCTTTTTAGAATGCTTGTCGAGCAAGTCCATGGCGATCAGCCAAATAAAAGCCTGCGAAGCGGTCGCCACGAGGGTCCGCAGCACAGGCATGGTAATTGAGTAATAGTCGCTGGCCGGAAAACTCTGTTTTTGCAACGTGTATTCAAAAAAGAAGATCTCGGTCATCTCGATGGCGTAACAAATAAAAACACCGCTGCCATAGATAAAAAAGCGTCGACGGGACGAGGCATAGGCGGCAAGCGAAAGCACTGCCGTCACAATACAGATAACGAGTATCGCTAGGGTGTAGAAGAACATGAGCGTGTTCATCTGTCGCCGTCCCATCTCATCTGATCTTTGGATAAGCTCCGTAAACCCTACGGATATACCGCCCTCAACCGTATGTCCCGTTGCGGATGAGAGGACGTGATACAGCATAGCCGTATACCGTTCGCGGTTCTAGATGGTAAACCCCCTGTAAACTCTTGACCTGCGGGTTTATATTGGTTTAGAGGGGGTGTAACTCCGTGAACGGTCTTTAATCCCGAATAAACTAGGTAAAAATTGCATACGGGTGAATGATGGTGTTGTCAACACGAGGCGTGATGTACGAGCGCCTCTCAGTAATAGTCGGCAAGACCGGCGGAAAGGAAATCGACATGGCACTGCCTAAGGATTTCATCGACACCAACGACTTCACCAAAGAGCAGATCCTGGCTATCGAGGATCTTGGCCTGGCAATGAAGAAGGCCATCAAGGTTGACGGTTATTATCCGCACCTGCTCCGCAACAAGAGCCTTGGCATGATCTTCCAGCAGGTTTCCACCCGCACCCGTCTTTCCTTCGAGACCGCTATGACCGACCTCGGCGGTCACGCTCAGTTCTATGGCCCTGGCACCATCCAGCTCGGTGGCCATGAGTCCCTGGGCGACACCGCTCGCGTCATGGGTTCGCTGCTCGACATCATGATGGCTCGCGTTGACCGTCACAAGGACGTCGTCGGCCTCGCCGAGGGCTCCGCTGTGCCCGTCATCAACGGCATGTCCGAGTTCAACCATCCCACGCAGGAGATGGGCGACCTCATGACCATGCTCGAGAACCTCCCCGAGGGCAAGAAGATCGAGGACTGCACCCTGGCCTTCATCGGCGACGCCACCCAGGTCTGCGTCTCCCTCATGTTCATCGCCTCCAAGGTCGGCATGAAGTTTGTCCAGTTTGGACCTAAGGGCCACCAGATCCCCGACGGCGGCCTGCACGTTGGCACCGTTGAGGAGCGCGCCGAGTTCGGCAAGCAGATGATGGTCATCGCCGAGGAGAACTGCAAGGTTTCCGGCGGCTCCATCGTCATCTCCGACGACATCGAGTGCATCAAGGGTGCCGACTTCATCTACACCGACGTGTGGTATGGCCTGTACGACGAGGAGGTCTCGGGCGAGAACTACATGGACGTGTTCTATCCCAAGTATCAGGTCACCATGGACATGATGAACTTCGCCGGCGCAGACTCTAAGTTCATGCACTGCCTGCCGGCCACCCGCAACGAGGAGGTCGTCGACGAGGTCATGGACGACCCCGAGCGCTCCCTGTGCTGGGTCGAGGCCGAGAACCGCAAGCACTCCATCCGTGCCCTCCTTGCCGCTCTGGGCAAGCGCACCCCGCTCAACGACGAGGGTGTCGAGTACTCCGCCAAGGCCGAGCTCCACGCCGCTCTCGAGGCTCTCGAGCAGCTCTAAGCCCCAAGGCTTTTAAAAGCACGTTTGCGGGCGGCGGATGCTCGTCTCCTGTCGCCCGCTCACCGAGGCCCAAGCGATTGCCTTAGTGCCTTGGGCCTCGGATCTGTCCAAGACTGAGCAAAGGAGCTCATCATGAGCGACGGAAAGAAAAAGCTTTCCTTCTTGACGGTCATTTCGACCATCATCTGCGTCGTCTTCGTCTGCGAGGCCGCCGCGCCTGCTGCTGCCATTGGCAACCAGCAGTTCTTCTGGTGGATCTTCCTGATCCTGACCTTCCTGCTCCCGTATGGCATGGTTGTCGCCGAGCTCGGCACCACCTATGACGGCGAGGGCGGCATTTACGACTGGGTACGCGATGGCCTGGGCGACAAATGGGGCGCCCGCATCTCGTACTACTACTGGGTCAACTACCCGCTGTGGATCGCCTCGCTGGCTACCATGTTCCCTGACATTTTGGGCATGGTCTTTGGCGTCGAGTTCAACTTGATCGCCAAGATGGGTATTGATCTTGCCTTTGTGTGGATCGTCTACCTCATGGGCCGCTCCAAGGCGGCCGACTCCGAGTGGGTCCTTAACGGTGGCGCCATCATCAAGGTCGCCGTCGCCGTTATCGTCGGCGCTCTGGGCATTTGGTATGCCATGGAGAACGGTTTTGCGAACGACATGTCCGCTGCCACCTTCCTGCCCGAGCTCACCAACACCAACGCTCTCGGCTACCTGTCGATCATCATCTTTAACTTCATGGGCTTCGAGGTCATCTGCACCATGACCGACGACATGGCCGATCCCGCTCGCGATATCCCCAAGGCTATCATCGTCGGTGGCCTATCCATCGCCGTGATCTACCTGTTCGCTGGCTTTGGCATCGGCGCTGCTGTGCCGGCCGATTCCATCGACCCCGACTATGGCATGATTGTCGCAGTCCAGACCATGGTGGGCGACTCCATGATCTTCAAGGTCATCTGCATCGCCTTCCTGATCACCCTGTTCGCCAACATGGCCGCCTGGTCCTTCGGCGTCAACTCCGTCGCCCGCTACGCTGCCGAGCACGGCAACATGCCCAAGGTCTTCGCCTCGATGATTTCGGATGACGACATGCCCAACGGCGCCAACCTGGTCAACGCCGTCGTTGCCTCCCTGGTGCTGTGCCTGCAGCTCGTTCCCATCGACGCCATCTCCAACGGCGTCTTCTGGATGCTCTTCGGCACCTCCGTCGTCTTCCTGCTGCTGACCTACATCCCGATGTTCCCGGCGTTCCTCAACCTTCGCAAGAACGACCCCGACCGCGAGCGCATCTTCACGTTCCCGTTTAAGGGTGCCATGATGAAGGTCATGCTGGCCATCCCTTGCATCGAGCTGATCCTGGCCATCGTTGCAACGCTGGTGCCGCTCTCTGCCGCTGAAATTGGCGACAAGCTCCCGATGATCGTTATCTTCATCGTGCTTCTGCTCATCGGCGAGGTTGTCCGCGTCGTCAGCGCCAAGGGCCGCGAGGCCGAGTACAAGGGCCTCACTCCCGAGCTGGCAGCTCAGCGTCTCGCTGAGGAGGCCGCCGAGGCCGAGGAGAACTAGAGCACCCGGTTCTGGGGCTCCAACCCTCCTCGCGTACCAACGTGCGCTTCGTCGGGCTTGTCGCTCCCGACTCCGGGCACTCTAGCCTCTTCGGAGACGTGCCCAAGCGACAGGTTTGCTAACCATTCCCCGGGGTGGGTGTGAGCGATAGCTCCGGTAACCACCGCCCACCCCAATCTCTCTTCCGTATCCTTCGTGCGTTTTGTCTCCGCGCACTTGGTTACGTCGTCGCTTGCCGGTGCGACTCCGTGAAAACCGGCGCCGGGCGCCCCGACCTTTGCCGGGGAACGGGCGCCTACCATCTCTTGGTTTTAGGCTGCGGGTAACCCGCCCGCAGCAAGCGATCGTTCGATTTGGAGGAAATCTTATGCGTACGATCACCGAGTCCGAGTCCACCCCCAAGGCCGACGGCTTCTTTATGCCCGCTGAGTTCGCCCCGCAGGATCGCGTGTGGATGGGTTGGCCCCACCGCACCGACACCTGGGCCCACGGCGCCAAGCCGGCTCAGAAGCAGTATGCCGCCATCGCCCGCGCCATCGCCGAGTTCACCCCGGTTACCATGTGCGCCAACCAGGTCGACTATGCCAACTGCAAGGCCGTCTTCGAGGAGGACGAGAACGTCACCGTCATCGAGATGACCACCGACGACGCCTGGTTCCGCGACACCGCCGCCACCTACGTCATCAACGGCAAGGGTGAGAAGCGCGCCAACCACTGGCACTTCAACGCCTACGGCGGCCTCGTCGACGGCCTGTACTTCCCGTGGGACAAGGACGAGCAGATCGCCCTCAAGATGGCTGAGCTCTCCGGCTGCCGCCGCTATCGTCCCGATGACATGATCCTCGAGGGCGGCTCCATCACCGTCGACGGCGAGGGCACCCTTGTCGTGACCGACCAGTGCCTGCTTTCCCCGGGCCGCACCTGCTCTGCGGTGCTCGAGGAGGAAGAGGATCCCGAGTCCATCTGGCCCAAGTACCACAAGAAGTTTGAGCCCTGGAGCGAGGAACTCCGCGCCTACATGGACGAGCACCTCAAGGATTACCTGGGTGTCGAGAAGGTCATCTGGGTCAAGGAGGGCATCGACCCCGAGGAGACCAACGGACACATCGATGACGTCGCCACGTTCATCGCCCCGGGCGTCATGGCCTGCATCTGGACCGACGATCCCGAGTATCCGTTCTATGAGCAGTGCCACGCTGCCTACGAGACCCTCTCCAACGCCGTTGACGCCAAGGGCCGCAAGATGAAGGTCTACAAGCTCTGCATGCCCGTGAACCCGCTGTTCATGGACCAGGCTTCCTGCGACACCATCGACGCCGACGAGAACGCCGAGCCGCGCGTCCCCGACGAGCCGCTGATCGCCTCTTACATGAACTACCTGGTCACCAACCACGGCGTTATCGTCCCGCAGTACGGCGACGAGAACGACCAGCTGGCCGTTGACACGCTCCAGAAGATCTACGACGAGGTCTGGGGCGAGGGCGTCTACAAGTGCGTCGGCGTTCAGTCCGAGCAGGTCGTCTTCGGCGGCGGCAACATCCACTGCATCACGCAGCAGGAGCCGTCCGCGTAATTGTCTGTCTTCCCGAGGGACGGCACCTTGCCCTTCAATCGTCGGGCATGACCCTTAAGGTCTATGCCCTCCTCTTTCAGGGCAATCTGCCGCACCTCAGAAACCCAGCCGATCAATCGGACAGTCGGTGAATCGCACCGTGACCATCTCGGGGCATTGATGGTCGGTTTATTCGATGTCTTGGTCGGCTGGGTTTTTCTTTGGGCACTCCGTTGCCTCCACTTCGGAGTGCCCGCCTCTTTGATTGAGTACGCGTCTGATCTGGGATTTATTGCGGGTTAGGCCAATTGTTCGCTTGAATATCCCAGGTCAGACGCGTCTTCAATTGCCAAAAGATTCCGGTCGCAATCGCGGCCGTTTTGATCGGAGTATCTATGTACCAGTGTATCGTTATCTACACGCGCCTGTTCCGCGAGCGTTGGTCCAACAATTGCATCCTCTCTTCTCTTTGGGATGGCACCTGCACCGGTGACGCGGCCTGCAACCCTACCTTGGGCTGCGCCTTCGGTACAGATGCCATCCTTTTTGCTGTAGGGGAAGCGTGCCATGGCAGGTAAAAAGTTCTCCCTGTTCGAGGTCATCCTCTCGGTTATCTGCGTTGTCTTTACCATCGAGGCGGCTGCTCCGGCATCTGCCATGGGTAACGTGCAGTTCTTCTGGTGGATCTTCCTTATCATTACGTTTTTGCTTCCCTATGGCCTGGTGGTGGCCGAGCTCGGTACGGCGTTCGATTCCGAGGGCGGCCTGTACGACTGGGTTCGCCTGGGCTTGGGAGACCGTTGGGGTGCACGCTGCTCCTGGTGCTATTGGGTCAACTTTCCACTGTGGGTGGCAAGTATCGCCTGCATGTTCCCCAGTGTCATCAATGCGGTATGGGGCATCGAATTTTCGTTTGGGGTCCGAATTGCCATCGAGCTTGCCTTTGTGTGGGGCGTCACGGTCATGGCAATGCAGCCGGTGGCCGAGGCCGATTGGGTCATGGATGGCGGCGCCGTCATCAAGGTGCTCATTACCGCCGTGGTGGGAATCATCGGCATCTGGTTTGCCTGCAACAACGGCTTTGCCAACGATATGTCGTTTAAGACATTTGTCCCCGATCTGGGAGACACTAACTCACTGACGTATCTTTCAATCATCCTATTCAACTTTATGGGCTTTGAGGTGGTCGCGACCTTTGCCAGCACGATGAAGAACCCATCGCGCGATATCCCCAAGGCGGTTATCGCCGGTGGCGTTGCCATCGCGGCGATCTACATTATCTGTGGCATCGGTATTGGAGCCGCGGTTCCCACCGAGCAGCTTTCACTCGATTCGGGCATTGTGGACGCGGTTGCCGCCATGGTGGGGCGCGCTCACCCGCTGACGATGGTCGTGGGCGTGGCCTTTCTGGTAACGCTGTTTGCCAACATGATCTGTTGGAGCTTTGGCGTCAACAACGTGGCGAGCTATGCCGCGCGCCATGGCAACATGCCGCGTCCCTTTGCGCTGGTGTCCAAGAAGACCGGCATGCCCAACGGCTCGGCACTCATTAACGGTTGTTTTGCCAGCTTGGTGCTGCTACTTCAGATTCCGCTGGGTGAAGGTTCCGACGTCTTTTGGGTCTTCTTCTCGATGAACGTCGTCTTTCTGCTCATGAGCTATATCCCGATGTTCCCGGCGTTTTGGCGCCTGCGTAAATACGACGACCGCCCGCGTGTGTTTCGCGCGCCCTTCGAGGGCAAGGTGCTTGCGGTAGCGCTTGCGGTGCCGGTGGTAGAACTCGTGCTTTCGATTGTTGCGACAATCGTGCCGCTTAACAGCTCGCCCGCCGAGATGTCAAAGTTGCCGATCCTCATGGGTGTGGTGATCGGCGTGTTGCTGGGCGAGGTTTCGCGCCTCATATCGCGCCGCGGCCGCAGCATCGACAATCCCGGCGTTGGCGCAAGGGGGACAGGTCGCTTTGCACCAAAACAGTAGCGCCGCGAGTTGTGCGGTGCTAGATGCATCTTGGATTACTGCTCACGCTGCTCGGGATCAGATGCGAGCTTGGGTGCAAAGTAGGGGACGTGGCCCAGGTAGGGGCAGCTGTCCGAACGCGCCTCAACGGCGCAGGGGACATTGTCGTAGGTCATGGAAGAACCGAGTCGGGTGATGGCCTTGGCGGCGGGCGCGACGAGCATCTTGAGCGGAGCGATCGGTGTCATGGCATCTCCTTTCATCGGTGAGACACAGCTTGTTTATCTAAACGATACAGTACGTTTAATCGGTGAGTCTAATCTTGCGGCAAAGAATCTGTCAACATCCTCACAGCATCTAGACAGGGGAGGCGGGCATGAGTTTCGCGTTCTATATCTACACCACGATTATCATGGGTGTGGCTCTGGTGACCAGTGCCGTGGCATTGGTGGTTTGGCTCATGACGCGCCGTCGCGACAGCCTCGTGGCCGCGGCGGGTTTTTTGCTCTATATGCTCGATATGTCGGTCATCTTTTTTGACGAGTACAATCGGCTCAAATACGACTACGCCGTTACCTTTAGCGAGCCGCTGCAGCACCCCTTGCTGCGCTGCGTGCTTAGTATTGCCATCTATGCCTGCGTGGTGCTATGGATGTTTGCGCGCTTGCGCAAAAGACCGACGTCGCGCATGCTCGGACTCGCTATCGTGCCGTTTTCAATCTTGCAATTGCTGCTGGTGCCTCGCAGCGGCGCTGCCGGAGAGGTGCAGCAGTATCTCTTTTGGCTCACGCGTGACCTGGGTAATGTAGGATGTCTTGCCTATGCCGCCTGGCATTACCGGTACAGAGCAACGCGTGTTGAGAAACTCGACCTCGACCGCTCAAAGCTCTTTTGGAAGGTGGCCTTCGTTCTTGTGTTTTGCGTGATCGCCGAGGACACCTACATGATCTTGTTCTGCCGCCCCGACTCCCAAAACCCCGTCATCGGCCTCTTTTTGTGGTATCTGTCCGAGCGCAATATCTCCGAAAACGTGCTGCTCGTGGTATGCGCGGCTCAGCTTTTTTGCCAGTTTAGCCATATCCTGCGTGTGTATGCCCGTCATCCGCGTGCCGATGAGGACGTGGCAGCCGAGAGCGCAAGCTCTGAGGACGATCTCGCATCGCGTGTGGTGATTTATGCCGACGCCCATAAGCTGTCACGGCGCGAGCAGGAGGTGCTCACGCTGGTGCTGAAGGGCAACGACGCCCAAAACATCGCCAGCGAGTTGGTCATCAGCCCTGGCACGGACAAGGCACACTTGCATCGCATCTACGTTAAAAGCGGCGTCTCCAACCGAGATGACCTTATAGATACCTTTTGGCGTTCCTAGCCTCATTCTTCCTCGCATGCGGGTCTTGCTGTGTGGGCGGCCACACCGTTGGGCGTAATGAAGCGGTAATAATCTCAGACAATAAACCTGCAGGTAAAGCGTGTAAACCTGCTTAAACTGACCGTTTGCGGTCCCTGGCCTTGGCACGGATTTGCCCCTGTGTATCAATGGGTGTAGCGCGAAGCCGCGGACGTGGGACAGACGTCCGAGCACGGCTTGTAGGCACGCGCCGATGCGGGAGCGCTACGCTCCCAACCGAGTGCCCACGCGGGCGGTGCGTCCGCGTTACAACCAAAGATGCCTGAGGAGGCTCGCATGGACAAGGCTGATGTAGTTATCAAGAGCGACGCCGTCTTTACCGGCGATGGGCTCGAGCCGTTTAAGGGCGGCGTTGCCGTGCGGGGCGATAAAATCGTTGCCTGCGGTGACGATGCTCACCTGGCACCGTTTATCGGTCCCGATACCGAGGTGCGCGACTTTGGCGACCAGCTCGTCATGCCCGGCCTGATCGACTCGCACACGCATTTTGCCCAGGGCGCGTTTATGACCGACCCCGATTTTGCCGTCAACCTCATCGACTGCACCAGTTTTGAGATGGCGATGGAACGTGTCGTGGCGTTTGCGGCCGACCATCCCGATAACGAGTGGATTCTGGGCTGCCAGATTATCCAGTTCCAGTGGGATGTCCCCGAGATGCCCACGGCCGCGATGATCGATGAGTACATCTCCGACCGCCCGGTATTTCTGCAGCAGGTTGACTTGCATACCTTTAGTGCCAATACCTGCGCCATCAACAAGGTGGGAGTAACTTCGCAGACGCCCGATCCCGCAGGCGGCAAGATCCTTAAGGATGCCGACGGCAATCTGACGGGCGTGTTTTCCAACAACGCCGGCGCCTTCTTTATGGACGAGGTCTACGACCCAGCGCCCGAGGTTGTTGACGCGTCGTTTGCAAAAACCGCCCGGCGCGCCAATGCCCTGGGAATCACTACGGTCGGCATGGTCAATCCTACGTTTGTGAGCATGGAAAACCCGTATGCGGTGTTGGCAGGTCTTAATGCCAAGGGCGACTTGCCGCTGCGCGTGTTCCTGTACACCGACCTGTTCGAAAACGAGTCCTTGACGCTCGAGCAGATCAAGGAGAAATACGCCTTCCCGGGTACGCAGGTGGAGTGGCACGGCTTTAAGCAGTTCCTTGATGGTGTGTGCTCCGACCATACCGCCTGGATGCTTGAACCCTATAGCAACGCACCCGACACCTGTGGTGAGCCCGCGGAGGAGCCGGAGCGCATCCGTGCTGCCATCCTGAGGGCGCAGGAATGGGGCGTTGACACGCGCATCCATGCAATCGGCGATCGCTCGGTGCGTTTTGTGCTCGATTGCTTTGAGGAGGGCGAGCGCTTGCATGGCAAGCGGGATTGTCGCCACTCCATGGAGCACAACGAGACGGTTCAACCCGAGGATATGCCGCGTTATGCCGAGCTCGGCGTCTGCCCCGGCATGCAGCCGTGGCACATGCTGCTCGATATGGCTGACCTTGCCAAGGACGAAGCCGTGGGTCCCGAGCGTGCCGCGCTTTCGTGGCCCCTGCATAGCCTGCTTGCCAGCGGAGCCGTGGTGCACCTGGGCAGTGACTTCCCCGTTGTGGGCTTGGAGCCCATGGAGGAGGTGTACGGCGCGGTCTTCCGCATGCTCGAGGACGGTTCCAACCCTGAGGGCTGGTTCCCCCAGGAGCGCATTACCATGGCCGAGGCTCTGCGCGCCTACACCTATGGCAGCGCCTACGCCATGCATGCCGAGGACCGCATCGGCACGCTCGCGTGCGGCAAACAGGCAGATATCTGCGTGCGCGACCGCAATCTCTTTGATTGCGAGCCGGCCGAGGTGCTCGAGGCTACCGCAGCCCTCACGATGATCGCCGGCAAGGTGGTCTTTGAGGCATAGCGCCATCGTTTGATTGGGCGGCTTGGTGCCAGTTGTCAGCCGCCTGACATCCATTCAGCACTACTCTCTCAAGGAAAGGGGAGAACAATGGCAGAAGAAGTAACCGCTGCCGTGGAGGAGGAGCGCGAGCTCGCCTCCCAACCGATTCCCGGTCTGGTGCGTAAGTACACCATCGTCACCGGCCAGGGCATGCTCGCCCAGATCATCATGGTGGTCCTTGAGGGCCTCGTGATGGGTTGGGGCCTAGGTGCCCACGGCCTGGCATGTGTCTCGATCATTATGTCGGTCGAGTACATCAACCTGGCCTTTGGCAACCTGTTTGGCACCGGCGTGCCCGCCGTGGTGGGCAACCTTTTGGGTGCCGGCGACATCAAGGGCGCAAGCAAGGCTTTTAGCCAGGGCTTTTGGCTCACCACGATCGTGAGTGTGCTGCTTGCTGTGGTGATGGCAGTGTTTACCGAGCCCATCTGCACATTCTTTGGCGCCACGCCCGACATCATGGCCGATACCGTTGCCGGCGTGCGCACCTTCGCCGTGCTGCTGCCGCTCACGGTCATTGGCCAGATGATCACCGCTGTGATGCGTGTGGACGAGAAGGTTCAGATCCAGGCCAACCTCATGACCGTTTCGGCCATCGTCGCCATCTGTTGGCTCGCGCTTTCCACGTTTGTGCTCAAGTTTGGCGTTATGGGCGCCGGCGTGTACTACGGGCTTTCCATCGGTATCTGGGCCATCGGTATCTTCTGGTTCATCGGGGGCAAAAAGTCCCAGCTCCAGATTAGCCTGGCCGACCTTAAGCTCGACCTCGCCATCTGCGGCCAGATCTTCAAGATCGGCTTCCCGTTCTTCCTGGTCCAGGGTGCGACCTTTATCTTTAATACCGTTGCCAACTCGCTTTTGGGTTCGCTCGGCGGCGACATGGGCTCGCTCTACATCGCAGCCTTTGGCGTGATCAACGGCTACATCCTCTACATTACCATGATGGTTGCCCAGTGCTTCTCCTACGGTCTGCAGCCCATCGCTGCCTTCAACGCCGGCGCAAAGGCTTGGGCACGCCTTAAGGAGACGCTCTCCTGCACGCTTAAGTACCAGGTTGTGACGCTGGCGCTGGTCACCGTCGCGCTCTGGCTTGCCGCCACCCCGGTGTGCGCCTTCTTTGCCGGCAGCGATCCTGCGCTCGTTGAGGTTGCCGCCAACGCCACGCGTACTGTCATCCTGGCTGTTGCCCTGGGCTATCTTGCCATGACCATGTCGATGTATTTCCAGGCGGTCGAGAAGGTGGGTGTCGCCACGTTTACGGGCCTGCTTCGCTATGTGATCTGCTCGGTGCCGCTTATGTACCTCCTCGGCAACATGATGGGTGTCGAGGGCGTGTGGATCGCCCTGGTGGTGGCCGATGCCATTACTGGCATCATCTCCATTGCGCTCGCCGCGCACGAGTCCAAGCGCCTTGCCACGCTCTAGGCTCGGACATGGCTGGCGTACGATAGTCGAACAAGTTAACTCGCCTGCAAGCCACCACAATGGGGACAGCCCCCATTGTGGTGGCTTTTGTTATTTAGGGTCTGAGATTTCGGCTCTATAAATAATGCTTTTGAACTGGGTTACTATAAGATTATGGTAAACGCTACTATAAGATTATGGAGAATGAAACTATTCGATTATGGTAACAGCGTAATAAGGGGCGTTGATATGGCTGAGTTCATTAACAGGGATTTGCATGAGTTGCTCATTCGCATGGCAGGCTGGTTTCCTGTTGTGTCGTTGACAGGGCCTAGGCAGAGTGGTAAGTCTACGCTGGTTCGGCATGCCTTTCCCGACTATTCCTACGTCACGCTTGAGGACCCTCAAACGAGGCGCGCGGCCTTGGAGGATCCGGTGAGTTTTATCCGCAACCGAAAGGGCGGACTCATCATCGATGAGGCGCAATACGCCCCGGATTTGTTTTCAATGATCCAGGTTGTTTCGGATGAGCGGGGAGACGCCGGTCAATACATCCTTACAGGCTCGCAAAACTTTTTGATGATGAAAAGCATCGGGCAGTCTCTTGCCGGGCGAGTCGGGATCTTAAAATTGCTGCCATTATCGTT
>DBGDZK010000099.1:0-4026 GCA_048373195.1 Collinsella sp.
CCTGACCTGCGATTTTCCTGGTGCCCCCGGGCGGATTCGAACCGTCGACACCCGCTTTAGGAGAGCGGTGCTCTATCCCCTGAGCTACGGAGGCATGTTGTACTAGTGTAGCAGATTTACGCCGTTGTAATACAGCGTATAGCCACTCTTCGAAGTTGCGGTGGAACAGCCCTCCGGAAAGTGTGTCCCACTATCCAGGCAAATTCTGGATCAAACTTTCCCAATGGGACCTCGCTGGAAACTGTGTCCCAGAATTTCGGCTCGAAACGGGACACAGTTTCCCAAACGACCCCGTTCCGGAAACTACATCCCGGAATCGGCGCTCGAACTGGGATGCACTTTCCCGATCGAGCCCCATGGGAAACTGCGTCCCACTTGGGGGGCGCTCTTTAATGACTAGTTGCCTTTGTGGAAGAGGTTTTTGATAACGGAGGGGATGCTCTTGGCGCCCTTGGCCGTCACATCGATAAAGTCGGGCGAACGCACAAGCTTATCCTCGTCGACGTACTTGCGGACCGCGCGCAACGTCTCTTTGTCGTCGCGCGTCGAAAACGTAAAGTGACCGTTGTCCTTGGTGAAGATGGCAAAACGCGTGATCTTCTTGGTGCCGCGTAAAACCTCGGCGGCAATATAGTCGACCTCGTCCCACGGGATTTGAATATAATCCTCGGGATTGCGCTCGTTGTAATACTCGAACGCCTTATTGCCCACCATCACGTTACCGTGGCTGGTAAGCCCCATCAGGCAGGTTGCCGGCGTTGCCAGATCGACCGTGCTGTTCTGAGATTGCGCCATGCGCGCCTCGCCCTCCAAATAAAACAATCGGACCGCATCCAGTGTACCCACCGGGTGCGGTCCGTTTCAATGGCTCAAAAGCCCTTGCCTAGCAATTCTCGGTCTTAAGCCGAAGCGTGCTTACATGAAGCCGCAGAAGCGACCGATGATGCCGACGGCGAAGAGAGCCAGGATGATGACGATCGGGCTGACCTTCTTCTTGAGGAGCTTGCAGACCAGCAGGGTCAGGCACACGGCGGCAAGGCCGGGGATGAGCTGATCGAGGTTGGCCTGAAGCGTGGTGACCTTCATCTGATCAAGGGCGGTAGCACCGACGGAGTTGTACATCGTCAGCGCTTCCTTGATACCCTCGGAACCGGAGGGCAGGCTAGCCCAGTCGATAAAGGCGCCAGCAGACTGCTTGACCGTGGAGACGATCGGGGTGAAGGAAATGGACACCCAGCGCTCGACCAGGGCGCCGATGATGAACATACCCAGGATGGAAGCGCCCTCGGTGACCTTGCCCATCAGACCACCGGAGAGGTCCTTGGCGATGGAGGAGCCGACCTTGTAGCCAAACTCCTGCGTGTACCACAGGAAAGCGTAACGGATGATGTTCCACGCGAAGAAGAACAGCAGCGGACCGACGATGCTGCCGGACATGGCCAGGGAAGCGCCCAGAGCGCCCAGAATCGGGCGAAGGGTGAACCAGAAGACGGGGTCGCCGACGCCGGCGAGCGGGCCCATCATACCGACCTTGACGCCCTGAATGGCGACGTCGTCAATCGGGGCACCGTTGGCGCGCTCCTCCTCGAGAGCGAGGGTAACGCCAATGACGGGGGCGGAAACATAGGGGTGGGTGTTATAGAACTCCAGATGGCGCTTAAGAGCGGCAATCTGGTCATCCTTGCTGGTGTAGAGCTTCTTGATCGCAGGGATCATTGCGAAGCACCAGCCGCCGTTCTGCATACGCTCGTAGTTCCACGAGCCCTGAAGGAACTGATGACGGAAGCAAACCTTCTTGCGGTCAGCCTTGGTGAGCTGAATCTTGTTCTCTGCCATATGTGTCACTCCCCTCCTACTCGTAATCGTTCAGAATGTCGCCGAGCGGGTCGCCGGAGCCACCGCCCATGCCGCCACCCTGCTTGGCCAGATCCTTAAGGCCAAGGTAGATGAGGGCAAGGGAGATGCCGATGAGACCAAGGGCGATCAGCGTGAGCTGAGGGATGGCAGCAAGGACAAAGCCGAGGACGAAGAACGGCCAGGTCTCCTTGGTGGCCATCATGTTGATGACCATGGCGTAACCGACGGAAGCGACCATGCCGCCGCCGACAGCCATGCCGCCGGACAGCCAGTCGGGCATAGCGTTAAGCGCGTTGGTAACGGCCTCGGCCGGGATGACGCACAGAAGCACTGCCGGGATGGCGATACGAAGGCCCTGCATGAGGATGGCAGCATACTGCCAGCGCTCGATGCCGGAGAAGTCGCCCTTCTCGGCGCAACCGTCCATGGCGTGAGCGATAGCGGTAGCAATGGTACGGCAGATCATGGTCAGGAACAGACCAGCGACCGACAGCGGGACGGCGACGGCGATAGCGGTGGTAACGGCCTTGGCCGAATCGGTGGCGCCACCGTTGAGGGCGAGCACCATGATGATCGAAGAAGCGACCGAGGCCAGAGCGGCGTCAGGCGCGACAGCGGCGCCGACGTTAGCCCAGCCAAGGGCCATCATCTGGAGCGAACCGCCCAGGAGGATGCCCTCCTGAAGGTGACCGGTTACGAGACCGATAAGCGTGCATGCCACGAGCGGCTGATGGAACTGGAACTCATCCAGAATGCCTTCCATACCGGCAAGCAACGCGACAATCGCAACAAGCAGAATAGTGATTGCAGACATGTATCGGACCCTCCTTTACTATGCTTGAGCGGCCAGTTCGGCCTTAGCTTTCTTCAACATGGCGTCGAGATCCTCGGAGGAATCCGAAGGAACCTTGCGGACCTCGAACTTGACGCCCTTGGCCTTGAGGGCCTCGAGAGTCTCGACGTCGTCATCGCCCATAGCGACGGCGTTGGTGACGACGACCTTGCCCTTGGAGTGAGCCATGGAACCGATGTTGACTTCCTTGATGTCGACGCCGGCCTCGATGGCCTTGAGCAGATCCTGCGGGTTCTCAAAGAGCAGCATGGCCTTGGTGTCACCAAAGCGCGTGTCCTTGACGACCTCGGCCATCTTCTTGATGGGCACGACGTTGGCATGGACTCCCGGAGGGGCAGCCTGCTCGATCATGGTCTTGCGGAGCTCGTCGTGAGCAACGCCGTCGGAAACCACGATGATGCGGTTGGGGTTGATCTGCTTGGTCCACGTGGTGGCCACCTGGCCATGAAGCAGACGGGTGTCGATACGGACGTGGGCGATCTTGATGTGCCCATCGCCGATGACCGTTCCCGGAGGGATGGCACCTGCAGGAGCAGCGGCGGCCGCAGCCGGCTTCTTCTCCTCGGGCTCCAGAGACTCGGGCTTGACGCGCACGCCAGCCTTAGCCTCAGTCACGAGATGTTTTGCGATCGCATGTGCAGTGTTCTTTGCGTCAAAGCGCTGCGAATATGCCTCGATGAGCATAGGCAGGTTGACACCGGTGACGATAGCCCAGGAATCGTGGCCCTCGATGAGCCCGCTGATCTGGTTGAACGGCGTGCCGCCCCACAGATCAACGAGGAAGAGCACCTGCTCCTGGTCTTCGAAGGAAGCGATTGCTTCCTCGACCTTGGCACGGAAGTCGTCGGGGCCCATGCTCGGCTCGAGCGAGACCACGGCAACAGACGGCTGATCGCCAAAGACCATCGAGCCCGTCTGCTTGATTCCAGCTGCCAAGTCCCCGTGGCTAGCAAGAACAATACTTACCATCACATAACCTCCTTTTTGTCTACGTATTTCCTACACGACATGAAAGGAGTATAGCTGTTTGGTTTGTGGAATTATAGCTAAATCCGCAAAAGGTTGGATTATTTGTTTAAACGTCTAGGTTTGTTACAAGTTGATTACGTTACTGCTTTTTGACTCATTACACGACAAGGCGTCGCTCATCAAGCCATGCATTTTACAGATACAAGCAGGCTGTTCATTAATATCGATTTTTGGCAAGCGCGAATGCGCTTGTACTGCCGCTATTTTGTTTAAACAGACATAACTTGACTATCAGCGTGACTTATGCTCTAGCGCAAGTAGTTATTGGGGACGTTCTTAAACGACTA
>DBGDZK010000100.1:0-3116 GCA_048373195.1 Collinsella sp.
CCGCCTCGGACGAGTTTTTGCGCGAGCTGCTGGAGCATCACGTCTCGGGCCAACTGCGCGTAGCGCCCGAGCATGTGAGCGACGCGGTGCTCTCCGTGATGGGCAAGCCGAGCCGCGCCGTCTACGATGCGTTCTGCCGCAAATTTGAGCGCCTGAACCGCGAGTACGGACTCAAGCAGTACGTGGTGCCGTATCTGATCTCGAGCCACCCCGGCTCGACGATGAAGGAAGCCGTGGACCTTGCCGAGGCCGTGCGCGACATGGGCTACATGCCCGAGCAGGTGCAGGACTTCTACCCTACGCCGTCCACCATGTCGACCTGCATGTACTACACCGGCGTGGACCCGCGCACCATGGAGCCGATCTACGTGGCGCGCGACCCGCACGAGAAGGCCATGCAACGCGCGCTCATCCAGTATCGCAAGCCCGAGAACTACAAGCTGGTACGCGAGGCGCTGGAAAAGGCTGGCCGCCGCGACCTGATCGGCTACACCAAGCATTGCCTGATCCGTCCCGTGCCGCCGCGCCCGGGCGAGACGTCTGCCGGCGGCGGACACGGCACCGGCAAGAAGGGCGGCAAGGCCCACAGTGGCGCTGGTGGTGCCGGCAAGGGGTCTAAGGGCAGCAAGGGATACGGCGGTATGTCCCGCGCGCAGAACACTGCCGGTCGCAATCGCGCGGCACAGGGCCGCCAGGGTGCCAACGGAGGCGGCAGGCGCAACTAGCGCGGCGAGGCGGCATGCCGCCGCTGGCGGCACACACGCCCCCACCAATGAAATGCCGCTCGCCGGGGCGTCGTAAAACGATTCCCCGGCGAGCGGCCGATTAATATTGTCTATCTCAAAACGTCGTTACTTTTTGTCAAAACGACCATAGAGCGCAAACGAGAGCGCCGCAGAGATAACCCAAGTCAAAGCGATGCAGGCGACAATCATGATCAGGTTCATGGGATTGCCGCTTGGATCGGCATAAACGGGCAACGAGGTAATGCCAGGCATAACAAAGCCGAAGCACTTAGCGCCCAGAACAACGGTGAGCGCGCCGCCAATGCCATCCGCGATCATCGCAGCGATAAGCGGAGTCCTGTTAGGAACCTGAACGGTAAACAAGGCGGGCTCGGAAATTCCCATAAATGCCGAGAAGGCGCACGTCATCGCAGCGGACTTGAGCTTTTCATCGGTCATGCGCAGGGCCGCACCAAAAGACGCACCGCTTTCGGCGAGGTTATGGCAGAAAGAGATCGGGAGCAGATAGTCATACCCAAGCGTTGCGATATTGGAAATCTGGATGGGGCTCGTTGACTGGTGCATGCCGAAGAGCACGATAAGCGGCATAAAGAAGCCCAGCAGAAAACCGGCAACGGGGCCTAACGTCGAGAATAGCCAAACGATACCGTTGGCAAGACCAAGACCGCACCAGGCACCAATCGGAGCGAGCACAAACAGGTTGACGGGAATCACGATAGCAAGGGAGAGCGCCGGAACGACAACGAGCTTAAAAAGATCCGGCACGACTTTGTCGATTGCGCGATATACAAAAGACAAGCCAATGACGCCAAAGATAACCGGGAACACGGAATCGGCGTAGCTAAAAATCGGCACCGCAAAACCGAACAGCGCAAGGGGCGTCTCGCCCGTACCGACAGCGTTGACAATGGTCGGGTACATCAGCGATCCGGCAACACAAAGCGCAAGCGAACGGTTGACCCGGAACTTATCAGCTGTAGACATTGCCAGCAAAAACGGCAAGAAGTAGAACGGGATATCCGAAATCATATTGAATATCGCAAAGTCGCCGGCACCCGTGTCGATTCCAAAAGCCGCGATAGCAGCCAGGATGCCCTTTACGATGCCTCCCGCCACCAGTGCGGGAATGGTAGCGGAGAAGATGCCGGTGATGATATCGAATACGCGAGCCGAACCTTTTTGGAGCTCAGGCTGCTCGGCGTCGGCGGAGACCTCGCCACCCATCCTGTCACCTAGCATGGGCTCCAATTCGTCATATACCGACCCCACGCTGGCGCCGATGATAACCTGCCACTGCCCGTCTTTAACCTGCGCGCCCAAGGCGCCGTCAAGCGTCTTAAGGGCCTCCAGATCTGCCTTGCTATCGTCCTTCAGGTTGAATCTGAGCCTTGTAATGCAGTGCGTTGCCATAACAACGTTATCGGCGCCGCCCACGAGCTCGAGGACACGAGCGGCCAGTTCCTTCTTGTCTGCCACGACAATCACTCCTACCCAAGATCCTCGCCATTAGTGGCGATACATTTCTGATACCAATAGAAAGAGTCTTTACGCGAGCGCTCCGCAGTGCCGTTGCCGCAATTATCCAGATCGACATAGATAAGCCCGTAGCGCTTGTCCATCGTAAGAGGACCGCAGGCAACAAGGTCAATGAATCCCCAGATCATGTATCCGCGCACGTCAACGCCATCGATCACTGCTTCCTTAAGGCACTTTATGTGCTGGCGCAAATAATCGATTCGATACTCGTCGTGGATGCTGCCATCCTCCTCGACTACATCAGATGTACCGAGGCCGTTCTCGGCGATATACAGGGGCAGCCCATAGCGGTCATACATCTGGTTAAGGGTAACCCTCAGGCCAATGGGATCGAGCTGCCAGCCCCACTCACTCGTCTCGAGATAAGGGTTCTTGTTTGCCATGACCAGATTTCCCGCAGTCTTCTCCCATCCCTGATCGCAGGTGGATACCTGGGAAAAGTAGTACGAGAAGGCCAGGAAGTCGACCGTGTTGCGAGCGATGAGCTCTTCATCGCCCGGCTCCATTTGAATCTCGATATCGCACGCGTCGAAATAGCGATTCATATAAGCGGGGTATTTTCCACGAGCCATCACGTCCGTATAGAACCAGTTGGAATACTGGTCGTCGTGAATAGCCTGCATGTTATCTTCGGGACGGCAGGTGGCGGGATACGTACAGAATCGAGCGATCATGCCGCCAACGGGAGTATCGGGCGAAAGACGATGGACAATCTCGACGGCACGCGCATTGGCAACGAACTCGTGGTGCAGGCACTGGAAGATGGCTCGATCGAAGTTCTCCCCCTCTTCGTCTTTGACCAGACAGACCCCGTCCCAAGGCGAAAAACGCGCT
>DBGDZK010000101.1:0-14200 GCA_048373195.1 Collinsella sp.
AATGTGTTCAAATAAACATGAACAGTGAAGAACCGCACATTCAGATGCCCGGACCTGAACGCGATTCAACACTTCCAAACAGAAACTACGCACCTGCGTATCTCTCAAGGAGGATGTCATGAGGGTTGTTATCGCTTCCGATGCCGACGGTATGTCGATGAAGGAGTCCATCAAGGAGATGCTCATCGCCGACGGTCACGAGGTCGTCGACTATTCCGAGACCCCTGCCGCGGACTTTGTCGATTCCGCGACCGCCGTTGCCAAGGACCTGCTGGAGCACAAGGATTCCCAGGGCTTCGCATTCGATAAGTACGGCGTCGGCTCCTATATGGCCGCCGTCAAGATCAAGGGCATGGTCGTCGCCAACATTTCCGACGAGCGTTCCGCTTACATGACCCGCGAGCACAACGGCTCGCGCATGGTCACCATGGGCCCGGGCGTTGTGGGCACCGAGGTCGCTAAGAAGATCGCCCGTGAGTTCCTGCGTGCCCAGTACGCCGGCGGCCGTCACCAGATCCGTGTCGACATGCTCAACAAGATGGCCTAACGAGAGCCACCGAGAACTCGAACTTCTACCTCAACTTGTGAATTCAGACGAAAGGACGTTCTGATGAAGAAGACCATCGCAATCGGTTGCGACCATATCGTTACGGACGAGAAGATCTATCTGGCCGACCGCCTGGAGCAGGCTGGTTACAAGGTGCTCGACTGCGGCACTTACAGCCACACCCGTACGCACTATCCCATCTACGGTAAGGCCGTGGGCGAGGCTGTTGCCAGCGGCAAGGCCGACTTTGGCGTGGCCCTGTGCGGCACCGGCATCGGCATCACCAACGCCGTCAACAAGGTTCCCGGCGCCCGCTGCGCCCTGGTCCGCGACATGACCTCTGCCCTGTATGCTCGTCGCGAGCTCAACGCCAACATCGTGGGCTTTGGCGGCAAGATTACCGGCGAGTTCCTGATGGCCGATATCATGCTTGCCTTCCTGGAGGAGCCCTACGAGAAGACTCCCGAGCACGATGCTCTGATCGCCAAGATTGATGCCTGCAACAAGGCCGACGCCGAGGCTCAGGCCGACCCGCACTTCTTTGACGAGTTCCTGGAGAAGTGGGACCGCGGCGAGTACCACGACTAAGGAGGTTACGCGGTTTTACCAAACCGCGTAACGGGTCGACGCTGCGCGCCGCTCGCTGACGTTGGGGGTGCCTGTGGGGTCGCCGCTGTTGTTGCGAAGCTTTCTGGTTCAGTAAGCTGCTCCGATAACACGTTTGCTTGCTGAGCTTGTGGGCTTCGTTTTGGCGGGACCCAGTATTCTGCAGCTTTTCAATTGACGGCTCGCGTTTCTGTGAGGGGGCGCGGGCCGGTTTTCTATCAGCCCTATTGACTTGGCGGGCTGTCGTAAGAAAGGGAAGGCTCCTATGGAGTTTGTTCTTGATAACGGTTCTATCCGCGTAGCACTGAGCACGGCGGGCGGGTCGTTCACTTCTATTGCGGCCAACGGCCGTGAGTACCTGTGGCAGGGTGACCCGGCGGTCTGGTCGGGCCAGGCACCCATTTGTTTCCCGATCTGCGGCGGCCTTCGTGACGGTCGCGCAATGACCATGGGCGGCCGCGAGGTCAAGCTCGCCCGCCACGGCTTTGCTCGCAAGCAGGAGTGGAAGCTCGAGGAGCAGAGCGACAACATGGTCGCGCTGAGCTTAAGCTCTGCCGACCATGCCGAGTTGCTCGAGCAGTACCCGTATCCGTTTAAGATCGTTGCTCGTTACACGATCGATGCGGAGAAGGTGGCCGTGTCGTACGAGGTGACCAATGAGGGCACCGAGGACATGCCGTTCTTTGTGGGCGGTCACCCTGGCTTTAAGTGCCCGCTTGACGAGGGCGAGTCTTATGACGACTACGAGCTCCGTTTTGAGCAGCGCGAGGCCGCCGAGCTCTGTACTGCCGTTCCCTCGACGGGCCTGATTGATGTTGAGCATCGCAGCAAGAACCCGATGGCTGGCCATGACCTGCCGCTGACCCACGAACTCTTCGACTTCGCGGAGACCATCTTTGACGTGCTCGAGAGCCGCGTGGTTACGTTGACCAAGAAAACCGAGGACAAGGGCGTGCGCCTGACGTTCCCCGATATGCCGTACCTGATTGTATGGAGCAAGCCCGAGGGCGACTTTGTGGCTGTTGAACCGTGGGGTGGCCTGTCCACCTGCTCCGACGAGGACGATATTCTGGAGCACAAGCGTGGCTGCCTGGTGGCCAAGCCGGGAGAGACCGTCACCCGCGGCTTTGAGATCGAGATTCTTTAACGAGCTATCGTATGTTTGGGGCCGCGCGTGCCGTGCCCCGGAAACAGGAGTTCAATATGATTCTGACCGTTACCATGAACCCGTCGATTGATACGCGCTATCAGCTCGACAAGCTGATCATCGACGACGTGAACCGTGTGACGCCCGAAAAGACCGCTGGCGGCAAGGGCCTCAACGTGAGCCGTGTGCTGCTGCAGTTGGGCGACGATGTGCTCGCGACCGGTCTGCTCGGCGGACACATGGGTGCCTATATGGCCGAGCTCATGGATGCCGATGGCGTCAAGAACGACTTTGTGCCCATCGCCGGTGAGACGCGCATTTGCCTGAATATTCTGCACGAGGGTAATCAGACCGAGCTTTTGGAGAGCGGCCCGCAGATCGCCCCGGCCGAGCTCGAGGCCTTTACGGCCAAGTTTGCCGAGCTTGCAGCGAAGGCGGACGTTGTGACGCTTTCGGGCTCGCTGCCGCGTGGTGTCGATGCCGGCTACTATGCCGAGCTCGTCAAGATCGCCGAGGAGGCGGGCGCCAAGGTGCTGCTCGACACCTCGGGTGCATCGCTGGAGGCCGCGCTGGAGTCCGACGCTAAGCCTGAGCTCGTAAAGCCCAACCTGACCGAGATCAACGGCCTGCTGGGTACGTCCTTTACGACCGATGATGTCGATGCCCTGCGCGAGGCGCTTGCCGCCGATGGCCGCTTTGCCGGTATTCCCTGGGTTGTCGTTTCGATGGGCGCTGCCGGTTCGGTGGGCTTCCATGAGGGCCGTGCGTTCCGCGCCAAGACGCCCGCGATTGCGGCTGTGAACGCGACGGGTTCCGGCGACTCGACCATCGCCGGCTTTGCGCATGCGATTGCTGCTGGTGCCGACGACGTCACGGTGCTCAAGACCGCCAATACCTGCGGCAAGCTTAACGCCATGGATCCCAAGACCGGCCACCTGGTCATGGATCGCTGGGACGAGGTCTACAACAGCGTTGAAGTAACGGAGCTGTAGGGTTGCGCGGTTTTACCAAACCGCGCAACGGCTCGACGCTGCGCGGGCCGCATTTGGACAATCTGACGTTCAACTTCAAGGGCGCGACCAGAAGGTCGGCGCCCTTTCGTTTCACGTCACCTTGTCTCAAATGCGGCCCGCTCGCTGCCGTTGCCAAAACATCGGCGTTGCCTTGCTTCGGGAATGCGGCAGATAGGGACGTTCCTTTTCTGCCGGCAGTTTGGGACACTCCTTACGGGACACCCCCTCCACAGCGCCTATGCCAGCTTGTCGATGTGCCCAATCTCCCAGAGCGGAATGTTGACGAGCGTGCCCTCGTCTCTATATGCCGCTAACGATGTTCTCACGCAGCGCTCGAGCTTGAACTTCTCGCAGGCAATCCTCAGGCTCTTTGCTTTGAGGTTCTCTGCCGCCTTGACCTCGAGCGGAAGCACGGTCCCCGCATGGTCGATGGCAAAGTCAGTCTCTGCATTGCCGGAGGAGGATGACCAATACGCGGGAGTTTTGCCTTGGAGCAAAAGCTCCTGTGCGACGTATTGCTCGGTCAGCGAGCCTTTGAACTCCGTAAAAACAGCGGGCCCGTTCAGAACAATGGCTGGCGTGAGGCCGGAGAGTGCTCCGAGGATGCCGGTGTCGATGCAGAACAGCTTGAAGCCCGAGAGATCCTCGTAGCTTGTGAGCGGTGCTCTTAGGGCGGAAACACGTGGTACCTTATGAACGATTCCATAGTCCATGAGCCACTGGAGGCTTTCCTCAAAATCGCGTGCGCGCGCCCCAGGACGAAGCGCGCCGTAGACGAACTTCTTGTTTTCCTTTGCGAGCTGGCCGGGAAGGGATTTCCAAACCAGCCTCATGCGCTCGACGATGCGGGCTGGCGCATGCTTGCCAAAATCGGATTCGTAAGCTTCGATGATTTGCTGCTGAAGCCTGCGGGCCTCGATGAAATCGTGGGAGGCGGCGAAAGCGGAGACAACTTCTGGCATGCCACCGACAACGAGGTATTCCTTGAGCAGGCGCTCGAGCTTTTCGGAAACGTTCGCTAGCAGGTCCATGTCTGCGGCAAGGATGGCATCTGCGAGCGGATCGCCATCGACGGCACGAACGAACTCGACAAACCCCATGGGGCGCATGGTAAGCTGGTCGATCTTGCCGACGGGGAACGACTCGTTTTCGCGTCGGAGCGCGAGCCCCATATAGGAGCCGGCTGCCATGATATGGTATTCCGGCGCCAGCTCGTTGAAGTATTTGAGCGAGGTGATGCCACGCGGTGCCTCTTGGATTTCGTCGAAGATGATGAGCGTGTCTGTCGGCGTTATGGTCTGGCCGCGCAGGAGCTCTATCTGGGAGATGATGCGTTTGGGGTCAAGGCTTCCGTCGAACAGCGAACGTGCGCCCGGTTCGAGCATAAAGTCAAAACGGATGACGTTTTGATACTGCTGGCCTGCGAATTCGTTGAGAAGCCAGGTTTTTCCCGTCTGGCGGGCCCCCTTAAGCAGGAGGGGCTTGCGGTTTGCCCTAGATTTCCAAGCGATGAGTTCGTCCATTAGCTGTCGCTGCATACTGCCTCCTAACGATCATGGTTAGTATAAGACCGTTTCGGTCTTTCCATTGAAAAATGTGGGAGTAAACCACGTTTTTCCATCGAATAATGTGTGAGGCAACCACGTTTTTCCATCGAATAATGTGGGGGTTTAGGTCGGCACCTGGGGACGTTCCTTCTCTGCCGGCAGTTTGGAACACTCCTTGTTTTGGTGCAAATTAGCTACCCTTGCATCAGAAAACGGCGCCCGTCGGCGATGTTGCCGGCGGGCGCCGTGGTCGTGTAGGCGCTATTTGTTAAGTGCGTGCGTTCGAGCTCGCGTGCTACAGCGAGTCGATAAAGCGCTGCTGGGCGGCGCGTCCTGCCTCGTCCCATTTAAAGACGCCGGCGTTGTCGAGCACGTGGCCAAACACCACGCCCACCTCCTCGTGCAGGATATCGATGGCGTTGTCGGTCGTAAGTTCATCGGCGCGGCGAGCAAAGACGTCCTCGGCCCACGCGGCGTGGCTGCGGCAAAGGTCGTCGCCCTCGAGCGCGCCAGCAAGGTCGTAGCTGGCATCGGCCTTGGCTGCCAGCAAGTGCTCGCGGACGGCGCCGAGCTCGGGAACCAAGCGCGGCGGCAAAATGGCCAGGCCCATGACCTCGATCAGGCCGATGTTCTCCTTCTTAATGTGGTGATACTCGGCATGCGGGTGGAAAACGCCCAGCGGATGCTCGTCGGTCGTGATGTTGCAGCGAAGCGCCAGGTAGGCCTCGTAGATCTCGCCGCCGGCGTTGCCGCGGGAGTCGACGCGGCGGATGACGGGCGTCACGGTGTTGTGCGCTACGCCGTCGGCAGTGTGCGCGATGACGCCCACGGACTCATCGGTCCACTCACGCCAGGCGAGGATAATCTTTTCGGCAGCATCGAGCAGCTGGGCTCGGTCGTGCGAGCGCAGACGCAGCACCGAGAGCGGCCACTGCAGCACAGTGCCGCTGACCTGGTCAAAGCCGGGCACGCTAAACTGCGAGACCTCGGTGGCATGCATCATGGGGAACTCGTGCGCGCCGCCCTGGAAGTGGTCGTGCGACAGAATCGAACCGCCCACGATGGGCAGGTCGGCATTGGAGCCTATAAAGTAGTGCGGGAACAGGTCCACAAAATCGAGCAGGCACGTCAGGCCCTTGCGGTCAACGTGCATAGGGCGATGCTCGGAGCTCATGGCAATGCAGTGCTCGTTAAAGTACGCGTACGGGCTGTATTGGAAGCCCCAGCGCTCGCCGTCGAGCTTAATGGGGATAACGCGCAGATTCTGGCGGGCGGGATGGGCGCCGCCGTCGGCTGCAGCGGAGCGTCCGGGATAGCCTTCGTTTTCGATGCAGAGCTGGCAGGCGGGATACTTCTCGCCCGTGTTTTTGGCGGCGCCGGCCGCGGCAATATCGCGCGGGTCCTTTTCGGGCTTTGACAGGTTGATGGTAATCTCGAGGTCGCCCCAGTTGGTGGGGGTGCTCCATTTGATATTGCGCGCGATGGCGGCGCGGCGCACGTAGCCGGCGTCGCAGCACAGACCGTAGAACCAGTCGGTCGCGGCGCGGGGCTCGTTGACGCCCATGCGGCCGTTGAACTCCTCGTTTACAACCGAAGGCCTCGGTATGAGTGCGCCCATGATGCGCATGGCGATGCGGTCGCGGCCCGACGCCGTGTCCTCGGCAGCGCCGTTGGCAACGGCGGCCTCGGAAAGCACAGCAAGCGTGCCCTCTAGGTCGAAGTCGGGGAGTGTATCGGGGTGCAAGAGCGAAATCTTCTCGGTCTTGAGCGCCCAAGCCATGTCGAGTGCGGGGCCCGTGGCGCCGATGCACTCCAAAATGGTGTTGTATGCCCAGATGCGATCGTCCTGGCCGATCATCGATCGGTGGATAGCGTACTCGATGAGGCCCTGCACAGCCTTGCGCACGTCAGTCATTACAGCCATGCCGCGTAAGCCCCCTTGTCAGAAATCGCGTAGTGGCGGGCAGATCCCTCGCCCAGCCAGCCGTTCATCTTGGCAATGAAGGTGTCGACCAGGTCGAGCGGCACGAAGGCCTGGATGGTGCCACCAAAGCCGCCACCGTGGATACGGACGGCGCCGCGGCCGTCGAGCACGTGCTCGGCCAGCGCCAGAGCATACATGGAAGGCTGCTCGGAACCCAGCTTGGCAACAACATTCTGCAGGTACATGGCAGAGCTGGCGCCGGACTCGCGCGTCAGGACCAGGAACTGGTCGATGTCGCCGGCGTTCAGAGCTGCCCAGCGCTTGTCGACCAGGCCGTTCTCGTACCAGTAGTGAACGGCGCGCAGGCAGGCACGGTCGCCCAGCTTGGCACGCAGCTCGGGGAGCTTGGCGTCAAAGTCCGCCACGTTTACCTCGCACAGGCGTGCCTTGCCAAACTCGGCGGCGACGTCCTGCATCTCGCGCGGAACGGCGGCGTAGTCGTCGGTGGCGGCCACGTGGTCGGTGCCCACTTTAACGAGCACAAGCGCATAACCGTGATCCTCAAAGTTGAGCTCGAGCTTCTGGGTCTTAGGCTGAGCCTGGTCCTCAAAGTCCATGTAGGCGAGGCCACCCAGGCACACGGCGGCCTGGTCCATCAGACCGCAGGGCTTGCCGTAGTAGTTGTTCTCGGTGCGCTGGCTCATCTGCGCGAGCGCGACGGGCTCAATGGCGGGCGCGCCCCAGAGCGTCTCCATGGCGCGGCCGTATGCGGCCTCGACGGCAGCGGAGCTGGAAAGGCCGCCGCCCGAGGGGACGGAGCAGGTGAAAGCAAAATCGAAGCCGTGAGGCTCAACGCCAAGGGCTGCAATCTCGTGGGCCATACCGCGCACGAGGCTTGCGGACGTGCCCTTCTCGGACTCCTGCACGTCTAGCGTGCCGAGCGCGATTTCAAACGTGGGATAGCCCTCGTCGGCTACGCGAACCTTGTTGGAATCGGTTGCCACGGCGATGCCGTCGACAGCGACATCGAGCGAGCCGGCGATAACGTGGCCACCCTCGTGGTCGGTGTGGTTGCCGCTGATCTCAGAACGGCCGGGCGCGTGCACGTAGAGCACCTGGCGGTCGCCGATGGGGCCAAACTCCTCCTCGAACAGCTTGGTGAGCGTGGCGAATGTCTTTTCGTCGGGGGTGGTCATGGGAGTCCTTTCTTTGGCGCGCACGGGTGGGTTTTGCGTCGTTATGAGTACGTTAACAACTTGTAGCGGTATGAACCAAGTGTTCACGATACCGCACGTTACGGGCTATGTTAACGTACTCATAACACATCGCTTGTCACTTTTTGAGAATCTGGTAATCGGTAGAAATACAGCCGTGAACGGTACTGCCGTATGGACTTATAAAGCAGAAGAGATGCAGATAGAAAAAGTAGAGTACGTTAACATGCGTCCGACGATAGCGGGCCTCGGCGCGGGATGTATTTCTGCCCGGGCCGGCATGCACGCTATTCAGATCTCGCAAGGGTGAAGGTGATCCTGTGGCAAGGCGCCCGTCCAACGATACAGGTACGCGTCCGGTCTCCATGGCCGACGTCGCCCGCGCTGCTGGCGTTTCGCAGCAGACGGTTTCGCGCGTCGCCAACGGCTTGCCCAACGTTAACGAGCAGACGCGCCAGCGCGTGCAGGCCGCTATGCAAGAGCTCGGCTTTCGTCCGAGTTATGCCGGTCGCTCGCTGCGCGACGGCCGTTACCATTCGGTCGGCCTATGCATCAACGATGTCACCAAGTTTGGCAACCTCTCAATGATTGACGGCATCGCCAGCGCTGCTCGCGAGCATAATTGCGCCATCACGCTGGTCGAGATGTCCAAGACCGAGGAATTCTCACTTGCCGAGGCCACGCGTCGTATGGCCGCATTGCCGGTGGACGGTATCATCATCGGCATGAGCCGCATGGCGCCCGATTTTGAGACGTTTGATCCACTGCCGGGCATTGGCACGGTCATCGTTACCATGTACGCGCATCCGCGCGTGACCACGGTCGATTCCGACCATTACGGCTGCTCGCTCTTGCTTATGGATCACCTGTTTGAGCTGGGGCACGAGCAGATTCGCTATATTGGCGGCCCGTCGTTCTCGGTCGACGAGCAATTTCGTCGAGCCGGTTGGCAGGATGCGCTCGAGCGTAAACACATCGAGCCGGCAGAGCCGCTCGAGGGCGACTGGTCTGCCAACAGCGGCTACGAGGCCGGCAGGTACCTGGCCGAGCACGATCGCGCCATGACGGCGATTTATGCGGCAAACGACCAGATGGCAAATGGCGCGATTGCAGCGCTGCGCGATAGCGGTCTGCGCGTGCCCGAGGACGTGAGCGTGGTGGGCGTCGACGATTCGCTCGATGATTTTGTGGCACACAACGAGCTTACGACCGTGCGATTCGATCTACATCAGCGCGGACGCGAGGTATTCGAGCATGCGGTTCCCGAGGCGGGTACGGCGGGCAAAACCGTTGCCATTCGTATTCCCGGCCAGCTCATTATTCGACATAGCACGGCGATACCACGCTCATAGTTTGCGCAGGTAAACGGCGATTTATCGTATTTCAATAACAATCGGTAAGGATGCCGGCAGATAACAGTTGGAATGCTGCCGAGTGCTATGATAGACGGGTTATTTTGTCTATCTAGGAGGCTTTGCCTGATGGAGATCACCAAGGATATCCGCTACGTTGGCGTCGACGATCACGACATTGACCTGTTCGAGGGCCAGTACGATGTGTCCGAGAACGGTATGGCATACAACAGCTACGTTATCTTGGGCGAAAAGATCGCTGTCGCCGATTCGGTCGATGGTGGTTTTGTTGACGAGTGGCTCGGCAACCTCGAGGCCGCGCTCGATGGACGTACGCCCGACTACCTGGTTATCCATCACATGGAGCCCGATCACTCTGCTGGCATCGCCGCCTTTATGGAGCGCTACCCCCAGGCACAGATAGTGGCCAGCATGGGCGCCTTCCGCATGATGGTCAACTACTTTGGCACCGACTACCCCGAGCGTAAGATGGTCGTCAAAGAGGGCGACGTGCTCGACCTGGGTGGCCACAGCCTAACGTTTATCGGCGCCCCCAACGTGCACTGGCCCGAGGTGATCTTCTCCTACGAGTCCACCGACAAGGTGCTCTTTAGTGCCGACGGCTTTGGCAAGTTCGGCGCCAACGACATCGAGGACCCGGAAGGCTGGGCTTGCGAAGCGCGCCGCTACTACTTTGGCATCGTCGGTAAGTTCGGCAAATTCGTGCAGACCGTGCTCAAGAAGGCCGCCGCTCTGGATATCCAGATCATCTGTCCGCTCCATGGTCCTGTTCTTACCGAGAATCTGGGCTATTACCTCGACACCTACAACACCTGGTCGAGCTATCAGCCCGAGGACGAGGGCGTCACGATTGCCTACGCGAGCGTCTACGGCCATCTGAAGGCTGCCGTCGAGGAGCTCGCTTCTGCGCTCGAGGCTCGCGGCCAGAAGGTCTCCGTCTTTGACCTGGCTCGCGACGATATGGCCGAGGCCGTTGAGGACGCGTTCCGTTACGACCGCCTGGTGCTTGCATCCATCACCTATCAGGGCGAGATCTTCCCGTTCATGAGCACCTTCATCCACACGCTCGCCGAGCATGCCTACCAGAACCGCACGGTGGCGCTCGTCGAGGCCGGCTCCTGGGCGCCCGCTGCTGCCAAGGTTATGACCGAGGAGCTCGAGGGCATGAAGGACATCACCCTGGCGCAGAACAAGGTGACCGTCCTGGGTTCGCTCAACGACGCATCGCGCGCCCAGATCGAAGCCCTCGCCGACGAGCTGTCCAAGTAGCGATATTTCGCTTTTAACGAGCAAAACCACCACAAAGGGGACAGGCACCTTTGTGGTGGTTTTTGTTTAAGCGCCGGCGATGAGGAGATTTGGGCGGGCGTTGTCGACGATCTCGGCGATTGAGGTGGCGACGGCATTATCGGGGTCACGGTCCATCACGATGGAGTCGACGTCGGCGAGTTCGGCAAAGCGATACATGCCGCGTCCGTTGACCTTGCTGGCGTCCATGAGGGCGACGTTTTGATGGGCTGCGGCGATCATGGCCGTTTTGGTTTCTGCCATCTGGGGAAAGTCGGTGGTAAAGCCGCAGCCGGGCACAAAGGCGCCGGGGCACATGACGGCGAGATCTGCGTGAACCGTTTGAAGCGCCTGCATGGTGAGCGGGCCATAGAGATAACGATGGCCTTTGCGCAGCGCCCCGCCCAGCATGACGACATCGACCGAGGGCATGCTCTCGTCGATGTAGTCGGCAATTGTTATATCGGCTGTGATGACGGTGATGCCGTCGCGCTGGTCGAGGAGCCGGACGAACTCGAGTGCTGTGGTGCCCGAGTCGACGAGCAGGGTGTCTCCGTCGCGGACCAGCTGCATGGCGCTTTGGGCGATGGCCTGCTTGGCGGCGGCATTGACGTTGATGCGCCGATCCTGCGTGGAGACGGTGAGTCGCTTGTGGAGTGATACGGCGCCACCATGCGTGCGACGCAGCTTGCCAGCCTCGGCGAGCGCGTCCAAGTCGGCACGGGCGGTGACAGAAGACACGGCAAAGGTCTGGGCAATTTCCGCCACCTGCACAGAGGCGTTATGCTCGAGCATCTCCATGATGGCGGCCCGACGCTCATCGGCGAAGGCCCGGGTTGTTGCGTGAGCCATAGCTGCTCCATCCTCAGCCTAAATTTGCAGGAATTATGTTGAAACCATTTTCGTTCATTTTCTTTTTTAGTAAGAAAACAGCTTTCGATTACTTATCTTTTCTATAAAAGAAAGAGATTCGGCGCTCAAAACTCAATATCGAATATAGGTCTTCGGTCTTAATTCCTTCCGTTTGCTTTTCAAATTTGAGGATTTGGCCCTGTGCAAGGGCGTTGTCCCGCGTATCTATAACCGTCGAATTTCATACAATGACGTCAACAAAACGCAAGGTAAAATGCCTTGTGAACAACTACGCCCGATGTCCAGATGCGGGCGAGGGAGAGGAGCAAACGCTCATGGCACTTGTTACCACCGAAAAGATGCTCAGGGACGCTCAGGCCGGCCACTACGCTGTTGGCGCTTTCAACGTCGAGAACCTCGAGTTTGTTATGGCCGTTCTGGCCGCTGCCGAGGAGACCAAGTCCCCCGTCATCATGCAGACCACCCCGGGCACCATCAAGACCGCTGGTCTGGACTACTTCTACGGCATGGTCAAGGCTGCCGCCGAGCGCGCTTCCGTGCCCGTCGCCCTGCACCTCGATCACGGCGATGGCTATGACCGCTGCATGCAGGCTTTCCGCACTGGCTACACCTCTGTCATGATCGACGGTTCGCACGAGTCCTTCGAGGACAACATCGCCCTGACCAAGTCCGTCGCCGATGCTGGCCGCGCCATGGGCGTGCCCGTCGAGGCTGAGCTCGGTAAGGTTGGCGGCAAGGAGGACGACGGTCCCGCGGTTGAGGGCGAGAGCCCCTACACCGATCCTGCCGAGGCCAAGGAGTTCGTCGAGCGTACCGGCTGCACCTCCCTCGCAATTGGCGTTGGCACCAGCCACGGCGTGTACACGAGCGATCCGCACATCGAGCAGTCCGTGGTCAAGGCCATTCGCGACGCCGTCGACGTGCCGCTGGTTCTGCACGGCACCTCCGGTGTGCCCGATGAGCAGGTTGCCGAGGCTGTGAAGAACGGCATCTGCAAGGTTAACTACGCCACCGAGCTGCGTCAGGCCTACACCAAGGGCTTCATGGCCTACATGGCCGAGAACCCCGCCTGCTTCGACCCCAAGAAGCCGGCCAAGGAGGGTATGCGTGAGATCACCGAGCTGGTTAAGATCCGCATGACCAACCTCAACTCTGTGGGCAAAGCAGAGTAACAGCAAGGGTACTCCGACTCGCTACATATCCCGGGGAGGGATGAGGGCTTAGTTCCCCAATCGTCCTCGGGCATGCAAAAAGCCTCGCTGCGCACTTCGTGCGGCGAGGCTTTTTGCCCCCTGCGGAAAGATTGGGGAACTAAGCCCTCGTCCCTCCCAAGTTGACCTTCTCGAGGTCGTCGCCCTTGTGGCGTTGGGGCGGAAAGGATGGGGCGTTAGGGCTGCTTTGTTGATGAGGGGTTAGTATGCCCGGGCTTGGTTGGGGAATGCTTGGTCTAGTGAGGCTTGGAGCTTATCGAAGGATGCTCGCAGGTTGAGTTCCTGATCGGTTGAGCGGTTGGGTTTTGGGGTTGGGGAGTCGAGGAGGCCGTTTCTCTGTGTCGGGGGGAAGGAGAAAAGGTTTGCATGATTTAGGGATGGCTGCTGTGCTGCGTCGTTGGAAGAATGCGTGCTTATGCGGCCTCCTCGATGTCCACCAAAAGGTTGCGCACGGGGTGTGCTGCTAGGTCCCGTGCGTTGGCAGTATTATGCCGCGGACGTCGCAAAGAAGCGCTAAAGAAAGGCTTAACCTGGTTTGGTGTTACGATGAAACTGCGGGTCAGAGGTATCGAGTAACACTCTTGAAAGGTTGGGGGCTTAAGGGCTTTCTAAGGTTTGTGGCGCGGATGTGGCTCGCCTGTGTGGGGCGTGTGGACGGCTCGCTGTTAGCGCTGCGGCTCTGCGGCGCGCACCTGCTCGATGACCTTTTCCATCGTGGCGTCGATACGGTCTTTTTTGAGCTCGCATTCCCAGATGGTTATGGGCGTCCAGCCCATTTGAGTGAGTGCTGCCACGGCAGCGCGGTCGCGCTCGACGTTGCGGCGAAACTTTGCCTCCCAAAACTCAACGTTGCGCTTGGGCTTGCTAGGGTTGCATTTGGGACAGCGGTGCCAAAAACAGCCGTTGACGAAGATGGCGATCTTGCGGCCGGGGAAGGCGATGTCGGGCTTGCCGGGAACCTTCCATTCCAAACGATAGCCCGTAAGGCCCGCGGCCCGTAGGCGCTGGCGAACGAGCAGCTCGGGCTTGGTGTTGGCGCGTTTGTTGCCCTTCATGGACTTTTTGATGGCGGCGCGACGGCGTACCAGTTCGCGCTCGTCAGCGGAGAGGTCCGAGGTATCGATGCCGTCGAGCAGACCGGGCTTGGGACGCTTTTTGCTGTGGCGCTTGGCTTTGCGCTTGGGTTTGGTAACGGGCTCGTCGGCTGTGGTGGACTCGGTGCGGTTGGCGGCGTTGGCCTCAAGCCGGTCCTCCTTCAGCTCAATCAGGGCATCAATGAGCCCCTTGTCGGCGGGCATCCATTCCACCGTGGCAAGCGAGGTGCGCGGAATCCAGCGGATATCGAGCTGTCGGTCATGTTTCTGAGGCTCATCGGATTCATCGGCGAGCGAGCAGTAGTAGCACTCCATGGAGAGATGAAAATCGGGGTAGTCATACTCAACGGTATAGAAATCGCGC
>DBGDZK010000102.1:0-2706 GCA_048373195.1 Collinsella sp.
AGGCCAGGAAGATGCTCGAGTCCGGCCTCGAGCTTGCGGACAGGGTCGAGGCGGCATAGGATATCAACCGTATT
This sequence comes from Collinsella sp., assembly GCA_048373195.1. Lineage (GTDB taxonomy): Bacteria > Actinomycetota > Coriobacteriia > Coriobacteriales > Coriobacteriaceae > Collinsella. Next base: position 75 of record DBGDZK010000102.1, read on the forward strand.
CCAGATTCCAGGACGCCGGGCCGACTCACTTCGGATCGGGCGCTACACCAACTTTCTCGACATTACCTAGATGACGGCACTCAGTTTGCCTACTCAGAAACACGAGACGACGGAACCGTTCGCGTAGCCGTCGAACGAACTGTTGACTTTGGCTTTGACCATGCGGAATGCTTCTTGCCAGCGGTCAAATGGTTCAACGTCGAAGGATTTACTGCTGATGACCTCAATTTCTTGACAGAATTTGTTAGATCAAACGCTCCGGTTATCTTTGAGCTTGCAGAACGGCAAAAGGCCGGACCGGCGGCATCGGCGCTGGCCCCCTGACGCTCTACTGTTGAACGGTAATTAACTCATGATTTCGCCTACCGACATATCCACTGCCGTCACCCGCGTGCTGGCTCAATACGACGTCAGCGTAGCCTATTTATTTGGTTCGTTTGCCCGAGGCGAGCAAACGCCCGATAGCGATATTGACTTGCGCCTAGTTTGCGGCAACACCATGACGTTCGGCACGCTTTACGAACTCTCCCATGAGCTCGAGAGGGAACTTGGGCGAAAGGTTGAAATCGTCACCAACCCACCAGAGCACATGCGCCCAGCATTCCGCAAAAGCATCAAGCAGGAAGAGATACGCCTTTATGTCTCAACATAAACGAAACGATGAGCTTACGGATACAACCCTACAGCCCTGTCCTCCCAAAGAACCTAACGCCGAAAGCCTAGAGGCCATCCGCGAAGAGGATGCGTTCTTTGCCAGTGGAGAACTAGGTCGTTTCGACAACTCCGCCGACCTTATCAATGCAGCTCTAAATGCCCCTGAAGTGTGAGAAAACTCAATCACCAAAGAGACGGCCGTCTTGGAGGTGCCAGATCGGCGAGGTACGTACCTCGCCATTTTTGTCCTTCGACGGATAGCGGTACTATCCAGCCTTCTGGCATAGCCCGAGAGACGACGAGCGCGACCGTGTGACTTCTGGGTTTGCCTTGCAGCTCTTCCCATTCATTTGTATGCTTGACTTTGATTTTGGTCGTAAGGCGCGACCAACGGAATCAAAAGAAAGCCTGCCGAGAAGACCTTGGTCGCAGAGCACGACCAACGCAATCAAAACAATGCTCGCGGAGAAGGCGCTTTCAATCGCATTGATTGGAGGCGCCTCTAATACCAAGAGATATCTACTCTGCCGGAGAGCCAGGAGCAAAGGTGGCGGTCGAACGCGCCTGATAACGGGTATCGCTCTAACGAAACCAGTACTACGCTTGGATCCAGGACCTCGTTTCCGGAAGCCGCACGACCAGTGGACTCGCCGAAGAGTTGCGCCGCGGTTGCATTGTGGGCGCGGGCGACCCGTCACCCGTATAGAATCAAACCATCCGCACGCCAGTTATTGAATGGATTGGACACCACATGGAAATCCTCGGCACCCTGTGCAGCAATGTGTACGACTTCGCGTTTTGCCCCGAGCCCTGCTACGACCGCTTGGCCGACCTCGCCGACCCCGAGGACTGGGGTCCCGGCAACCGCATCCTCAAAAACTACCTGTCGTTTTCGTTTAGCCGCGCAGTATTTTTGACCGAGCGCGACGTGGACCAGACCGCGCCGTCCAACCTGCCGCTGGTGTTCGACGACGACCGATGCCTGTTTAACACCGGCCTGTACACGCGCCGCTACGAGACCATCTACGGCCTGTTTGAGCCCAACACCAAGCCCGACGCGCGCCAGCGCTGGTTTTTGAAGGGCTTCTTTAAGGAGAGCGACCCCATGCTGGTCTCGTTTGAGTACCTGCCGTGCCGCGTGCGCTTTGCCGAGGACCCCTCCGAGCTTGTCTTTGACTACCGCCTTCCCATCCGCTCCAACATCGACCACATTCTGGGCGACGAGGAGAACCTGACGCGCATTCCTGCTAGCCTGATGGGGGAGGACAACTCGCTGCTGCTACGCCGCGCCTTTGAGGGAGCTGTCGTCGAGGCCGCCCGCCGCGCCGCAGCCAACTACACGCTCGCCGTGCCGCAGTTTTACGGCGGCCGGATCCAGCTACTCCTACCGCTGTGCCTGACCGGCGACAAGCCCGAACTGGCGCTGACCATCCAGCGCGAGGACGGCTTCTACGCAGCGCGCACCTGCCTCACGCTCGACATGGCCTACAACAACGCACGACTTATCTGCCGCCCCGAGACGTCGTGGATCAAGCGATAAAGGGTGGTTTAGCTGCTGGTTTGCTGGTTAGGGCGCTTGCCATGGCGCGGCCGACGCCCACGAATTTACAATCGAGGGCAAAAAGTTCTTGGTAAACCACGCGCGGCTATGATAGTATCTCTTTTGCCGAAAGGCGACGGGCGATTGGCTCAGGGGTAGAGCATATCCTTCACACGGATGGGGTCACAAGTTCGAATCTTGTATCGCCCACCATCTAAAGCATAGGTCAGAGGTGTTAAACCTCTGACCTTTTTCTTTTTTGACACCAAGGGTGACTCCAAAACGAATCGTAGTCGTATAAGGCGTCATTTTTTTCGCACCCTTTTTGCTAACGCCATTACATGTTTTGTATAAAACGCATGCGTATTTTCATTGAATTCCCCATGTGATCCGCGCGCAAATGTGGAGACAGGGACCACATGCCCAAAGCTCCTTCCA
>DBGDZK010000103.1:0-3201 GCA_048373195.1 Collinsella sp.
TACTACTACAAGGTGTGCGGCTACGTCACCAACGGCTCCTCCAACTCGCGGGGCAAGGTCTCGGCGGCCTCCTCGGTCTCGACCGCCCCTTCGGCGCCCGTCATCACGTCGATCTCCAACGTGCTTATTGCGCCGTTTTTGCTACACCGTTCCACGCTCCACTGCTACAGCGTTCCATGGCAGACTGCCACGTAGCAATGCGGGTTGCTCTGATTGCGAGGGGCGCGCAAGCGCCCCTCTTGGCCAATACGGCCGGTTATGCTCTTAGCCGATGCGCTTGCGCATTGACTCGTCGCCTTCAATATGGATGACGTCCGACCGATAGACTATGCGGTCGATGACGGCATCTGCGATTGCTCCTTCCCCGAGCTTTGAATGCCAGCCTGCTGGCGAGAACTGCGAGCAAATCAATAAGGACCCGCTGCGCAAGCGCGCCTCGACTATCTCTAAAAGCTCGCGCGCCGCCTTCCCCTCGAGCTTTTCCAAAAGCCAATCGTCCAGTATCAGCAAGTCGCATTTCGTGTAGCGCTTCTTCGCCTTGAGCCAATCCTCGTTCTTGCTCACGTTCAGCTCGTCGAGCATTTCGGGCAACCGGACGTACCTTACGCTGAAGAAGGCGTTGCAGGCCGCCACCCCGAGCGCGCAGGCAATCCAGCTCTTGCCGGCGCCCGACGCGCCCGTGATCACGACGTTGCGGTGGCCTCTTATCCATGTGCAGTTGGACAGCTCTATCAGTTTCGTGCGGTCGAGCTTGCGATCCGCGTCGTAGCGGACATCGGCAATGTTCGCCTCGGGATCGGAGAAGCCGGCCTGGCGCAACAGCCTCGTCCTCCTGTTGATGCGGCGCGCGTCCCATTCGGCATCGACTATCATGGCGAACCTCTCGTCGAAGGTCATCTCTGCCACTCCTTGCGATTCCTCCTGGTCGCGATACGCTTGCGCCATCACCGACATCCTCATGCCATAGAGTTTGTCCATCGTCGTCTGGCTCGCCGTCATTATTCATCGTCCCCCTCGCTCAAGTTCCGGTAGTAGTCGCCTCCGCGCAGATACGCTCCGGCGTTTTGGTCCTCGGGCCCTGCGGCCCCCATCTCCGAGATAATCGATTTGATCGTCTTGTAGCTCGGCCTGGGCGTTAGAGAGCAGGCCTTGGCGCACGCCTGCTCGAGCATCTCCCTTCCGTGCTTCTTCGCGAGCGCCAGCACCGCGCGGCACGAGCGGTAGGACTGCTGCTCGATCTTGCGCGACCTCAAGATGGCATCGACGGCTTCCCCGCAGGACGGGCCGATCCCGGCCGCCCATTTACGGAAGCGCTTCGCGTCCCACTCCACAAAGTCGCGATGGGAATCGGGCATGTGGTCGGGGTTGGTGCGGTAGCTTCCCCTAGGGCCGTAGATGCGCTCGTGCATGGCGATTCGCTCGCCGTCGCAGGCCACCCAAACAGCGGATCTGGTGGCGCATAGCTCCACCTCGCGCTTGACGTAGCTGAACGGAACCGAGTACCAGCATCCGTCAAACGAGACGTGGTAGTTAAAATTAACAGTGACAACCTTGCGGGTAACCATCTCGTAGGGCTTGCCCGGCAGCGGGATGAGCAGCGGCTTCTCTTGGCGGACGAAGACCTCATCCCTGCTGCCCTCGCGCTTCTGGAACGGACGGGCGTTGATCTCGCGCACCTTCTCCAAAAGAGCCTCGTTCAGCTGCCGGAGAGAGGTGAACAGCTGGTTGCGAAGGGGCGCGATGGCGCGCTGCTCGATGACCCTCACGCTCATCTCCACCGCCCCCTTGTCCCTCGGCCTCCTGGGGCGCGCGGGCACGACGGCGCACCCGTAGTACTCGGCCATCCTGCGGTACTGCTCGTTGATCACGAGCTCTTCGACGGTGTTCTTGACGACGCCCTGCTTGAGGTTGTCGGGAACCACTATCGGCACGCTGCCGCCGAAGAAGGCGAAGGCGTGGACGTGGGCCTCGACCCAGGACTCCGCTCTCATGTTGTAGGCGCCCTCGGCGAACATCTCGCCCGAATAGGGCAAGCACGCCACGAAGACGTAGACTTTGCGCGCCTCGCCGGTGTCGGCGTCGAGCACCTCCATGGTGTCGCCGACGTAGTCGACCTGCATCTCCTGGGCGGGTTTGCGCTCGATGCGCATGGAGACCTTGTTGGCGGCCGCCCAGGCGCGGTGCTTCTGGCAGAAGGCGGAGTACAGGTAGGGTTCCATGCCCGATGCCAGGGCGTCCTCGCAGTACTCCCTCCAAAGCGTCAGCATGGTCATGCCGGGACGGTTCATCTCCTTGTCGATGCGGGGATGGTCGATCTCCGCCTTCGACATATCGGATCGCTCCTTTGCCGGATAGATGACGGCTCGAATCGCCGCATCGTTCATCTCCTCCGGCAAGGGCCACTCGAGGCCGTGCGCCTTCGCGCGGGTGGTCACCGCCCTTACCGTTGCGGTGGAGCACCTGCACGAGAACGCTGTGTTCCTGACACTCACCCCCATCGCCCTTTGCCGAAGTATTTCTCTGTACTTGACCATTTTTTCTTCCTTTCTCGCAATGGTCCGATGGGCACTTTTGTGCCCATCGGAATTGTGGCGGAAAAGGAAGCGCCCCTTTCGGGGCGCGTGGCAATTTAGATTGTTAGGGTGTGGCAGTCTGCCATGGAGCGCTGTAGCAGTGGAGCGTGGAACGGTGTAGCAAAAGCGCTGCAATAGTCACCTTCTTCTCGCCTGCGTTCAGATATCCCATGCGCAGCGCCTCGGAAGCAGCCTCGAGTGCCCTGTCGGCGCCCATGGTCTGCGCGGCGCAGGCTATCGCGGCAGCAAGCGGCTGGCAGGGAACGCCGTCGATCCAAGTCGGCTCGGCATCTGATCTGACGATCCTGACGCCTTTCCCTAGGTCCCGCCGGACGCGGTTCGGCGTGGCGACCCACATCTTGGATGGGTCCGTGGGTGCCAGCTGGAGTAGGGCGACGACGGACTCTCCGTAGAGGAAGGCCCCGACGCCTGCCGCCTTCACTGCGATCGCGAAGGGGGCTTGGGGCTGGGATGGCCAGACGGGCATACGGTACACCCCGCGCGCAACGCGGACGAGCTTTCCCGCTTTCGCCTGCTGGACGAGCTCGGCGTTGGACATCCCGAGCTTCGCCGCCTCGGATGAGGTGATGAGCCCGAAATCGTCGACTCCCTCGTATATGTCATCGAT